>JAJDXX010000238.1 GCA_022823055.1 Candidatus Binatia bacterium | reverse complement strand
TACCCCTCCTGGATTCCCGCTTTCGCGGGAATGACGTTTCTGGGGGTTGTTGCCTCTCTTGAATGGTGTTTTGACACAGCTTGGCAAGCGGGAATGACTCATTGGGGTGTAGCGGGATTCCATAACTACCCGAAATAATTGAATAATTGTTTATTTCATATCAATGACTGTTCGGGGCGTTGGTACCATATTCGAGTACGAGCGGAGTTTTGACACAGCCTGGAAAGCGGAAATCCAGGGACAGGGAGGGGCAAAACGGTGCCGCGTCCGTTATATTCTATTCCAGAGTTCTATTCCAGAGAACAGGCTAGACTCATCCCCGAAGGAGCCCCATGCAGAAGATCATCGACTCGCTGGCGGTGTACTGGGAGCGGCGCATGGCGCGCATCTTCCTCCTGGGGATCATCAGCGGGTTCCCCTGGGTGCTCATCGGCAGCAGCCTCACCCTGTGGCTCAAGGAAGACGGCCTGAGCCGCACCACCATCGGCTTTGCCGGGCTGATCTTCGGGGTCTACGCGATCAACTTCCTCTGGGCGCCGCTCATCGACCGCATCCGCATCCCCTGGCTGACCCGGAAGCTCGGCCACCGGCGCGCCTGGATCCTTACGCTCCAAGCCGTGATCGTGGCGTCCCTCGCGCTCTGGAGCTTCGCCGACCCCACCGCCAACCTGGGCTGGGTGGTGGGCATCGGCCTCACCATCGCCATCGCGTCCGCCACCCAGGACATCGCCGTGGACGCGTTGCGCATCGAGCAGGTGGGCACGTCGGAGGGCGAAGCCATGGCCGCCGGCGCGGCCACCGCGGTGGTGGGTTGGTGGACCGGCTACAAGCTCGGCGGCATCATCGCGCTGGAGACCGCCACCGCCTTTCAGAACGCCGGGGTGGAGGACTACTGGCAGGCCACCTTCCTCGTGCTCGGCGCGGTGGTGATCCTCACCAACATCGGCCTGCTGTTCGTGCACGAGCAAGGCACCGCGGAACGCATTTCGTCGCAGACCGCGGAGGACGACCGGATCGCCTCCACTCTCGGGGTGTCCGGCCCGATGGGCCGTGCCGCGGCGTGGCTCGGCGGCACGGTGGTGAGCCCGCTCATGAGCTTCTTCCGGCGCAACGGCTTCGCCATCGCCCTCACCGTGCTCGGGTTCATCTTCCTGTTCAAGATCGGCGAGGCCTTCATGGGACGCATGTCGATCCTCTTCTACCGGGAGATCGGCTTCTCCAAGTCCGAAATCGCGCTCTACTCCAAAGGCCTCGGCTGGGTCACCACGGTGGGCTTCACCGTGCTGGGCGGGTTCTTCGCCATCCGCATGGGCCTCATACGGGCCATGTTCCTGTCCGGCATCGCCATGGCCGCCACCAACCTCCTCTTCGCCGTGCTGTTCTGGGTGGGGAAGTCGGAAGCCCTGTTCGCCACCGCCGTGGTGGTGGACGACCTCACCAGCGCCTTCGCCACCGTCACTTTCGTGGCCTTCATTTCCATGCTGGTGGACCGCACCTACACGGCCACCCAGTACGCCCTGATGGCCTCCATCGGCACCGCCGGACGCACCCTCCTGGCTGGCGCCTCCGGCGCCCTGGTGGACTGGCTGGAGGGCGACTGGGCCACCTTCTTCGTCATCACGACGCTGATGGTGATCCCGTCACTCATCTGCCTGTGGGCCATCCGCGGCAGGCTCCGGGACATGCTGGCGGGGGCGCAGGTGAGGTTGTTGGGACGGCACGTGGAGGAGTAGAGCTATCCGGCGATCCGGAGAGAACCCTCCGCCTGGCGGGCGTGGTACTTCCGTTCGTTCGGGTCGAGATGGCGTTTCCGAAGCCGGAGACTGCGCGGCGTGACCTCGATCAGTTCGTCGTGGCGGATGAACTCGATGGCCTGCTCCAGGGACATGCGCACCGGGGGGACGACTTTCTCGATACCTTTCAGGACGGACGCGCGCATGTTCGTGAGTTTCTTCTCCTTCGTGATGTTCACGTCCAGGTCGGTGTCGCGACTGCTCTCGCCGACGAGCATGCCTCCGTATACCGCGTCGGTGGGCTCGACGAACAACTCGCCCCGCTCCTGCAGGTTGACCATGGCGTACGCCGTGACGCGGCCGTTGCGGTCGGCCACCATCGCGCCGGTGAGGCGGTGAACGATGTCGCCCGCCCAGGGCCGGTATCCGATGAACATGTGCGTGAGGGTTCCGGTGCCTTTGGTGTCGGTGAGGAACTCGGTCCGGTATCCGATCAACCCGCGGCTGGGCACTTCTATCTCCAGACGGACCCTTCCCGAGCCGCGGTCCGCCAGCTTGACCAGGAGGCCCCTGCGCGCGCCGAGCTTCTGGACGACGATTCCCTGGTACTCTTCATCCGTTTCGATGATCGCCAACTCGTACGGTTCGTGGACCGCACCGCCGACGGTGCGGGTCAGCACCCGCGGCATGCCCACCGAGAATTCGTACCCTTCCCGCCGCATCTGTTCGATCAGGACGGCGAGCTGCAGCTCTCCCCGGCCGTACACCAGGAAGCGGTCGGACGATTCGACGGGCTCCACCCGGATGGCGAGGTTGTGCTCCGCCTCCTTGAGCAGGCGCGCCCGGAGGTGGCGCGAGGTCAGGTAGCGGCCGTCCTTGCCGCTGAACGGGGAATCGTTGATGGAGAACTCCATCGACAGCGTGGGTTCCTCCACGTCGAGCACCGGCAGCGGCTTGGGATTCTCGCCGTCGGCGATGCTCTCGCCCAGCCCGATGCCGTTCATGCCTGCCAGCGCGACGATCTCTCCGGGGCCGGCCGACGGCACCGGGACACGCCCGAGGCCTTCGTAGATGAAGAGCTCCGCGACCGCGGCCTGGGTCTGCGACCCGTCACGGCGGCACAGGGTCACCGGCTGGCGGTTCCGCACCGTGCCGTCCACGACGCGGCCGATGGCCAGCGGCCCGAGGTAGTCGTCCGGGGCCACGTTGGTCACCAGGATCTGCAGCGGGTGACCCGGGTCCCCGGCGGGCGGCGGCACGTGCGCGACGATGGTCTCGAACAACGGCCGGAGGTCGGTGAGCTCGCCGCCCGGCGACGGCGTGCATGTCCCCTGCCGGGCGACGGAGTAGATGACCGGAAACTCGATCTGCTCCTCGGTGGCGCCCAGGTCGATGAACAGGTCGTATATCTCGTTCAGGACTTCCGCCGGGCGGGCGTCCTGGCGGTCGATCTTGTTGATGACCACGATGGGCGGCAAGCCCAGCTCAAGCGCCTTGGCCAGCACGGCGCGCGTCTGGGGCATGGGCCCCTCGGCGGCGTCCACGAGCAGCATGACGCCGTCGACCATCCGCAGGGTGCGTTCGACCTCGCCGCCGAAGTCCACGTGACCCGGCGTGTCGGCGATGTTGATCTTGACCCCGCAGTAGGTCACGGAGGCGTTCTTCGCCATGATCGTGATGCCCTTCTCGCGCTCCAGGTCCATGGAGTCCAGCACCCGCTCACGGACGTCCTGGTTCTCGCGGAACGTCCCGCTCTGCCACAGCATGGCGTCCACCAGGGTGGTCTTGCCGTGGTCCACGTGCGCGATGATCGCGATGTTGCGAAGATTCACCGCCTCGCGGCAAGCGACGACGTCCATCTGTGATCCTCCCCTGTTCGCGGCACCCCTCGGGCGGCCGGGTGCGCGCGTCGATGCAAAATACGGTTACGGCTTGTTCGTGAGCGCCCTGGAAATGGCCGGAATATCCGGACGGTTTCCGGCTCGGGAAACGGAGCTTCAACGGCGTGGGATGCCGCCGGAGAATTCTAGCAAGTTTAGGAGGGTTGGCCTAGAGCCCCCGCGCGGGACGGGCTCCTGTCGTTGACCCGGTGGTGCCGCGGACGCTACCGTGAGACACCTGACGCGGGAGGTAGCCCCGATGGCAACGACAATCCGAATCGCCGTGACCATGAACATACGCGCCGGCGAGGCCTTCGAAATCGCCCAGGGTCTGGCGCAGGGGAACCTGCCCGACGGTTCCGAGATCATCGTCTCGTACGGCCTCGGCAACAGCCGCCTCGGCGGGTTCGAGGCGCCCAGGCTCCTGGCGGCGGGCGAGGCGGACCTGGCTTTCCTCAACCCTTCGCCGGTCACCCACATGGCGCTGAACGGGTTGGCGCCCTATACGGAGAAGATCGACATCCGAAACCTCGCGGTCTTCCCCTCATGGGACAAGATCGCCTTCGCGGTGCGGAGAGACCTCGGCGTGCGCTCGCTCGAGGAAATCGGCGAGAAGAAGCTCCCGCTCCGGCTGTCGACCCGGGGACAGGGCCCCGAAGGGACCACCGAGTTCACCCTCCGGCGAGTCCTGAGTCTTTGCGGCTGGAACCTCGAAGACATGGAGCAATGGGGCGGCAGCGTGGACAAGGTCCCCGTCCCCTCGCACCCGCGGCGCATGCAGGGCATCGAGCAAGGCGCCTATGACGCGGTGTTCGACGAGGGCATCACGGGCTGGACAGCCGACGCCCTGTCCCGGGACATGGTCCTCCTACCGTTGCGGCCGTCGGTCTTCGCGGCAATGGAGCAACTCGGTTTCCGCGAATCCACCATCCCCAGGTCCGTGTTCCCGGCACTGGACGCGGACGTCCCCGCCCTGGAGTTCGGCGGCTGGCCGTTCTTCTGCCGCGCCGACTTCCCCGACGACCTCGCCTACGCGGTGGTCAAGGCCATCGCCGCCAGAAAGGACACCATGCCGGTGGACGGCGAGCGTTTCGACATGAGCCGGATATGCAGGAACACGGAGGAGGGGCCGATGTGTGCGCCGCTGCATCCGGGCGCGGAGCGGTACTATCGAGAGGAGGGGTACTTGTAGGGTGCGGCGGGAAATGACGCGCGCGGGGTCAGGCCACGGCCGAGGCGCCGCCGAGAGTCCTGCTCTTCGGTAGTGTCTCAGTTTGGACACTACCCGATCTTCCCTGATCTTCCCTAAAATTGACATGCCCCCGCGTCCTTTGTTAACGTGGCGCGGCTTTTGTTCCAGGGACTCGCACAACTCAAACAGCCGTTTGGAAAGGATGGCCTAATGAACATTGCAAGCTGGGGAACGCGCTGTGCGCGCAACCTGTCCGTGATCCTCGCGATCGGGATTTTCGTGTCCGTCGCGGCGGCATACCCGGCCTTTGCGCAGGACAAGCCGGTACGAGGCGGAACCATCGTCGGCGCGACCGTGCTGGAGCCGAAGTCTCTCGACCCGTTGTTCGGTGACGGGGGCAACCTGGATCACTACGTCTGGCGGCAGATCTATGAGTCGCTGCTGGAGATTTCGGGAAGCGGCGAAGTTGCACCCGGATTGGCGACGAGCTGGAAGTTCACCGACGACAAGAAATCGATCGATTTCACATTGCGGCAAGGCGTCAAGTTCCATGACGGCACGGCGTTCAACGCGGAAGCCGCGGCCGTCACGTTCCGCCGCGCGCTGTCAAAGGAGTTGAACGCACCGCGTGCCTCCGACTTGTCGGCGATCACGGGGGTGGAAGTGCGCGGCCCCCATGAGTTGCGTATCAATCTCAAGGCGCCGAGTTCGGCCGCACTGCCGGCCATCGCCTTCGCCGGCCTGATCTCGTCGCCCGCCGCCATCGAAAAGCACGGGCAGGATTACGGCAGGAACCCGTCAGGGACCGGCCCCTTCAAGTTCGCCAGTTGGCAATCGGGATCCAGGATCGTCCTCGAACGAAACCCGAATTACTGGCGGAACAGCGCCGATGGAAAACCATTGCCCTATCTCGACCGCGTCATCATCCGGTTCATCAAGAAGAGCGCGGTGAAGGTCATCGAAGTCAAGTCCGGCAACGTCCACGTCATCGACACCGTCTCGGCCCGGGACCTGAAGACGGTGAGCGGTGATTCCAACCTTCGGCTCGTGCGCACCGGCAACGGCCGGCACGTCATGTTCGCGTTTAACATTTCGAAGCCGCCGTTCGACGACATCCGGCTGAGACAGGCGGTCCTGTTCGGCCTCGATCGTCAAACGATGATGAAGGTGATCACCCTTGGCAGAGGACAGGTGACTCCCACCCTGATCCCCAACCAGAACTGGGTGTTCGACGCCACACTCGAAAAGTATAGCCATGATCCCGCGCGCGCCAGGCAACTGCTGGCCGAAGCCGGGCACAAGGACGGTCTTGACGCGCGACTGGATATCATCAAGCGGCAGCCCGACTCCACCGTCGCCCAGCTCATGCAGGCGCAACTGAAGGAGGCCGGCATCAATCTCACGATCAAGACCGTCGACCGCCAATCGATGCAGGCCAGTCTGCGCGCCAAGAACCACATGTTCGGTATCGGCCGCTTCACGGTACCGGGGATCGACCCGGCCCAGACCTTCGGACGGATATTCGGACGGCGCGCGCGCATTCAGCGGACCGGGGTGAGCGACGAAAAGCTGTTCGACATGATCGACAATGCCGCCCGGCAGACCGATCAGTCGGTGAGAAAGGGGTTCTACCGGGAGATTCAGGCCTACCTAGTCGACAATGCGCTCTACGGTTTCCTGTTCTTCATGGAGTCCACCCAGGTTGAGCGGACCGCGGTGAAGAACCTGAAGCGCACGGTCGGCGGCGCCTGGGTGTTTGCCGAGGCTTGGACGGCCAAGTAGCACGCCGACGTTCAAGAACCGCATCGAGGCTTCAAGAAACCCGCGGGGCGAAAACCTGACTCCTTCCCTCCCCCCTCGGGCTGTCAATTCTGCTCGGGGCGTCGCTTTGCGGCGCCCCGACGCGCCCGTCAAGCTCCTCTCCAAGGTCGTCAGGCCTGAGGGCATCTGATGCTTCTGTTCATTTCGAAGCGAATCGGACAAACCGTTCCGGTGGTCCTGCTGGTCTCGTTTTTCGTCTTCTTCGTCATCAACGTGATTCCGGGCGATCCCACCCTGACCGTTCTGGGAGAGTTCGCGACTCCCGAGCAGCGCGAGATCGCGCGCCAGCAATACGGGTTCGATCGCCCGATGTTCGTTCAATACCTGGACTGGCTGACCAGGACCTTGAGCGGCGACCTGGGCCGGTCGCTTCACAGCAATGAACGTGTCTGGGCCATGCTGGTCGATCGTTTGCCGGTGTCGCTGGAGCTGAGCGCCCTCGCCCTGGTCATTGCCTTGGTCATCGGCATTCCCGCCGGCATCCTGGCCGCGCTGCGACGCGGCACCACGGTCGACGCCGTCATCGGAATGTTCTCGGCCGTAGCCCTCGGCGTCCCCTACTTCTGGCTTGGGGTCCTGCTGATCCTCCTGTTCGCCATCGCCTTCAACCTGCTGCCGCCCTCGGGGTACGTCCCTTTCACGGAGTCACCCGTCGAAAACCTGAAACTCATGATCTTGCCCGCGCTGACCATCGGCCTGCACGTCGCGCCGCTGATTGTTCGCCAGACACGCGCAAGCGTCCTGCAAGTGCTGTCGCAGGACTACGTCCGGACCGCCCACGCCAAGGGCCTGCCCTGGTCCGCCATCGTCCGGAAGCACATCCTGCGCAATGCGCTCATACCCGTCTTGACGCTGGTGGGTCTGCAGCTCGGGAACATGCTGGGCGGGGCCATCGTGACCGAGACGATCTTTTCAACGCCGGGACTGGGGAGCCTCATCGTCGCGGCGGTGTCCACGCGGGATTTCCCGGTGGTTCAAAGCGGCATCTTCCTGGTGGTTCTACTGGTCATATTCATCAACCTGATTACCGACATACTGTACGCGTACGTCGATCCGCGCATCAGGCAGCTCTTGATCGCGTAGTGGAAGGCCCAGGGTGGTGAGCCAGGTACAAGAGACGCCCCGGTCAGGTATGGCAACCGGCTCCACCGACAAGACATCGGCGAGGGGCGGCGGGGCGGAACCCAGCATGGTGCGCGATCTGCTCAAGCACCGGCAGGGCGCCGTGGGGACGGTCCTCTTCCTCGGCCTCGTATTGATGGCGTTTTTCGCGCCGCTGTTGTCGCCCTTCGATCCGCAACATGTCGCCGTCGAGAAGATACTGAGCCCACCGAGCACGACCCACTGGCTGGGAACCGACGAGCTCGGCCGCGACATCGCCAGCCGCATCATCTTCGGCGCGCGGGTCACGCTGCAAGTGGTTGCCGGCGCCGTTGCCCTCTCGCTGATCGCGGGGGCGGTCCTCGGCTTCATCGCGGCGTACTTGGGCAGGTTCTGGGACGCCTTGATCATGCGGGTGATCGACGCCTTGTTGGCCATTCCGCCCCTGATCCTGGCGCTGGCGATCGTGGCGGCACTCGGGCCGAATCTCTTCTACACCGTCCTCGCCATCGCGTTGGCGAAGTTGGGCATGTTCGCACGGCTCGTGCGCGGCGAGGTCCTGAGTCTCAAGTCGATGGAGTTCGTCGAGGCCGCCCGCGCCGTGGGCGCCAGCGGCACCCGAATCGCGTTCAAGCACATATGGCCGAACGCCGCGGGCAACGTGATCGTCTTTTCGGCGGTCATAGCGTCGAGCGCGCTGCTGATCGAGTCCGCCCTCAACTTCCTCGGCCTCGGCGCCCAGCCGCCCACCCCGAGCTGGGGGGTGATGATCGCGACCGGCATGCAACACTGGACGTTGTGGTGGATGAGCATTTTTCCCGGTGTCGCGATATTCCTCGCAATCCTCGCGTTCAATCTACTGGGCGATGCGTTGCGGGACATCATGGACCGGCGCCTCTTTGACCTCGGCCGCCTGTGACGCTCCGGAGTCCGGGTCCGGACGGCTCTCGGACGGCCTTTCACCCCTCCTCGATGCTCAGCGATGCCCCCAGCCCGTTCATATCGTCGATGAAATCCGGATAAGACATGACGAAATTCTCGGCCCTGGTTACGGTGATCTCCCGGTCCCCCTGCAGGCCCGCCACCGACAACGCCGTCGCCACGCGGTGATCGAGGTAGGCATCGAGCGTCGCCGAACCACGATAGCCGTCGATGCCGACGATATCGAGCCCGTCACGCCGTTCCTCGATGCGGGCGCCGATCCTGGCCAGCTCCATCATCGAGGCGATCCGATCGCTCTCCTTGTAACGGACGTGCTCGCCGTTGACGATCCGGGTCGTGCCTTCGGCGAAACAACCCAACACCGACAGAATGGGCACCAAGTCGGGTGAGTGGGTCACGTCGATGTCGATACCGTGCATCGGTTTCGAGCCCCGGACCCGGATCGTGTTGGCCGCCGTATCGATGGTGAGGTCGGCGCCCATTTCGATCATGATATCGACGATCCTCTTTTCCGGGTGAATGCTGGTCATGTCGAGATTCTGCAGGGTGATGTCCGAGCCTGGTGTAATGGCGGCTGCCACCATGGGCACCGATGCGACACAGAAGTCGCCGGGAACGGTCAGGCTTGCGGGCCTGTAGGTTTGTCCGCCGGGGACCACATAGACGTCGGGGGCGCCGCCGGCATCGTATTCGATCCCGAACGTGTCGAGCATCTGCAGCGTCATGTCGATGTACGGCTTCTCCCGCAACATATCCGTGACCCGGACGGTCACCCCGTCGCGGCTGAGCGGCGCGCAGATCAGGACCCCCGACAGCCACTGGGAAATAAAGCCGGAGATCTCCGTTTCTCCGCCGGCGAAGCCGCCGCCCTGGACGATGATGGGCGCCGTTCCGTCGCCTTGGGCCGAATGACAATGGACGCCCAGCGCGGACAGACTGTCCAGCAACGACTTGATGGGCCGTCTGCGCAGAGACTGGTTGCCCGTGAACACCGTCCACCCCGGAGTCGCCGCCGCGACCCCCAGCAGGAACTGGAGCGTGGTGCCCGAGTCGTCGACATCGATCACGTTCCCCGGCGTGTGATAGTCACCACCGTCAATGACACAGGTATCCTCGGTGAACTCGATGGCCGGACCAAACGCGGAAATGTTCTCGGTGGTCGACGTCATCTTGCCGACGAAGGCCCCGGACGGGTCCATGATCGTGGTCCGCCCGTGGGCCAGCGACCCCATGATCATGGCCCGCGTGAAATGATACTTCGACGATATGATGCGAAGCGACCCGTGCAGTCCGTCGCAGGGTCTGGATTTGATGTTCATCGAGGTTCCCCGCTTGGTTGGCCGGCACAGTGGCGCCGGCAGAACGCTGATGGGACTATCTGTGTCTGTGGTCAGACGCGGGCCTTGCCGTGAGGAGGTCACTCATTCAGCCAGTTTCTTGTATAGCTCACCGTACTTGTCGTGACTGGCGAAATAGGCAGCCTCGACACCCGGTCGTAGCCGGGCCTGTTTTCGTTTTTCGACGAGATCGACAAGCGCCTCTTCCACGAGGGCCTGAAGCTGACGGCCCTCCTGCTCCGCAATCGCACGAATGGCAGACAGGATTTCGGAATCAACCTGGGTAGCGAATTTCTCGCGGGTCTTGGACATAGCGCCCGTTCTCTCCTGTACGAAGATTCTGATCAATTCTCCTCGGGTCACAGGATTCCCATCTCGCGCAGCAACCGGATCCCCCGCGCCGCCTCGGCGGCCGCATTGATGATTTCCGGTCTCGGCGTTTCGAACCACTCTTCCGGCGGCAGTCCGCGTTTCTCCCTCACCAGGGCGATGGCGTCTTCGAGCTTGGGGAACCGGACCGGGTCCTGCAGGTGAAGATAGAGCGCGGCCAGGGCGACGGAACGGCTACGGCCCTCACGGCAGTGGACCAGGACGTTGCCCTGTTCCTGTCGGGGATAGCTCTCCTTCTCCGGCAGGGTCTGGTGGAGGGCGCCGTGCAGGATGCAGTATCCGCCGAGCATCATGCCTCGGGGATTCTCGCCGTCCACCAGCCCCAGCTTGTAGACCCGAAACGGCGCGAACCCGGAACGGCACAACGCGTCAGGCTCCCCGTCGCCATCATCCGGACCGGCCACATAGTTGACGTCCACATTGACCGCGGTGTTGACGACGGTCGTTATGCCGTGGCGACGCAACAGGCCTGCATCACGCGCCGCCGCGGTGCCGCCGATGAAGATGTCGGCGCCGTGGGGATCGAGACCACGGGCAATCAAACTGAGGGGAGGAAGAGTCTTCATACGCCATCTTTCCAGTGTCGCGTGCGGCGGCGACTGCCTGCCCGGCTACAGGCAGCGGGGCGAGAGCCTTGCGTGTACGGCCCGAATGCGCGTAATGTAGACGCCGATTGCCGCGAACGGAATTCCCGTCAACCACATCCATGAACCGGGTGATTTCACCCATGGGGAGAATACCATGAAGAACCTCATAACGCGTCTGCCGGCGGTTCTCTTAGCCGCCGTGTTCGCCCTTTCCTTCATCACCACCGCCAACGCCGCCTCCCAGCCGCCGCCGGAAATGGAGGCCTGGCTCAAGGCGGCCAAGCTCGGCCCCTATGACAAGGACGAGAACTGGAAGGAGATCGTCGCCAAGGCGAAAGCCGAAGGCGAGGTCGTGGTCTACACGTCGTCCGGCCGCATCGCCAAGCTGGTGAAGCCGTTCGCCAAGATTCATCCGGAGATCAAGGTGACCGTGCACGACCTCGGGTCGGTCAAGTCGGTCGAGAAGACCATCCGCGAGCAGAACGCCAACATCTTCAACGCCGACATCGTCACCACCGGCAACTCGGGTCAGGTAATCTACGAGATGCTCAACAAGAACCGCCTCGTCAACTACGTGCCGCACCACTACAGGGACCGGATCCCGAAGGAGAACCAGGACCCGCTGCTGATCCGCGTCAACGAGGCCATGGTCTTCCTCTACAACCGCGAGGCCTACCCCGACGCGCCGCCCGTCAAGAACGTGTGGGAGTTGACCGAGCCCAAGTTCAAGGGCCGGGTGGGCATGAAGAACCCGCTGTCGTCGGGCTCGACCCTGATGGGCGTCATGACGCTCATGCAGCGTCCCGATGTCATGGCCGCCGCCTATGAGCGCTACGCCGGCAAGCCCATCAAGTTGAGCGAGGGGGTCCCTGACGCCGGCCACGAGTTCTGGGCGCGCATGCTCGCCAACGACCTAGGGAAGGTCTGAACAAGCGGCATTTCCGCTGGTTTCAGCCTTCACATGTTCTTGTTTCGACCGGGAAGGCGTCCGGCAATGGCCTGATCGCCGGGTAGCCGCCCCGTTCCGCCGCCAGGCGGCGGGCTGAGGGCGCACT
>JAJDXX010000158.1 GCA_022823055.1 Candidatus Binatia bacterium | reverse complement strand
GTATTGGAAACGTGCCAAGGGCTCACACGAGAAATGGAAGAGCCTCAGAACGGGCAAGGTTCTGTTGGTCCCTTACAACCTGAAGAGCCGCCACACCGCTAATGCCATTCTCAGGGCTGCCGAAAGCACCAGGAAGGTCTGAAACCGGCTGAGAGCCTTCCTGATGAGGGGACGGGCTTACCCGGCGTCCACCTTCTCGGACAGCCATATCTTGATCAGGGACTGATAGGGAACGTCCCGTTTGTTGGCCGCCGTCTTGATTCGTTCGAGCAGGTCAATCGGCAGCCTCAGCGAAATGGCCTTGCTCGAAGGCTTGAGATTGGGGAAACGAGTGCGTTCGGCTCGACTCCAATCCACATGGTCCGCGGAGTCGTGGCTTTCCCAGAACGTCCGCTCTTGCTCCTCGGTCTTGAAGGAAGGAAGAGTCTTACTTTTGCTGTTCATAGTGGCCTCGCTCTCTACGGCTCATGCCACGGGCCGAGATCACCCGGATCCGCGTATCCTGGTCCCGCAGTGTAAACGTCACGTGGAGTCTCCGCCCTGCGTCCGTCACACCCAGAGCGTGAAATCGCCGTTCTGACCTGCTGTGGTCTATGTCTTCGAGCACCAACAGCGGCTCGTTGAAGAAAACCTGTTCCGCTTCGGCTTGCTGAACGCCGTGCTTGTCCGCGCTTTTCCGGGCGTTCCCCAAGTCCCATTGGAAGCCGACGATCCGGTCGAAGTCAAGCATCGTGTATATGGTCAGAATATACAACAGATGTTGTTTGTCAACCGAGTGCGGCCGACAGGGATCTGGTTGGGCGCCCGCCTACCGCACCTCCGCGATCTTGTTGAACCCGTCGTACGCCGCGACCTTGTAGGCTTCGGCGAAGGTGGGGTAGTTGAAGACGTTGTCGCGGAAGTATTCGATGGTGCCGCCGAGGGCGATGACTGCGTGGCCGATGTGGATGATCTCGGTGGATTCCTCGCCGATGGCGTGGACGCTGAGGAGCTTGAGGGTGTCGGGGTCGAAGATCAGCTTCAGCATGCCGGCGCGGTCGCCCACCATCTGGGCCTTGGAGACGTCCTCGTAGAGGGCCTTGCCGACCTCGTAGGGCACGCGCTCGGCGGTGAGTTCCTGCTCGGTGCGGCCGACCATGGAAATCTCCGGGATGGAGTAGATGCCGTAGGGGAAGAAAGGCGCGGGCTTGAGTGAAGGCCCGTCGAACATGTGGGTGCTGGCGAGACGGCCCTGCTCCATGGAGGTGGAGGCCAGGGCGGGAAAGCCGATGCAGTCGCCCACCGCGTAGATGTGCGGCCGCACGGTCTGGAAGTTCCCGTTCACGGTAACGCGCCCGCGCGCGTCGGTGTCGATGCCGATGCGGTCGAGCCCGAGTTGGTCCGCGTTGGACTGCCGACCTACCGTGTACAGCAGGGCGTCGCCGGTGACGCGCTTGCCGCTCTCCAGTTCGGCGCGCACCAAGCCGTTGTCCTGAATGCGCACGCCGGTCACGTGTTCCCCCAGGCGGAAGATGGCGTCGCGCCGGCGCATGTGATAACGCAGCGCCTCGATGATCTCCCGGTCCACGAAGTCCAGCATGGTGTCGCGCCGTTCGATCAGCGTCACGCGCACGCCCAGCGCGGAGAGCATCGAGGCGTACTCCAGCCCGATGACCCCGGCGCCGACCACGATCATGCTGCGGGGTATCTCCCCGTGGCCCGCGCTGCCGAAGTCTTCCGCAACCATGACTTTCTGCCCGTCGTAGGGGATTTCCGGGTCCCGCGCCGAGCGCGTGCCGCAGGCGATGAGGATGTGGTCGGCCCGGACCTGTTGCCCGTCCTCCACCTGCAGCGTATGGGCATCGACGAAGCTCGCCCAGCCGTTCACGAGAGTGACGTCGTTACGCTGGAGCTGGTCGGTCACCTGGGCCTGTTCCCGCTCGACGACCGTGCGCACCCGGAACATGAGATCATCCACGGTCACGTGCGACTTGGGCGAGTAGGCCTGCCCGTAGAACGACTTCTGCTGGAAGCCCGTGAGGTAGAGCACCGCCAATCGCAGGGTCTTGCTGGGGATGGTGCCGGCGTGCAGGCACACGCCGCCGAGCATGTCGTAACGGTCGATGACCGCCACGCGCTTGCCCATCTTGGCCGCCGCGATGGCGCCCTTCTGTCCGGCCGGGCCGCTGCCGATGACCACCAGGTCGTAGGATGTTGGCTCCATGGTTCCGTCGTCTGTCGCGTGCGGAAACGGTTCCGGTGCTCACAGCTTCTCGTCGTCGGGCACGGTGTCGGTCACGAGGTCGCGGATCAGCGGCCGCTTGGGCAACGGTTCCACCTGGGCTCCCTCGGGTGCGAGACGCGCGGTGCACAGGTAGGCGACCTGTCCGTCCACCAATGCCATGCAGGTCTTGCACGCGTTGGCGTTGACGCAACCGTAACGGAACGCCAGGCTCGAGTCCACGTGGGCGCGTACCCACACGAGCGCGTCGAGGACGGACATGCCCTCCTCGTAGGGTACCCGATACATGTCGTATCGTTCGGGGTCTCCGCTGCCGCCGCGCCGCACGCGCAACTCGGTCGTCGCGTGGCTGGTTCGCGCTGTCGTGCCGCTCATTTTGATTTCGCCACTCCCCACCCCTGGATTCCCGCTCCGCGGGAATGACGGTCCACAGCGTCGGGCGCCTTGTTCCCCATCCTACCAGCGCGCCGCCACTTCTTCGCCCTTCATTTCGATCACTTGGTTCCGCACGAGTCCCGAGTCGCTCTCCGGGAAGTCCAGACGCTGGTGGGCACCGCGGCTCTCGGCGCGGCCCAGGGCGGCCCGTGTCACCGCCTCGGCGGTGGCGAGCATGGCGTGCAGCTCCAGCCGGTCCTGCAGGTCGAGGTTGTAGCCGCCGCCGGCGTGCACCGTGGCGGGAGTCTCCCGGATTTCGCCGATGCCGTCGAGCGCGCGCCGGAGTTGGTCGCCGGTCCGGAAAGGGCCGACATCCTCCCACATGAGATCCTGCAGCCGGCGTTGCAGGACGTTGGCCGGGACGCCGTCGTCCGAAAACGTCTCCGCGGCACACCGAAGGCGCGCCACCGCGTCCTCGGCCGCCGCGTCGTTCCAACCCGAGGAGGTGCCGGCCGCGGCGGCGCCCGCGGCGCGCCCCGCGCATTCGCCGAAAACCAGCGCCTCGGTGATGGCGTTGCCGGACAGGCGGTTGGCGCCGTTGGCGCCGCCCACGGCCTCGCCGGCGGCGTAGAGTCCCGCCACGCGGGTCTCCATGCGCTGGTCCACGCGGATCCCGCCCATGTGGTAGTGCGCCGTCGGCGCCACCTCCACGGGCGTCTGTGTGAGGTCGATGCCGTTGGTCGCCAGCCGGTCGATGACCGGGCCGAAGGCGTCCCGCAAAGTCGCGTCGGGAACGTGCCGGAAATCCAGGTAGACGCCGCCGTGGGGCGAGCCCCGGCCCGACTCCACCTCCTTCAGGATGGCATAGGAGGCTTGGTCGCGCACCGTGGTGTACTTGCCGCTGTCCTGACCGCCGTAGCGGTGCATGAACTCCTCGAAGTCGCCGTTCAGCAGCCTGCCGCCGAGCTTGTAGCGGAAGGGGTCCCACATGATGGGGTCCATGCCCACGAGCCGGGGCGCCAGGTGGGCGATAGGGAAGAACTGCACGAACTCCATGTCGATGAGGTCGGCACCGGCCCGCAACGCGAGAGCGTAGGCCTCGCCGCCCATGTTGGTGGAGGCGCTGTTGCGCCGGAAGATCTTGGTGAGCCCGCCCGCCGCAAGGATGACCGCCTCGGCCGCCAAGGTGACGATGTCGCCGGTGACCACGTCCAGGCCCACGGCTCCCACCGCGCGGCCATCGTGAACGACGACGTCGGTGACCGTCACGTTGCTGACCCGGCGTACACCGCTCATCGTGCTCACCTGCCGCCGCAGCGTCCCTGCCACCCCCGGCCCGGTGTTGAGGAAATCCACGTAGCAGCAGCGCGCGCGGCCGTGGCCGGGCGCCTGGACCTGGCGGATGCGCCCGCCCGCGCCGCGCGCCCAGTGGGCGCCCCAGCGGTCCATCTCGAAGATCCGGGCGGGGCCGTTCTCGCACAACAGGCGCGCGAGCTTCTCGTCGCACAGTTCGCGGCCCGCAGCGAGCGTGTCGTCGAGGTGGTCGGCCCAGTGGTCGCGCTCTTCGTGCCCGATGGCGGCGGCCACGGTCATCTGCGCCATGATGGTGGCGCCGCCGCGTCCCACGAGCGACTTGTCCAGCAGCAGCACGGAGGCATCCTGTCTGGCCGCGGCGATGGCCGCGTACATGCCCGCGCCGCCCGCTCCCACCACCAGGACGTCTGCCGACAAATGAGTCACGCGGAGGAGTCTAGTCAAAAGCGGGAAGACCGTCCAGCCGGAACGCGCGGGTGCCTTGGGAAGCGTTGCCGTAATGGTTGCAGGTGGGCCTTTCCTTGACGCGATGCGGACTTTCGGTCTAACTAGGGGAGTCGGACAAGCATATTCCACACCCGGCAAAAGGGGGAGAACCATGGCGCATGATCTGGTCGTAAAGAACGGGCTGGTTGTCGACGGCACCGGAAGCCCCGGCTTCGAGGCGGACGTGGCGATCGATGGGGGAACCATCGCGGACATCGGCAAGAACGTCGGGCCGGGCACGACCGAGATCGACGCCCGCGGCCAGGTGGTGGCGCCGGGATTCATCGACTCCCATACCCACATGGACCTCTTCATCGTGCAGTACCCCCACGGCAATCCCGTGGTCAACTACGGCGTCACCTCCATCGTTATCGGCGACTGCGGCGCCTCCATCGCGCCGGTGCCGCCCAAGGGCGAGCCGCGCGACGTGCTGATCAAGTACCTGCGGCGGGTGCTCGACGACTACGTCAACGACGACGACTGGAAGTGGACGACCTTCCCCGAGTACCTGGACTACCTGGAGGGCCGGGTGGGCGTGAACGTGGCCGCCCTGGTGCCCCACTCCCCGGTGCGGCTGGTGGTCATGGGCGAGGCGGCCTACCAGCGCGAAGCCACGCCCGAGGAGCTGGAGGCCATGAAGCAGATGGTGCGCGAAGGGATGGAGGCCGGCGGCATCGGCTTTTCGTCCAGCCCGCGCGGCGGCCCGGCCATTCACGCCGGCACTCCCAGCACCCTGGCCACCCAGGAGGAGATGGCGGCCCTCGCCAACGTCGCCGGCGAGTACGGCGGCTGCTTCCAGTTCAACGGGTTCGGCAACCTCCTGAAGCCCGAGAGCGGCTTCCCCGAGCTGGTGGAGAAGATCAACGTGCCGATGATCGGCAACGAGTTCCGCGTGCGGCCGGGCGAGAAGGAAGACGGGGAACGCGCCATCGAGTACATGAAGGAGGCGCGGGAACGGGGCAAGGACATCTACGGCGTGGTGATCCCGTATTCGCATATCCGGCGCTTCGACGTGGACGACTGCTTCATCTTCGACGGCCTGCCCCTGTGGGAAGAGATCAAGCAGGACCGCGGCGAGCTGGCGCGCAAGCTTCAGGATCCCGACGTGCGCCGCAGGCTGGACGAGCAGCGGCGCGAGAACGCGGGCGAGCCGGCCTACATCGAGTGGCTCGGATGGCAAGGCGTGTACTTCGACGTGATGCAGCGCGAGGACCTCAGGTCGCGCGAGGGGCAGAACGTCGCGGAGATCGCCGCGGCCGGCGGCAAATCCGAGTCGGACGCCTTCTTCGACACCTGGATCGAGGACGGGCTGGCGTCGAAGCTCTACTACCAGGGTTTCGCCAACGGCCACATGGGCCTGCTTGCCGACATGATCAAGACCACCGAGGGGCTCATCGGCACCGACGCGGGCGCGCACCTGGACCGTTTCTTCTGGCACGGCGCCCCCACACGGGTGCTGGGCCACTGGCGCCGCGACAAGGGTCTCTTCAACCTGGAGGAGGCGGTGCACAAGGTGACCGGGCATCCCGCGGCCAAGCTGCGAATGAACCGGGGCATCCTCAAGACCGGCCTGCCGGCCGACGTCACCGTGTTCGACCCGGACAAGGTCGACGACCTCGCCAGCAAGCGCATGCCCAAGAAGCTGGACGAGAACGAAATCTTCCGGCATCCGCCCGGTATCGGCGCGGTGGTGGTCAACGGCGAGGTCGTGCTGGAGGACGGCGAGTGCAAGGACGTCTTCCCCGGCCAGGTGCGGCGCCAGCAGCTCTTCGTCCCCGGCCAGTAGCCGGGGCGGAGTCGGGAGGAAGAGATGGAAGTGCTCGCGCCGGAAGCGCTGATCGACGACCTCCGTGGTGTCCTGCGGGGCCGGTATCCGGTGCATCCGGTCCGGCAACTGCTCCTGGGTGGAGAGCTCACCCGGGAGCAGTTGCAGGGGTGGGCCAAGAACCAGTTTCACGAGTTCCGCAACATCCATCGGTTCTTCGGCATCCGCTACCAGAAGTGCCCCATCCAGGCGCTGCGGCGCATGCTGCTGGAGAACATGGTGGAGGAGGAGGGCGAGGATCTGTTCGGCGGCGAGTACCCCAGCCACGCGGAGTTGTGGACCCGTTTTGGCGAGGGTCTGGGCATCCCCCGCGAAGAGATGCAGGGCTACGAACCCCTGCCGGGAATCAAGGCGGCCCTGGAGATGTATGTGCAACTGGTGCAGCAAAGCCACTGGGCCGTGGCCATCGGCACCGGACTGGTCTTCGAAGGGGAGGGGCCCAAGCGCATGGGCGAAGAGCGCCAGGCACTCGAAACGAACTACCCCTGGATTCCCTCGGAGGCTCTGGCGTTCTTCCGGGCACACGAGTACCATGATGAAGGACACGGAGACTTCATCGTGGAAGTGATCAAGGAACACATCATGGACGCGGGGCTTCAGGAGGAGATGCGCGCGGCCGTGAGAACCCGGGTGGACATCATGTGGCTGCAGAACGAGTCCATCTATCAGGCCTTCGTGCGCCCTCAACTCAGCCCCGAAGCCGCCGGCCGACTGGAGGCCGCGGCCAACTGACCCGGCGGCCGGGGTCGGCCGCCGAAGACCACGCCGATGAGTTCGCTGTTCGGCAAGACGATTGCATTCCTGGCACTCGTGGTGGCCACGGTGGCGCTGGGGTACACCGCGTGGGAGATTCGCGAACTGAAGGCGTCTCTCGCCCGGACGGCCCAGGGCAACGAATCCAACATGACCGAGATGATGATCTCGCTCGCCCATGCCGAAGGGCAGCTCGCGCGGGTGCGCGAGACGGTGGAGCTGCTCGGAGCAAGCGGCTTGTCGGAGAACTCGGACGGAACGGCCTTGGAGGGCAAGCTCACGGCGGTACTGTCGGCCGCGCAACGGGAGGTGTTGCAGCAGGAGTTGAAGAAGTGGGTGCAACAACTCAGGACGGAGCGTGACCAGAGCCTTGCGGCAGTGCGCGAGAGTCTCGAGACAGAACTAACGCGCATCGCGGCGCAGCGTGATCAGCGTTTGGGCGATTTGTCCGCGCTGTTGGAGAAGGGCCAGGGAAGCCTTGCAAAACAACTGGAGGACCTTGCCGAGCCTTCGGGAGCTGCCCGAGACCAGGGGAAGGCTCTAGCCAATCTGGAAAAACGTGTGGCCGCAGTCGCGGAGACGGTGGAAAAGCGTGAGCAGACACTTGCCGGGCGCAACGAACGCGATGACAAGCGCTGGGAGGAGCTCTTTCTGGCGTTGCAGGAGAGCCGGGAGACCACCCTGCGCCGTTACGCCGAGTTGGCGGCCCGCCCGGGGACACAAGACGATGGTACGCCGAAGCCGGCGAACCAAGGAAGGACCGAGCAGCCGCGACCGACGGGGCAAACGCCGGAGAGCGTGCTGACGGATCAGGGACGGTTGGCGAGGTTGTGTGAGGAGGATCCCGAGTTCCCCCTGTGCCGGAATCGGTAGCGGCGCCCGGCAAGAAACACATGCAGTACTACGACATCTCACTCAAGCTGAGCCCCGCCACCGCGCGCTGGGTGACCGGTACGCCGTTCGAGCTGGTGGACCGCAGGCGCATGCAGCGTGGCGACCACAACAACTCGTCCAGCGTGAACATGAGCGTTCACAGCGGCCCGCACATGGATGCGCCGTTCCACTTCGTTGCCGAGGGCGCGGCCATCGACGAGCTGCCGTTGGAGCTTTTCATCGGGCCGGCCCTGGTGCACGAGGTGGACGCGCACCGCTACATCACCGCCGAGCATGTCGCGCCACTCCCGCCGGGCGAGCGCATCCTGTTCAAGACGAGCAACTCGGAACTCCTTCGGCGCGCCGCGTACGATCCCGACTTCGTGGCCTTCTCGGTGGCGGCGGCCGGCGCCCTGGTGGCCAAGGGCTACCGCCTCGTCGGACTCGATTACCTTTCGGTCGCCCACGCGGACGAGCAGGTGCCGGTGCACCGGGCCTTCCTGGATCACGGGCTGGCCCTGCTGGAGGGCGTCGACCTGACGGACATCCGCCCGGGGATGTACGAACTGATCTGCTTCCCTGTCTGCATCGCCGGCGCGGACGGAGCTCCCTGCCGCGCCGTTCTCCGCGACCTCGCGTCCTGAAGAACTTGTGGGACTTCCTGCCCTGTCCTGCTTTCCCTGGCGTGCGCGGCCGCGCCGTCCACGCTTGGCGCGACGAACGCAGGGGCGGTCCGCGCGCCCGCGGGTGAAGCACCCTGAAAGGTACAAATGAGCAAGTTGCAAGCCGCTTTCCTGGATGACTATCAGGACGTCGCCCAATCGCTCCTGGAAGCGCGGGAAACTCCAGAAGGCCTGGAGGTGATGGTCTTCCACGACCATCTGAGTGACGAGGATGCCCTGGCTGAACGGCTGCGGCCGTTCGAGGCGGTTTGCGTCATGCGCGAGCGCACGCCCTTCAGGCGTGCGCTCCTGGAACGCCTGCCCAACCTGCGGCTGCTGGTCACGAGCGGCATGCGCAACGCGTCCATCGACCTGGACGGTGCGCGCGAAAAAGGGGTGACGGTGTGCGGCACGCCCAGCGTGGGCGCGCCCACGGCGGAGCTCACCTGGGGCCTCATCCTGGGACTCCTGCGGCACATCCCGCAAGAAGACCGGGCCACGCGTGCGGGAGGCTGGCAGGAGACCGTGGGCACGGGCCTCCCGGGCAAGACCCTGGGCGTGGCCGGTCTGGGCAAGCTCGGCGCCCGCGTGGCGCGGGTGGGGCTCGCCTTCGACATGGACGTCATCGCGTGGAGCCAGAACCTGACGGAGGAACGTTGCGGGGAAGTGGGCGTGACCCTGGTGAGCAAGGAAGAGCTGCTGGCGCGCTCCGACATCCTCACCATCCACCTGGTGCTGAGCGACCGCACCCGCGGGCTTTTCCGGAGCGCGGACCTGGCGCGGATGAAGCCCACGGCGCTGATCGTCAACACCTCCCGCGGCCCCATCATCGACGAGGCCGCCCTGGTGGACGCCTTGCGGCGCGGGGCCATCGGCGGCGCGGGCCTGGATGTCTTCGACACCGAGCCCTTGCCGCTGGACCATCCGCTACGGAATTGCGACAACACGATCATCACGCCGCACCTGGGCTACGTGGAGGAGGCGAACTACGGCGCTTACTTCGACGGCTACCTCGCCGCCATCAAGGGCTATATGGACGGCTCTCCGGTGAACGTGGTGAAGAGGTGAGCGGTGGCTGAAAAGAACCAGAACGACAACGTGACACAGACCGAAAACCTGGCGCTCTACT
The DNA here is from genome assembly GCA_022823055.1 of Candidatus Binatia bacterium. Taxonomy (GTDB): domain Bacteria; phylum Desulfobacterota; class Binatia; order UBA9968; family JAJDTQ01; genus JAJDTQ01. The sequence goes on along the minus strand of JAJDXX010000158.1, from coordinate 15,130 downwards.
GCGATTTCGAGAACATCGCCATCGGTGTGCGCGACGCGCGCTACGCCAGTTTCGACATGCGCAAGGTCCTCGACCGCCTGCTGGTCAAGGGCAAGATCGTCGTCAAGAAGGCCTACTGCGACTGGGAGCGCTACCGCGAGTACAAGCCGGTCATGCACGAGGCCTCCTTCGAGCTGATCGAGATTCCCCACGTGCGCCAGTCGGGCAAGAACTCGGCGGACATCCGCATGGTGGTGGACGCCCTGGACCTCTGCTACACGAAGTCGCACGTGGACACCTTCGTGATCATCAGCGGCGACTCCGACTTCTCCGCGCTGGTGAGCAAGCTGCGCGAGAACAACAAGGTGGTCATCGGCGTCGGCGTGAAGAACTCCACCTCGGACCTGCTCATCGCCAACTGCGACGAGTTCATCTACTACGACGACCTCGTGCGCGAGTCGAAGCGCCGGGGCGGCGCCAGGCGCGAGCGGACGGGGCGCGCCTCGCGCAAGACCGTCGCCGCGCCGGCGGAAGAAAAGGCACCGGCGGAAGAAAAGGCACCGGCGGAGGAAAAGGCACCGGCGGAGGAAAAGGCACCACCGGAGGACAAGGCGCCGGCCGAGGAAGGGGAGATGAAGGAGGCCCAGGAGGCCCTGGACATGGTGGTGGAAACCGTTGCCCACCTCTTCGACGAACGCGGCGCCAAGGACACGATCTGGGGTTCCATGGTCAAGCAGACGCTCAAGCGCCGCAAGCCCGGCTTCAACGAGCGCTACCACGGCTTCCGCTCCTTCGGGAAGCTGCTGGAAGAGGCCCAGTCCCTGAACCTTCTGGACCTCGAGGCGGACGAGAAGTCCGGCGACTACGTGGTCAAGGGAGTCGTCCAGGACGACTGACGCATGTGCGGCCGGGAACATGCGGGCCAAGGCTCGTGAAATCCGGGTGTTGAGCGTCCTTTCCGCCGGCACCTTCCTGTTCTTCAACAGCTACGGCAGCATCAACGTCTCCGTCCCCATGATCCAGGCCGAGTTCGGCAGCAGCCTGTCGGCGGTGCAGTGGATCGCCACCATGGGGTTGGTGCTGTCTTCCAGCGTGGCCCTGTGTCTGGGCAGGGCGGGGGATATCCTTGGCCGCAACCGGCTCTACAGGGTGGGGGTGACCCTCTACGGCGCGGGCGCGGCGCTGGTGGCCGCCTCGCAGACGTTCGCGCAACTGATAGCGTGCCGGTTGGTCATGACCGTGGGCCTGGCCATGGCCAACCCCATGTCGACGGCCATCACGGCCACCGTTGCCCGGCCGGAACGCACCGGCTGGAGCCTGGGCGTCCTGTTGTCGGCGGCGGGGATCGGACGCGCCACCGGGCCGGCCCTGGGTGGTTTCTTCATCCATATGGCGGGGTGGCGCGCGGTGTTCCTGGCCAACGCCGCCATCGGCATGGCGGTCAGCGTCGCCGTCTGGCTCCTGCTTCGAGACAAGGAGCAGCAGAGCCGCGAGGCCTTCGACTACCCCGGGGCGGCGGCCCTGATCCTGGGGTTTCCGTCCGTCCTGGTGGGGTTGAGCCTCGGCGCCAACAGCAACTGGCGTTCGCCCTTCATCGCCGGGTGGTTCCTTCTCGGCTGCACCGGCATGGCGGCTTTCGTGCTGCGCCAGTTCCGGGCGCGGCGGCCGCTGATTCCGTTGCCGGTGCTGACGAACGTCCCTCTGGTGCTGGCGTTCCTCAGCATGGTGCTGTTCTCGGCGGCCTATTTCCCCGTCTTCCTGCTGTCGCCGCTGTACATGCGCAACGTGCTGGACGTGACGCCGCTTCACCTCGGGCTCATTCTGACGACGTTGCCGGTGGTGGCCGCGGTGTGCTCGCCCGTGAGCGGGCGTCTGTCGGATCGTGTGCAGCCCTGGATGCTGGTGGCTGCGGGACTGGTGGCGGGCGCGGCCGGGATCGTCGCCTACGCCGGCTTGCAAGACGGATCGAGTCCGGCCATGGTGTTGCTGGCCCTTGCCTTGGTGGGGGTCGGTGTGGGCGTCTTCCTGCCGGCGCACCAGAAGACCGTGTTCGGGCTGGCGCCCCGCGAACACTACGGGCTCGTCGGCGGGTTGCTCTCGGCATGCGGGCCGGGGGCGGGAGCCCTGGGCATCGGGCTGGCCGTGGCTCTCCTGGAAGGCGCGGGCGCGGTGGGGTTCGTGGCGGCGCAGCGCGCTGCCATGCTGTGGTTGCTGCCGCTGCCCTTCCTCGCGCTCGGCCTCGTCCTCACCGGGCGCTTGCGCGGGTGGGGAACGGGCGGCGCCGCCGACGGACGCCACGGGCGCTGAGGAATGAGGCGCGTTCGGATGGGGATATCCTCCAACCTGCTGTACTCGCTGGCTTCCATCTGCATGGCCTCGGGCGCCATCGGCAGCGCCATGCTGGCGCCGTTCTACATGCACTCCAAGGGATTCCCCGTGTCGGTGGTGGGCATGCCGCTGGTGGTCAACGGAGTCGGCGCGCTGTGCTCGGACGTGTTGTCCGGCACGCTGGCGTCCTATTTCCGCTCGAGCTTCCTTTTGCTGGGCTCCGTGCTCGTGGCCGTGGTCACGAGCCTGGTGGGCTACGCCTTCCAGGAGAGCTTGGCGGTGTTCCTGCTGGCCTTCGCCATCATCGGGCTCACCGAGGCCATGTTCAGCCTCGCCATACGGCGCATCGTGTTCGTGCAGTCCACGCCCGAGCAGCAGGGTAAGGCGCAGGGACAGGTGGCCGCCGCCCTGGGCCTGGGCTTCGCGCTGGGACCCACCATGGGCGGGTTCGTGGGCGAGTGGTGGGGCCTCGACAAGCTCTTCCTGGTGGTGGCGGTGCCTCAGAGCCTGGGGCTGGTCTTCCTCCTGCTGGCGCGCGGGCACCGGACCGAGAAGCCGGTGGAGCGTGGCTCGCTGCCCCTCTGGCGCGTGGGCAAGGGCCTCCTGGCGCAGCCGGCTTTTCTCGGAGCCTGCCTCGCCATCTTCCAGTCGTTCCTCTGTCTCATCGGCGTTACCCGCATCGCCTTCCCGTTCCTGGCGGTGCGCCGGGGTCTCACCCTCGACATCATCGGCACCATGGTCAGCATCTCGCGCCTAGCCGACACCGCCGGAAGGCTCACAGGCGGATGGCTGTGCGACCGCATTGGCACCCGCACGGTGATCCTCCTGGGCGTCTTCGTCACCGTGCCCGCCTTCGTCCTGCAGATCTTCGGCCAGAGCTACATCGCGCTGGTCGTGCCCTTGTGCCTCATGACCGCCGGCTTCGGCCTCTCCAACGTGGGCTCCACCACCTTGGCCCTGCAGGTCGCCGACGACTCCAGCAAGGGCGTCGCCTTGGGCCTCATCCGCGGCGGCACCTCCATCGGCCGCATGATCGGCCCCCTCCTCGCCGGCATCCTCGTCGCCGACCTGGGATTCCACTGGGGGTTTGTGGCGCTGGGAGTGATTTCGTTCGTGATCGGTGGCGGAGTGGCGGGGTTGTTCCGGCGACAGCGGTAAACCCTAGGAGGTCAGACGCTTTTGGAGGCGCGCCGTCAGGTCCATGCGTTCGTGCAGGAAGGCGATGATGACGGGTTTTCCACCGGCGGGGGTCAGGAAAAAGACGTAGTGGTGCCGGCATCGCATGACGTGCACCGATGGGTAGTTGTCAGAGAATGTCCGGGATACGGTGGTCCCGTCGCCGATCGCTTGGCAACAGCTTTCCAATTGGCGCGCGTAGCGTTGCTGCTGGCGCCGACCCCACCGGGTAAGGGTGTGACGGCCAATGTCGCGTATGTCGGATGCGGCGGCTGGGGTCAATTCATAGGACGACATGTCTAGCGGTCATCATGGTGGACGGAGGCAAGAATCTGCTCGACGGACTCCTCGACGAAGTCCCCGCGCTCCGCTTCGGCTATCCTGGGCTCAAGAAACGCTTCCAGTCGGCGCAGGGTTTCCTCTTCGGACAAGGTTTCGGTCTGCGGCAAATGGGGCAGAGTCCGTTCAAGGATGTAGTCCTTGAGGGTCTGGCCGTGCAGAGCAGCGATGGCTTTCAGTTGTTGATGCTGTTCAGGAGTCAACTCAATCGACAAGCGGCTCATCGTCACATCCTTTCTGGTAGATACCTCACATTTACACAAAATATCAAAAATATACAGATGTGGTCTTTCGCGCCGGACAATCAGCTTTGACGGCAGCCGTTACGCGGGTTGCCAAGTTGTGTGAACACTGGTAGGCGTCCGTGTGTGAGCAGGAAGCCCCTGTACTGAGCGTGTGGCGCCGCTCGGCCAACGCTGAAAGCACGGAACATGCGCAACTTCGATCTCCTCGAACCCAAGACCGTCACCGAAGCCTGCCGGATGCTCGACGATGGCGAAGACGTGCGCCCGGTGAGCGGCGGGACCGCGCTTCTCATCCTCGTCAAGCAGGGGCTTCTACGGCCTCGAACCCTGGTCAATCTGAAGAAGCTGGAAGGCGCCAACGCCATCACCCGGGATGAGGCCGGTGCCGTCCGCATCGAGGCCATGGCCACGATCCATCAGGTGGAGACCTCGCCGGTGGTGCGGGAGCATCTGCCGGTGCTGGCGGCGGCCTGCCACCAGGTGGCCAACATTCGCATCCGGCATCTCGCCACCATTGGCGGCAACTTGGCCCACGGGGATCACCAGTCGGATCCGCCGGGGGTGCTGGTGGCGCTCGACGCCGAGGTGGAGTTGAGCGGAACCCGGGGCACGCGCGCCATGAAGCTTGCGGACTTTCTCTTGGGCACCTACGAGACGGCGTTGGAGCCCGGTGAGATGGTGACCGCGGTGACGGTGCCGCCGGTGCGGGGGCGGCTGGTGAGCGACTACCTCAAGTTCACCACGGGCTCGTCGGAGGAGCGCCCTTGCGCGGGTATCACCGCGTTGGTGCGGCTGGAGGGGGACCGTCCGGTGGAGGCGCGGCTTGCGGTGGGGGCTGTGGCGGCCCGGCCGCTGCTTCTGTGCGAGACGGATCCCACCGAGGGGGCGCTGCCGCGGATGGCCGAACGCGCCTCGGAGGAGATCGACCCCATCCCGGACTTGCGCGGCTCGGCGGAGTACAAGCGCCATCTGGTGCGGGTGCTGGGGCGCCGCGCCCTGGCCGCGGCGTGGAAGGAGGCGTGCCCGTGAGCGCCGTCGGGAGCGACGTTCCGCGGGTGGACGGCAACGCCAAGGTCTCCGGCTCCGCCCAGTACACCGCCGACATCGAACTGCCGGGCATGCTCCATGCCAGGGCACTGCGCAGCCCCCATCCGCACGCGAAGCTTGTGAGTGTCGACGTGAGCAAGGCCGCGGCCTTGCCCGGCGTCATCGCCGTGGTTACGCGCGACGACCTTGAGGGTCTCAACCCCTACTACGGCGCGGTGGTGGAGGACCAGCCGGTGCTGGCCATCGAGCGGGTACGCTGCGTGGGCGACATCGTCGCCGCGGTGGCGGCGGAGGAGCGCGAGATCGCGGAGGAGGCGGTGGAACTCATCGAGGTGGAATACGAGCCCCTGCCCGCGGTCTTCGACGTGGTGGAGGCGGCCGCGCCGGGCGCGCCCATCATCCACGAGGAACGCTTCGAAACCCAGGCGGCGGTCTTCCGCGAGCAGCTCAACCTCAACGCCGGCGGCAACGTGTGCAGCGTGTTCCGGGCCGCGGACGGCGACATGGACGCGGGCTTCGCCGACGCCGACGAGATCTTCGAGAACACCTACCGCATGCCGCCGGTGCAGCACGGGCACATCGAGCCCCACGTGGCCACGGCGGTGTGGGAATCCCCCAACCGGCTGGTGGTGCACACGCCGTGCCAGAACGCGGTGGGGCTCCAGGAGCAGTTGGCGCGTATCTTCGACCTGCCCGAGAGCGGCGTCCGCGTGGTCGTTCCGTTCGTGGGCGGTGGCTACGGGGGCAAGACCCACGCCCGCCTGGAGCCGGTGACGGCGCTGCTGGCGCGCAAGGCCGGCCGTCCGGTGCAGTGGGTGCTGACGCGCGAGGAGGTGTTCCTCACCGGGCGGCGCTACGGCGGCTTCGTGCGCATGAAGACCGGCTTCAAGCGTGACGGCACCTTGGTGGCGCGGGAGGTGGAAGTCTTCTACGATCTCGGCGCCTACGCCCTGTCCGGACCGGCCAACGCCAAGACCGGTTCCTACGTGGCCAGCGGACCGTACCGGGTGCCCAACCGCCGGCTGACCACGTACGCGGTCTACACCAACCTGCCCCCGGCGGGACCCTACCGCGGCGTGGGCGTGCCCCACGTGGCCTGGGCCTACGAGTCCGAGATGGACCGCATCGCCCGGCACCTGGGCATGGACCCGCTGGAGCTGCGGCTCAAGAACCTGCTTCAGGAAGGCGACATCTTCGTAACGGGCGAGTCGCTGGTGTCGGTGGGCATTTCGGACTGTCTCCGGCAGGCGGCGACGGGCATCGGCTGGCGCGGGCGCGAGGAGCAGGCGGACAACGCCAGCGAAGGCTCGCTACGGCGCGGCAAGGGGCTTGCGGTGATCATGAAGAGCACCACCACGCCCACGGCGTCGGCCGCCAGCGTGCGCTTGAACAGTGACGGCTCGGTGATGCTCCTCACCAGCAGCACCGAGATCGGCCAGGGGGTGCGCACCTGTCTGGCGCAGATCGTCGCCGAGCGTCTAGGCTTTCCGGTGGAGCGGGTCACCGTGTCCGCGCCCGATACCGACGTAACACCCTACGACAAGTCCACCAGCTCCAGCCGCACCACCTTCCACATGGGTAACGCCGCGCTGCGGGCGGCCGAAGAGGTGCGCGAGCAGCTACTGGAGGCTGGTGCCCAGGCGCTGGAAGTGGACAAGGCGGACCTTGAGCTCGGCGCCGGCGGCGTGAGCGTACGGGGCGTCCCCGACCGGAGCCTGACGATACCGCAACTGCTGCGGGTCAAGTACGGCGATTCCGTGGGCAGCATCTTCGGGAGCTGCAACTTCCAGGTCAAGGGCGGCCTCGATCCCAAGACCGGCAAGGGCAAGGCCGCGGCCTTCTGGTTCTTCTCGGCCTGCGCCGCGGAGGTGGAGGTGGACGTGGAGACCGGCAAGGTGCGGGTGCTCGACATCGCCACCTCGGTGGACGTGGGCAAGGCCATCAACCCGCTCCAGTGCTGGCTCCAGAACGAGGGCTCCATGCTGGAGGCCTTGGGCGCGGCGTTCTTCGAAGAGATGGTGTTCGAGCAGGGCCAGCCGGTGAACGGTACGCTGCTGGAGTACATGCTCCCCTCCATGGAGGACCATCCGGAGCGCTTCCAGTCGCTGCTGGTGGAGACGCCGCACCCGGACGGCCCCTTCGGCGCCAAGGGAGCGGGCGAGGCGGTGATCCCGGCGGTGGCCCCGGCCATCGGCAACGCCGTGGCCAACGCCCTGGGCGGCGTGAACATCACCGAGCTGCCGCTCCGCCCGGACCGCATCGTGGCGGCGCTGGCCGAGCGTGAAGCCGGCGTGTCCGGGGAGAAGTAGGAAGAGAACAAGAGGGAGCCATGCGACACCTCATCACCGCCACCGTCAACGGCCGCGAACGCGAGCTTTCGGTCAAGTCCAGCCAGACCCTGCTGGACGTCTTGCGTGACGACCTGCGGCTCAAGGGGACCCACGAGGGCTGCAGCGTGGGCGTGTGCGGCTCCTGCACCGTGCTGGTGGATGGAAAGCCCGTCAGCTCGTGCCTGATGCTCGCCAGCAACGCCGAGGGACGCGACGTGCTCACCATCGAGAGTCTCGCCCGCGACGGCAACCTCGACCCCGTGCAGCAGGCCTTTCTCGACCGTCAGGCGTTCCAGTGCGGCTTCTGCACACCGGGCATGATCATGGCCGTCAAGGGCCTCCTGAACGAGAACCCCAAGCCTGACGAGGCCGAAGTGCGCGACTACCTGTCGGGCAACATCTGCCGCTGCGGCACCTACGTCGAGGTGATGGCTGCCATCGAAGACTTGACTGCGAAACCGCAATGACGTCCCGGACCGTCATTTCCGCGGAACAGGCTGTGTCAAAACTCCGCTCGGATGAGAATCGGCGAAACGCCCCGAGTCGTCATTCCCGCGGAAGCGGGAATCCAGGCGAGGTGAGGCGGGGGCATACGCCCGTCTCGCCCCGCTCCACCCCTGGATTCCCGCTTCCGCGGGAATGACTCATTGGGGTGTAGCGGGATTCCATAACTATCCGAAATCATTGAACAGTTGTTTATTTTCATATCAATGACGTATTCGCGGGAGGTACGGCAATGACCGAACGAATACTGGCGGGAACACAGGAAGGCCTTCAGGTGTGGCGCAACCGGGGTCGTGGTTGGGAAGAGCTGGACGTGATGCTCCCGCCCGGCACGGTGGACGCCATTGACGGCCCGGCGCAACGACCCGAGACGGTCTATGCCAGCGTGGCGGGGGAGGGGCTGTGCCGCAGCGACGACGGCGGACAACGCTGGCGCATTGTCTTCTCCGGCAACGTGCGCGCCGTGACCGTCGATCCCACCGACCCGGACGTGGTCTACGTGGGCACCGAGCCCATCCACCTGTTCCGCAGCGAGGACGGCGGTGGGAGCTGGGAAGAGCTGTCCGCGTTGCAGGATTTGCCGTCCGAAGTGCGCGCCAAGTGGACCTATCCGCGCCCGCCGCACCGCGAGCACGTCCGCCACATCTTCGTCTCGCCGGACGATCCCCGGACCCTCTACGTCTGCCTGGAACACGGCGGCATCGTGCGCACCTTCGACCGTGGCGCCTCCTTCGAGGACGTGAGTGGCGGCATCGATTATCTCGACATCCACCACATCAGCACCACGCCGGCGGGAGCGGGGCCCATGTTTGTGGCCACGGCCCAGGGTTTCTTCCGCAGCGCCGACCCCGGCGCGGGATGGCAGCGGGCGGAATACGGCATGACCCGCGACTATTTCCACGACTTCGTCTTCCTGCCGGGAGACCCGCCGGTGGTGCTCGTGGCCACCGCGGACAAGTCGCCGGGCTACTGGGACCGCCCCGAGAAGGCCCAGGGCGCTCTCTTCCGCAGCCGCGACTTGGCCGAAAGCTGGGAGCGGGTGGGCGTCGACCGCGGACTGCCCGACCACATGCTCCAGATGGTATGGGCACTGACTCAGCATCCCGACAACCCGATGCGCGTCTACGCCGGCCTCGGCGCCGTCTCCCGCGGCCGTTCCAGCGATGCCGGCCAGAAGGGCAGGGGTGACGTTCTCGTCTCCGAAGACGAGGGCGAATCGTGGGAGCGCCTGCCGCTGGAGTTGCCCGCCGACAGAGTGCTCCTGGTGCGGCCGGAGTAGGGCGCGGCTTGCATCCTTCGACTTCGCTTCGCTACGCTCGGGACGAACGGCTGAGGGACTTCGCTTCGCGACACTCAGGATAAACGGGTCGGATCATCTCACCGTTCGTCCTGAGCGAAGCGAAGTCGAAGGACGCGTGCACCATGACGTATGCCGTCTTCGATATCGAGACCCGCATCGACAAGGCCCTGGTCAAGTCGGTGTACGCTCCCCACGACGACGTGTCCGATCGGGTCGCCTACGAGCGCCTGCGCGCCGAGCGCGTGGCGGAAACCGGCAGCGATTTTCTTCCGCTCTCCTTCCACGTGCCCATCTCCATCGCCGTGGGCATCGTGAACAACGACGCCGTGCTCGTCGACGTGGAGACCCTGTGCGCTGACGACTACAGCGAGGAGGCCATCGTCCGGGACTTCTGGGAACGGGTCGAGCGCTTCAACGGTACGCTGGTGTCGTTCAACGGCCGCAACTTCGACCTGCCCGTCCTGGAACTCCACGCCCTCAAGTACGGCTGCCGCGCCCCGCGCTACTTCAACCAGCGTTTCGGGCACCGCTACCGCTACTCCGAGGATGGTCACTACGACCTCTACGAGTTCATCGGCAACCACGGCGTCAACCGCATCCGCGGCGGCTTCGACCTCCTGTGCAAGCTCATCGGCCTGCGCGGCAAGGGCAACATCGACGGCTCCATGGTCCAGGACCTCTGGGAGGAAGGCCGGCTGGCGGAGATCCACGAGTACTGCCGCCAGGACGTGATCCAGACCTACTTCCTGCTGCTGAGGGTGGAGCGGATGCGGGGCCGCATCGACGAGAGCCAGTACGACGCGGCATGGGCCGCCACGGCACGCTTCCGCGAGCAGCTCGAAGCGGCGGACTCCTCCGAGGACGGCGAGGACGGTCCTACACCACCGTGAGCCGTTATCGCTCCAACGTCTCTTTCGCCACGAACGCCAGCAGGACGGTCGCCACCCACAGGATCGGGGTCAGGGCGAGAAACGGCACTCCCGGATAGAACGCGTCGGCGAGCATGCCGCCGGCCAAGGGCGCGCCCAGGCCCGCCAGGTCGGCGATGGTGCGGCGCATGGCCTGGAGGCGGCCGCGGACGTGTTGGGGCGCCACGTCGTAGGTGGAAGTGGCGAGGCATCCCAGGGAGAGGCCGTTGGCGATGCCGAGGACGGACAGTAGCGCGGCCAATTGCAGGAAGGTGCTGGACAGGGGGATGGCGAGGAAGATCACGGCGGGGATCAAGGTGCTGGGCACGGTCGCCCACTTCCTGCCCACCTTGTCGAGGACGAAGCCCGCGGGCACGATCATGAAGAAAACCACCAGGCCCGAGATGGAAAAGAGCGCGCCCACCTCCACGGGCGTGAAGCCCAGGTGCGCGCCCGCATAGAGAGGCAGCATGCTCTGGAGCGTCAGCCGGAACATCAGGCTGGCGATGGTGGCGGCCACCAGGACCGCATAGGTCGGTCGGAGCGACGGCTCCACCTCGCGGTAGAGCGCTATCAGGCGTCCGGCCAGGTGGCGCAGCCCGAGGCCTCCGGAGACGGCCCGTACCGGGGTCCGCGGCGCCGCGCCCCGGACCGCCGGCTTGTCCACCGCCAGGCCGCAAAGGGTCGCGAGCGCCGACACGACGGCGGAAGCGATGAACACGGTGCGGAAACCCGCGGACACGGTGAGGAAGCCGCCCACCAGCGGTCCCAGCGTGACGCCGCTGTGGTGCACGCCGTGGAAACCGCTCATGACCCGTCCGCGCTGGTTCTGGGCGGTGAGGTCGATGCCGGTCACCTCGCGCCCCATGGCCCACACCGCGTCGGCGGCGCCGATGACGAACAGCGCGAGTAGCAGGCCCGCGAAGACCGGGCTCAGGAACGCCCCGAGCGCGGCCACGCCGGTGACGGCGGCTCCGCCCACCATCATCAGGCGCGGGCCGACGCGGTCGAGCATGATGCCGCTCACGGGCGTGCCGCAGAAGCGGCCCGCGGCCCAGGCGGTGACCGTCTGAGCGGCGGCGCCCATGGAGATGTCGAAGGAGCCGGAAAGCACCGGGATGGTGGGCAGCACCATGCCCCAGGCGAGCCCGGAGAAGAGTGCGCTGCCGTAGAGCAGCACGAAGTTGCGCAGCAGGCGCGGTTCGAGCCAGGCCACCTTCAGGACACCTTCCGGCGTGAGGGAGGGTCAGCCCATGCGGCGTCCCTCATTGCGCCGCGCCTCCCAGGGTGATGGCCAGGGTCCCGCTCACCACCGCGAGGCTGCCGCCCACGGTGCGCCGGGTCACCATCTCGATGTTGTGCAGGAAGACCACGGTGTAGAGCAGCACCCACATGGGCTGGGTCGCCACCATGGGAGTGACGAGCACCACCGGGCCGATGCTGAGACCGGTGACGAACAGCAGGAACCCGAGGTTCTCCAGCAGTGCCGCGGCCACGAACGGTCCCAGGGACTGCCGGTTCCACACGGGCCGGGTGGGTGTTCCGGGCAACGCAAGGTAGCCGGCGAACGTCGTCAGCGACACGGCTCCGACGATGGCCGCGAACAGGATCGGGTAGCCGGCCCCTTGCAACGAGTAGCGCGCGATGTTGTGCACGGTCGCGGCGCTGAAGGCGCCCCCCAGGGAGTAGACGCCGTGCCACCAGCGGGCGCCGGCCAGCCTCTCTTCGTCGCGCCACGAGACGAGGGTGATGCCCGCCACGATCAGGAGGATGCCGGCGAGGACCGACAGGGTAGCGGTTTCGCCCAGGAAGGTCAGTGCCAGCAGGGTGCTGAAGAGCGGATGGGTGGAGCGCAGCGCGGTGCCCCGGGCGGCACCGATGCGCGCGATACCGGTGTAGGTGAGCCAGCGCACCACGGGCATGAGAAACCCCACGATCACCGCGGGCCACAGGAACGCGGCCCCCACGGCCGGTACTCCGGTGAAGAGCGCCACGAGCGTCCACAGGATCACGGTCTGCGAGATCAGCGAGAGCAGGGTGACCGTCGTGGCGTTGGAGTACTGCAAGCCCCGGCGCGCGGAGATGATGCTGACGCCGTAGGTCCAGGCGGTCATGAGCCCGACTGCTTGAGGCAGGTATTGCGTCATGGACGAGGGAGCCCACGCCCCGCCCCCGGCGGGACGGGGCCGCCGGAACGGCGCCACGAGGTCCCTCGCGTCTTCATCCCTCTGCCCGCACGGGACACCAGTGGCATGCTACGGGCCACTAGTTGCGGATGTCCTGCTGGAACCACTCCAGCGGCAGCTCGTGGCCGAGGCCGTTCTCCTTGGCGTAGCGGTAGACCAGGTAGCCCACGGCGGCGAACTGGATGCCGGCGGAGAAGTTGTGATGCAACGTGGTCTGTCCGTCGTTCTCCCGCCCCGGCTTTTCGCCCATCAGCACCTCGGACAGCGTGGTGTGGTTCCTGTCGGTGTAGCGGCGCATGTAGTTCTTGTCGATGGGGCGCCGGTCGCGTTCCTCCTGGGTGCCCAGCGCATAGTTGAACACCGCCTGGTTGGAGGTCCCGATGACCACGTCCGCCTTCTCGTAGGTCTCGTCCTCGAGCTCCTCCGGACGCACGTCCACGACGTGCATGCCGGTCTGAAGCCAGTCCGCCTGGAACAGGGGTACGCGCGAGTCCGTGCAGGTGGCGCCGACGTCGGCGCCGCTCATGGCTTCTCGGGCGGAGTTGACGGCGGTCACCTTGATCCCCAGGGCTTCCGCCATTTTCTTCGCGTAGGTCTCCCGGTTGGCTTGGGTGGGGCTGAAGACCTTGATGTGCTCGATGGGGCGCACGGCGCACGCGGCCATGGCGTAGGTGCGCGCCATGGCGCCGGAGCCCAGCACCCCCATGACCCTGGAGTCGGCACGGGACAGGTGCTTGACCCCGACCCCGGCGGTGGCGCCCACCCGGTAGCTCTGCAGATAGCCGTCGTTCATGATGCACAGCAACTCGCCCGTGCGCGTGTCCACCAGCAGGATGATGCCGCAGTACTTGCCCGGCTCGACGTTGAACCAGTGCTCGGTGACCGCGCCGTTGTATTCCTGCCAGGTCATGATGTCGAGCTTGAAGCGGAAGGCCAGGATCGGCGGGTCCTTGATGGCGCCCAGCAGCGAGCCCCAGCGGAAGTAGTCGCCCACGGTGGCGGTAGGGGACCACAGGTCGGTGCGCGGCTGGAAGGCGGCGTTGCCCTCGGCGAGTTGCCTGAGCGCGTCTTCCATGGCTTCGACGGCGTCGTTCATGTCGAGCGCCTGCTCGGCGATGCGGTTGTCGATCATCAGGGGCATGGGTGTTCTCCGGTGGCTGGACGATCACTGCTGTTGCTCTTCTGCTAGCAGCTTTGCGTCGCGGGTGTCCACCCTGGAGCGAGCCAGTGTCCTGTCCGGTTAATTCGCAACATAATCCGCGGGTCTTTTTCGCCGTCGACCGCGTTACGTCACCACCGGGCTTGACCCGGTGGTCTTCCTCGCGTGGTACCCGCCGCTGCTCGTCATCGCGCATGCCGGAAAAAGTCGTCCGTCGCGGGTTGCGGCGGGACGCGGGCTCCGTTAACCTGTTCCGGATCATTTTCGAGCAGTGCCACCGCTACCGAACTGGAGGACAGACAGCATGTACAAGGGCAGCCGTTATTTCTTTTTCGGGTTGGTCGCGGCCGTCTCGCTGACGTTCGCATGGCCGGCATCCGACGTTGCCGCGGCGGACATCAAGGACAAGATCGTCACCTGGACGATTCCCTTCAGCGAGGGCGGCGGGTCCGGCCGTTGGGCCCGTTTCGTGGAGCCGTTCCTGCGCAAGCACAGCGGCGCCGACGTCCGCTTGAAGTTCGTTCCCGGCGGCGGTTCCACCAAGGGCGCCAACCTGTACGCCAAGCGCGCCAAGCCCAACGGTCTGGATCTCCTGGGAACCTCGGGTTCCACCCAGTTCCCGTTCCTGCTCGGCGACAAGCGGGTGAAGTACGACTACGGCAAGTGGCGCCCGCTGCTGGCCTACGCCACGGGCGGCGTCGCATACATCAGCCCGAAGCTCGGGGCCAAGACCGCCGCCGAGTTGGTCGCCAAGAAGCCTTCGCTCAAGTATGGTTCCCAGGGCGCCACGTCGCTGGATCTCGTGCCGCTGCTGGCGTTCGAGATGCTCGGACTCGACGTCAAGGCCGTGTTCGGCATGAAGGGCCGTTCGGCCGGGCGCAAGGCATTCATGACGGGCGAGACCAGCATCGACTACCAGACCTCAGCCGCCTACCTGTCCAAGGTGACGCCTCTGGTCAAGGAGGGCAGCGCGCTGCCGATCATGTCCTGGGGCGCCCTCGACGACAAGGGCAACCTGATCCGCGACCCCAACTTCCCGGACCTGCCGCACTTCGCCGAGGTCTACGAGCAGGTTCACGGCAAGAAGCCGTCCGGCGTCTGGTTCGACGCGTGGAAGGCTTTCTTCACCGCCGGCTTCCCGGCCCAGAAGTTCGTGGTGGTTCCCAAGGGCACGCCCGACGACGTGGCGAAGGCCTACGAGGATGCCTTCAACAAGATGTTGGCGGACCCCGAGTACCTCGCCAACAAGGACAAGAAGATCGGCACCTACGACCAGGTGACGGGCGCGGCCGCCGAGTTGAAGTTCAAGGCGGCCACGCAGGTCCCGGCGGAGGCCAGGACGTGGGTGCGTGACTGGCTGACGAAGAAGTACAGCGTGGTGTTCTGATCCCGCGTCCCTCGTGTCCGCGTCCTGTCGGGCGCGACCGCGCTCGGACGGGTTTCACACCCTGAAAGCGAGGGCGGCCGGACTTGCACGGCCGCCCTTTTTCGTTTCGGACCCTGGCAGCATGTTCCTGGCCCTGACGGGCACCAGGCCGTGAGTCGAGGACAGGAGGACCGGCGGGATGTTGGACGCGCTCATCGAAGCCTTTTCGACGCTGCTGCATGCCCAGCACATGGCCTTCCTGG
>JAJDXX010000063.1 GCA_022823055.1 Candidatus Binatia bacterium | reverse complement strand
CACCCCTGGATTCCCGCTTCCGCGGGAATGACGTTTCGGGACGTGGGTACCGCTGTCCTGCCAACAACCGTTTGAAAGCGTCCGGGTTCATACTTATGACTACCGTCGTCATGTCGAGGTCAGTACGTTCCCGCGCCCCGTCCGCGCTCCCGCCGCACGGCCCCTGTCCGCGCCTCGTCCAGCACGAAGCCGCCGCCGCTCTCCTCCACCGCCACGCCGTACACCTCCAGGGCGTTGTCCGGCGAGACGTAGCCGTTGCTGACGTCCCGCAGCACGGCCTCGGCGTCGCGTTCCAGGGGTTCGCCCAGGCCGCCTCCGCCGGGGGTCTCCAGGCGGAAGACGTCGGCCCGGCGCACGGCGACGTCGGAGCAGCGGGAGGGGATTTCCCGCTCTTCCTCGGAGCCGGGGTTGAGGACCCCCTTGCCGGTGCGGCCGTTGCCGCCGCCGTCCACGCCCTTGGGGGCGACCACGTGCTTGGTGGAGCGAAGCGAGAAGCGTCCCTCGGGGTTCAGGAACTCGTACTCGCGCACGAAGCCCAGGCCGCCGCGGAACCGGCCGGGGCCGCCGGAGTCGCGCACCAGCTCGAACCGGCGCAGCCGGGTGGAGAACTCGGACTCGATGATCTCGATGGGGGCGATGCGGGCGTTGGACTGGTTGACGTTGGTGCCGGACACGCCGTCCTTGCCGGTGCGGGCGCCGGAGCCGCCGCCGAAGATCTCGTACTGGACGTAGCTGCGGCCGGTCTTCTCGTTCCTGCCGCCAATGATGATGGAACGGCTGGCGCAGCCGTCGGCGATCTTCTTGACCGGGGTGAGCTGGCTCAAGGCCTCGAACAGGGCCTCCACCAGCGCGTGCACCGTGGGGTTGTACGTGTTGACGGGCGCCGGGAATCGCGGGTTGAGCACGCTCCCCTCGGGGCAGTTCACCTCCACCACCCGGGCGAGCCCCTGGTTGGTGGGCAGCGCCGGGTCGGTGAGGGCGGTGAGGCAGTAGGAGCACGCCGCCCGCACCACCGACGGCCGGATGTTGGCAGGGCCGCGGGTCTGGTCCGCGCTGCCCGTGAAGTCGAACAGCAACCGGTCGCCCTTCTTGTCGATGCGCACGCGGATACGCACCGGCTTGTCCAGGTCGATGCCGTCGCTGTCCAGGAAGCGTTCGCCTTCGGCGCTCTTGTCGGGCCAGGTCGCAATCTCGTTGCGCACCCGCTCCTCGGTGAGCTGGAACAGGCGGTCGTAGCAGGCGAGCACGGTCTCGCGCCCGTACTTGGCCATCATCTCGGCGAAGCGCCGCTCGCCCAGGCGCGCCGCGCCCACCTGGCCGCGGATGTCGCCCACCACCAGCTCGGGCGTGCGGCTGTTGCAGCCGATGATCTCCTCGATGTCCTTGCTGGTCTTGTAGCGGTCGATGTACTTGACCGGCGGCACCTGCAACCCCTCCTGGTACACCTCCCGCGCCTGGCTCCAGCAGCTTCCGGGCACCGGCCCGCCGATGTCGCTCTTGTGCGCCATGGTGGAGGAGAAGCCCACCCACACGCCCTCGAAGAAGATGGGCGTCATCACGCACATGTCCGGGGCGTGGGGGCTGCCGCCGAGGTAGGGGTGGTTGGTGATGTAGGCGTCGCCCTCGTGGATCTCCTCCGGCGGGTAGTTCCGCAGCACGCCTTGGGCGCAGGCCGGGAACGCGCCCATGTGGAGCGGCAGCACCACGTGCTGCGCCGCCACCTCGCCGTCGCAGGTGAGGATGGCGCAGCTCGCGTCCTGGGACTCGCGGATGATGGTGGAGAAGCCGGTGCGGAAGAGCGAGTTCTGCATCTCCTGCACGATGCCGGCCAGCCGCGCCTGGATCACCTGCAAGGTGATGGGATCGGCAGAGGCGGGGTCTACGCGGGTTTCCGGATGTGCCATGTCAACTCTTCCGGCAGGCTGTTGGCCTGCATTACGGGTGCCGTTCATCGCCCTGAAATGGATGCACCGAGCCTCCGGCTTCCGTCATTCCCGCGTAAGCGGGAATCCAGGGGTTGAGAGGGGCCAAATGGCGTGTCTCGCCCACCCCACGCCGCCTGGATTCCCGCTTCCGCGGGAATGACGGAACCGGTACGTTTTTGCCCCATGAGTCTTTGATGCTAACCTTTCGCCGTGATGAGCAAATTCTTGTAGTCGTCCACCCACGCCCGCTGCTCGGGGTGGATCACCGTGGTGGTGTCCATCTGCTCCACCACCGCGGGGCCGGTCAGCTCGTGCCCCGGCTCCAGGCGGTCCCGGTCGTAGATGGGGGTGTCCTGGAAGCCCAGGTCGCGGCCGAAGAAGATCCGCCGCTCGCCCGTGCGGGCGTCGTCCACGTTTTTGCCGGTAGCCGTGAACGGCGACAGCCTGGTCTGCGGCACCCGCCCCTCGGACACCAGGCGCACGCTCACCAACTCAACCGGCTCGGACTCGGCCTTGTGGCCGTGGGCCTGCTCGTGCGCCTCGTGGAAGCGCTGCTGCGCCAGCTCCATGTCCTCGGGCGTGAGCGGCGGGGTCGGGCACGGCACCGTCAGCTCGTAGCCCTGGCCGGCATAGCGCAGGTCCAGGAACGGCGTCAGCACGATGTCGTCCTCCACGAAGCCCTCGCCGGACAGCTCCTCCCGCGCCTGCGCCGTGAGCTGGTCGAACAGGACGTTGATGTCGGCGGGCTCAAGCTCCTGCATCGGCGCCAGCTTGGAGCGCACATGGTCGTGCTTCACGTCCGACATGAGCAGGCCCAGCGCCGAGTTGACCCCCGGCGTCAGCGGCACCAGCAGCGTCGGGATGCCCAGGTCCAGCGCCAGCCGCCCCGCGTGCATGGGGCCGGCGCCGCCGAAGGCCACCAGAGTGAACTCCCGGATGTCGTAGCCGCGTTGGGACGACACCGCCTTGATGGCCTCCTCCATCTTCACGTTGATGATCCGCAGGATGCCGTCCGCGGCCTCGTGGAGGCTCAACCCCAGGGGCTTGGCGATGCGCTCCTCCACCAGCGACTCCGCCTTGGCCTTGTCTAGGGTGAGGCGGCCGCCCAGGAAGTGGTCGGGGTCCAGCACCCCCAGGATGACGTTGGCGTCGGTGACGGTGGCGTTCTCGCCGCCCCGGTCGTAGCAGATGGGGCCGGGGTCGGCGCCGGCGCTGTCGGGTCCCACCTGGAGCGCCCCCACCGAGTCGATGCGCGCGATGGTGCCGCCACCGGCGCTCACCGTGTGGATGTCCAGCATGGGCAGGCTGATGGGCCGCTGACTGATGCGCCCCTGGGTCGTGACCACCGGGCGGCCCTGGTGGATCAGCGCCACGTCGCAACTGGTGCCGCCCATGTCGAAGGTGATGATGTTGTCGATGCCGACCTTTCCGCTGGCCCCCAGGGACGAGATCACGCCGCCCGCGGGGCCGGAGAGCACCGTGGCCACGGGGATGCGCGCCGAGGTCTTGAAGGTCGAGACGCCGCCGTTGGACTGCATGATGTAGAGCTGCGGCGTCGTCACCCCCATCTCCCGCAGGCGCGTCTCCAGCAAACCGAGGTAGCGGCTCATCACCGGTGCGATATACGCGTTGATGACAGTCGTGCTCATGCGATAGAACTCGCGGATCTGCGGCAGCACCTCGCACGACAGCGACAGGCTCGCCTCCGGGAACTCTTGGGCCATGATCTTCTTGACGGCCAGCTCGTGCTCCAGGTTCAGAAAGGAGAACAGGAAGCACACGGCCACGGACTCGACGCCCTTGGCCTTGAGCCGGCGGATGGCTTCCGCCGCCTGCGCCGGGTCCACCGGCGTGAGCGCGTTGCCCTGGAAGTCCACCCGTTCGCGCACCTCCTCGGTGGTGTAGGGGGTGGCCAAGAGGCGCGGCTTCTCGAAAAAGAGGTCGTAGGTCACCGGCCCGTAGCCCCGGCTCTGCTCCATGACCTCGTAGATGCCGCGGAAACCCTCGGTCACCAGCAGCCCGGTGACCGCCCCCTTCTCCTCCAGGAGGGCGTTGGTGCCCACGGTGGTGCCGTGGGAGAAGAAGCTGACGTCTCCGGCCGGCACGCCCTGGTCGAGCAGTTCCTGGACGCCGTTCAGTACCGCCTGGAACGGCTCCTTGGGGGTCGAGGGCACCTTGGTGATGCTGATCTCGCCGCTGTCCTCGTTGAAGAATACGAAGTCCGAGAAGGTCCCGCCGGTGTCCACCGCTACTCGATAACGCGCCATCGGAGTTGCGTTAACACGATTCTGTAAGGGCTTCAAATCGGCATCTGGAGCAGTACTCACTCATACGGATCCTTCTACAGAAAGCCTACCGCAGACGCCCTCCTCAACAAAGGTCCAGCCCACGGATCACCGTCGGCCTGAAACCATTCGCCCAACTCGTAGAGCGACGGCGGATCGTTTTGTTGAGCACCGGGACAACATCCACAGATTGTCTACAATAGATCTACAATACTCATCAAAATCCTATACTTCATCATCAAACTAAGGTATCCCATAACATTGAGGAAAATCGACGTTGGCGGATGTCATGACCAAGAGCAACATTACCCATCGTGCTGAGGCCGCGGTCGCGGCCGTACTCCCGCGTGCCGTGAGTATTCAGATCGGCCGCGAGGACGGCCGTTCGGCGGATCTCATTCTCAATGGAACGGGTATCGAGATCAAGTGGCTCGGCGAGGGCGGGCTAAGACAGGTACGTGAGATGATCGCCAGCCGGAAGAACCGTCCGGATGTCGTGGTGGCCCGTCGCATGTCCCCCGGCGCGCGCAAGGCGCTTTCCGCCGAGGGCATTGGTTGGGTTGACGAGACCGGCGCCGCGGAGATCGCACTAGGGTCGCTGATCGTCTCCAGAAGCGGCCGACCCATGAAGACCCCGCCGAGACCGCCGTGCTGGACGCCGTCGGTCCTTGCCGTTGCAGAAGCATTGTTGTGTGGCCGGAAGGCTACCGTGGCCGCGATACAGGAGACTACGGGACTCTCTGCCGGGAGTGCCACGAATGCACTGCGTACCCTCACGGAACTCGAACTCCTGACCGCCGCCGCGCTTCGTGGCCCTGGCTCTGGACGTCAAATTTCCGACCCAGAGCGTCTGCTGGACGAGTACGCGACCGCGGCGTCAGCGATGATGCCGGCAACCGCACTGGCGGTCGGCGTGACTTGGCGTGACTTCGTCCAGGGCCTGACTGAAGTCGGTCGGCACTGGGCGCGCGCGGGCATCTCGTGGGCGGCTACGGGGACGGTCGCAGCGTCGGTGCTTGCTCCCTACCTTACCACCGTCACCACCGGTGCGGTCTACGTCGATAGCAAGACGATCGCTGGACTCGAATCCGTAGCGATGGAAGCCGGTCTACGACCGATCGAAGGTGGCAGGCTCACCTTGCGTCCGTTTCCCACGGTTACGGCAAGACGGCTGGCCGTAGCGAAAGAGGGTCTGTGTCTCACTACGTGGCCTCGCGTGTACGCCGACTTGCGCACCGCCGGCGTGCGAGGAGAGGAGGCCGCCGAGCATTTGCGGGAGGTGATCCGTGGTCAGTCCGGTGTCTGAAGCCTCTCGCTCGCGGGCGGCGCGGGAATCAGCAGAGTGGGCACTTGTGCGCGTCCTCCAACAATACGGCGGAAGACCGGAGTTTGTCGTGCTTGGTGGTTTGGTCCCGGAGTTGCTCTGCGCTGGAAGTGTATTCCATCATGCAGGGACGACGGACGTGGATGTGCAGGTAGACCTTGAGATTGCGTGCGGGGCCGTGAACACCGCGCGATTGGAGCAAGCGCTTCACAACGCAGAGTTTGTGCGGAGTAACCCACCAAGTCGAAGTGAACGTCACGGGTCTGGCCGGGTTCCTGCTCGCCAAAACAGCCGCGGCGTTCTCGCGACGCAAGGCCAAGGATTGGTACGACATCGCATTCGTGCTCCTTCACAACGACGCCGGTGGACCGGTGGAGGCGGCCAAGCGAGTGCGGGAGCGGTTCATTGGAGAGATCGGCGCGGTTCGTACGGCGTTAAACGATCTACGAGCCAACTTCGTAGCTCGGGATGCACAGGGAACCCAAGCCTATGTCCAGCAGATGAAGAGCGACCATCCTGACCTGCATGCCAGGACGCTGGGGGCAGATGCCCGTCTTGCCGTCGAGGCATTTCATGCTCAACTGCAACCCTAGTCGCTGTACGGCGTCCAAAGCTCCCAACTAGCCGTCCGGCTCACGGGAGACGCTGGCTGACGCGGATCCGAGATGCGGTCAAACCCTGCGGTGTCCTGCTTGACACCCTCCGCGGTTTCCCGATAGAGCAGTGCCAGAAAACTTCGCGGTCACAGGGTCCGCCACGGTAACGCGGCGGCCGGAGAGGAGTACTCATGATCGAAGGTTTGCAGGGAAAAGTGGTGATCGTCACGGGCGGGGGGCACGGCATCGGCCAGGCGTATTGTGAAGGGTTTACCAGGTCCGGTTCGCGCGTGGTGGTGGCCGACATCGACAAGGAAGCGGCGGAGCAGGTGGCTGCGGACCTGGGCAAGATGAGCGAGGCCGGTTCCCTGGCGGTGCACGTGGACGTATCCGACGACGAGTCCACCAAGCAGATGGTGGCCAAGACCGTCGAGCAGTTCGGCCGGGTGGACGTGCTGGTGAACAACGCGTCGATCTTTGCCACCATTCCCATGAACCGGGGCCGCATCGAGGAGATCAGCATCAAGGAATGGGACAAGCTCATGTCCGTGAACCTCAAGGGCGTGTTTCTCTGCTGCCGTGCGGTGCTGCCGCAGATGCGCCAGCAGAAGTCCGGCAAGATCATCAACGTGGCCTCCGGCACCGCGCTCTCCGGCCCTCCGGGACGCATTCACTACGTGGCCTCCAAGGCCGGCGTCATGGGCTTCAGCCGCACGCTGGCGCGGGAGGTGGGGGACGACAACATCCAGGTCAACATCCTGTGTCCCGGGTCGACCCTGTCCGAGGTGAACCCCACCGAGGAGATCCTCAAGATGCGTGAGAGCAGCATCGGACAGCGCGCCATCAAGCGCGTTCAGGTCCCCCAGGACCTGGTCGGCGGCGTGCTGTTCATGGCCTCGCCCCTGGCCGACTTCATGACCGGCCAGACCCTGGTGGTGGACGGCGGCCAGAACATGCACTGACGGTTCAAGGCGGGGTAAGGCGGGGATGGCGCATGGCCGGATACGCCGGCACCATCGGCCGGCTCGTTGACCTGCTCGGCCGGGCGGCCGTCCTTACCGACCCCGCCGAACTGGATCTGCACGCCTGGGACGCCCTGAGCCACGGCCGTATCCACCCCGCGCACCCCATCGTCCCCGTTCATCCGCTGTGCGTCTGCATCCCCGCCGACACCGACGAGGTCCAGGCCGTGGTGCGGCTGGCCAACGAGGTCCGGGTCCCATTGGTGCCCTACGGCGGGGGCTCCGGGCTGATGGGTGCGGCGGCCTCCCTCACGCCAGGCATCGTCGTGGACCTGCGGCGGATGGACGCCATCCTGGAGATCGACGCGGATTCGCTGACGGCCCGGGTCCAGGCCGGGGCCGTGTTGGAAACGGTCGACGCGGCGCTGCGCGGCTCGGGCCTCATGCTGGGCCACGACCCGTGGACCCTGCCGGTGGCCACGGTGGGCGGCACCGTCTCCACCGACAGTCTCGGTTACCGTGGCGGCAAGTACGACTCCATGGGCAGGCAGGTGCTGGGGCTGGAGGCGGTGTTGCCCCAAGGGGAGCTGTGCCGCACGCCCGCCGTAAGCAAGCGTTCCACCGGACTCGATCTCAAGCACCTCTTCATCGGCGGCGAAGGCTGCTTCGGAATCCTCACCGAACTGACGCTCCGGGTCTTCCCGGTCCCCGAGACGCGCTCCCTTCATGCCTTACGGTTCGACTCCTTCGCCGCGGGCTTCGAGGCGGTGTGCGACCTGACCCGCGCCGGCTGCCGCCCGATTCTCCTCGACTACGGCGACGAGACGGAGGACCCGGACGGGCCGTCGATCCTGTACCTGGGCTTTGAGGGGAACGCCCATCTGGCAGCGGCGGAAGAAAGCGTGGCGCTGGACGCCTGTCTGCGCCGCGGCGCCGGGGAACTCGCGGGCGAGCGGGCGGGGCGCTTCTGGCGCGAACGCCATTCCACGGCCCGGCGCTTTGCCGCCAACCGGAGCGAGCGCCGTAACCGCGGCCGGGACGGGGTGCACCAGGACTGGGTCCACGTGGCCCTGCCGGCATCGCAAGTGCTGACCTTCCGGCGCGAGGCCATCGCCCTGGCCGCGGCTCGCGGGGTGCGTTTCCGCGAGAGCGGACTCTGGACAGGCCCGGAATTGTTCTCCCTGCGGCTCGCGAAGGAGGGTGGCGACCGGGCGCGGGCCGAACTGGGCGACGCGGTCGGGGCTCTTCTCGAGCGCGTTCACGCTTACGGCGGGTCCGTGGAATATTGCCACGGCGTGGGCGTCAAGCTGGCGCCCTTCATGGCCCGCGAACACGGCCCGAGCCTGGAGCTGATGCGCTCGCTCAAGCGCTTCCTGGATCCCAACGGCATCATGAATCCCGGCAAGCTGGGCCTGTGACCCCTTCCGTTTCGTGTCCCGTACGCCGCCCTTTGACAATTTCGTCGAATGTCGGTACCCTCCGATTCAGGAATGAGACGACAAATCTATCGGAGACGGGCGGACAGCCTGAACGGCCAAGAAGGAACTGCACCCACGGGGGCGGTTCCTTTTTTTGTCGGATGGCCGCCGACGGGAGGGTACCGTGTTGCGTGAGCAGTTGGAAACACTCGCGGTTCTTCAGGGCATCGATCTCGAAGTGAAGGAGCACAAGGACGCGCAGACCGAACGGCGCCAGGAAATGGAGACGCGCGAACGCGATATCGCCCGACTGGCGGCCGAGGTGAAGACGTTGAAGGAGACGTGGGAGGAGCGGGACCGCGTACGCCGCGACAAGGAGCAGGTCATCCACGACGCCAACCGGAAGGCCACCGACAAGCGCATGCGCATGAGCCATGTGAAAAACCTCAAGGAACTCCAGGCACTCCAGCGGGAGATCGGCGTCATCAAGGAGTCCAACGCCATCCTGGAAGAGGAACTGATCGAGGTGATGACCGACCTTGAGGAACACGAGGGGATCCTCAAGCAGAAGGAAGAGGAGTTGACCGGCCTCCAGGACGACTGGAACCAGAGAAAAGGGCCCTTGGTGCAGGAAATCGCGGACCTGGAGCACAAGATCGACCAGACTCGCGACCTGCGCGCGTCCACCGCGTCACGCCTGAACGACGATCTGGTGGGTCGTTACGAGCTGCTGTTCAACCGCCGCGGCGGCACGGCGGTGGTGGTGGTGTCGTCGGCCATCTGCCAGGCCTGCTACATGAACATTCCGCCGCAGCTTTGGAACGACGTGCTGCGCAACGAGCGCGTGAACCTCTGTCCGAGTTGCCAGCGCATTCTCTTCTACAACCCGCCGGTTCCGGAACAGGGCGGCCAACCCTAGTGTCCTGTTTCACAGATAGCGTTATGAAGATGCGACGGCAAAAAGGACCCGCAGATTCATAACGCTATCTGTGAGACAGGACACTAGGGTTGCGTCCAGGCCCTGCAAGCGGGAAACTGAGGTCTGGACCAGCGGACCAGACGGTCGCCTCCGCGTTGCGTGGAGGAGGAAAGTCCGGACTCCACAGGACAGGGTGGCCGTTAACGGCGGCCTCGAGCGATCGGGGGAAAGTGCCACAGAAAACACACCGCCCGGCGGGTTCCGGCCTTCACGCCGGGCCCTCGGGTAAGGTTGAAAAGGCGAGGTAAGAGCTCACCGGTCCGCCAGTGATGGCGGATGCTTGGTAAACCCCACCCGGAGCAAGACCAAATAGGAGGGTTGGGTCGTCCGCCTGAAGCCCTCGGGTAAGGTCGCTGGACCCCGCGAGCAATCACGGGGCTAGATGAATGACCGTCCCGCTTCTCGTTGGGAAGCGTCACAGAATCCGGCTTACCGGTCCGCTGGTCCCCCCATCCCGCCGTTCGGCGGCGATCCGCCGCGAACATACACACCGTTCCCACCCATTCCGCCGACCGGCGCGCCGTCGAGGTCGCGCCGTCAAGTTTATTTCCGCCCGCGCAGGCTCGCGACCAGGTTCTCAAGTCCACATCTTGTGGTCGTTCCCCCTTTTTCGGGCCAGGACCAGCCAGATGTGGGAATAACCCATGCCTTCGATGCCCATCGGGCTACACCACGGATCCCGAAAATTGTGACGTTTTCGTGTTGACGAGGGGTTGGTGCAAGGGTATATTCGCCCTTAGGTGGGATAAAGTGGGATAAAATCCCATACGGTTCAGCTCGGTCTCACCGAGAGTGCAAGGCAATGTTCCGCGGACGTTACGAGCATACAGTCGATACCAAGGGGCGGCTGAGCATTCCGGCCAAGTATCGCGAAGTCCTCCTGGGCAAGGGAGATCCTCGCCTCATTATCACAAACTTCGTGGTCAGCTCCAAACGCTGTCTCGACGTCTATCCGCTGGACGAATG
This sequence comes from Candidatus Binatia bacterium, assembly GCA_022823055.1. GTDB lineage: Bacteria > Desulfobacterota > Binatia > UBA9968 > JAJDTQ01 > JAJDTQ01. The sequence continues at coordinate 1,806 of JAJDXX010000063.1, read as the reverse complement.
GACGGCGCTGGAGGAGGCGGTGCGTCAGAGGCCCAAGTTCGATCCCAACATGGTGCGGTTTCAGACCTATTATCTCGGCGGAGCCATGGAATGCGAGGTGGACACGCACGGACGCATCCTCATCCCCCCCACGCTGCGCAAGTACGCGGACCTCAAGCGCGACGTGATGCTGGTATCGGCGGGGGAGAAGTTTCGCATCTGGGACAAGGACGCCTGGGACACGGTGTTCACGGAGGCTGAAGAGCAACTCATGGAGGATCCGGGCTCGTTCTCGGACTTGGGCCTGTGAGTCACGAGGCGATACCGGAAGAAAGGAGCGATCCATGATCGGACTCGACCGAAAGGCCATTCAGGATATCGCCGTGATCGATGTCAACGGCGACATCGACCTCCGGGAGATGGTTCGGATCAAGGACATGATCGGCGGCCTGATCGAGAAGGAACGGCACAAGGTGGTGCTGAACCTCAAGGCCGTGGACCACATCAACTACCTGAGCATCGGGGTCTTGCTGGACCGCCTGAAACTGCTGCGCGAGATGAACGGCGACCTCAAGATCTCGGGCATGAGTCCGCACCTGAAGGACATCTTCCGGGTGGTGGGCATGGACGGGGTGTTCGAATACTACGCTTCGCTGGACGAGGCCATCGAAAGTTTCGATGACGACTGGGAGGGGGCGGCCACCTGTCATTGAACGGCCGCCGCCATGAGCTACGCGCACGAGCCGGTAATGCTTCATGAGGTGCTGGAGATTCTCGCGCCGTCGCCGTCGCGGCGCTACCTGGACGCCACCGTGGGGGGCGGCGGACACGCGCGCGAGATCCTGCGCCGGTCGTCTCCGGACGGTGAGCTTCTGGGTCTCGACTGGGACGACGCCGCCGTGGACGCGGCCGGGCACGCCCTGGCGGGATTCGGCGGGCGCGTGGTCCTGCGCCGGGCGGGATTCACCGAGGCGCCCGCGGTGCTCGACGAGCTGGGTTGGGCGGGCGTGGACGGCCTACTGCTGGACCTGGGGCTGTCCTCGCATCAACTCGACGTTCCCGACCGGGGCTTTGGCTTCGCCAACGATGCGCGGCTCGACATGCGCATGGACCGGCGCCGGTCACCGGACGCGCACGAGTTGGTGAACACGCTGCCGGTGAGTGAGCTGGGAGAACTGATACGCGAGTTCGGCGAGGAACCGGGGGCGCGCCGGATCGCGCGGGCCATCGGCGCGGAAAGGCGCGGGACGACCATCGAGACCACCCGGCAACTGGCGGGGATCGTTGCTCGGGCCTTGGGTGGCGCGGGCGGGCGGCCCCGGGGCGCGCGCACGCCGGCGACTCACCCGGCCACTCGGACGTTCCAGGCCTTGCGCATCGCCGTGAACCGGGAGTTGGAGAACCTGGAGACATTTCTCGAAACGGCCTACGAGATGCTGCGCGCCGGCGGGCGGCTCGTCATTATCTCGTTCCATTCAATGGAGGACCGGCTGGTCAAGCGCGCCTTCCACAAATGGGGTCTGGATTGCGTGTGCCCACCGCGCCTCCCCGGATGTGTCTGCGGCTGGAGCCGCAAGGCCGCCGCGGTGACGCGCAAACCACGCGTGCCCGGTAAGGAAGAGGTGCGGGCCAATCCCAGGGCGCGCTCGGCGCGGCTCCGGGCGGTCGAAAGGGTCTAGTGTCCTGTCCCGTATAAAACGTCATGAATCTGCTTGTCCTTTTCGCCGTCGGCTGCGTTGCTCCTCCTCGCGTGGTAGGGGCCACTGCTCGTCGTCGCTCCTTGCCGACGACAAAAAGTCCTGCGCATCTTCACGACGTTTTATACGG
>JAJDXX010000076.1 GCA_022823055.1 Candidatus Binatia bacterium | reverse complement strand
GGGCGCTCCTCCAGGTCGAACACCAGGTTGCCGAAGGCGGGGATCGCCACCGTGTCGGTCTCGGGGGCGCCGTTGATGTTGCCGTCGTACCAGAGCCCGAGGTCGAGATCGACGCGCAGGCGCTGCCGGTCGAGGATGCGGCCGAGGAACCCCTCCACTTGGCGGCGAGTGTCGGCGGGCAGCTCCGGCGCGCGGCGGACCGCGCGGAACACTTCCCCCGCCTCGTCATGGCGGCCCAGCTCGAACAGCACCGCCGCGCGGTCGAGACGGACCCGGAGATTGTCCGGACGCTCCTCCGCCAGCCGCGCCAGCACCAGCTCCGCCTGGACGAGCCGTCCGCCCGCCATCAGGGCCTGGGCGATGGCGAATCGGAGCGGAGCGTCGTCCGTGTCCTCCGGCAGCGTGTCCATGGTTTCGATGAGGACCGCGAAGGCGTCCACCGGCCGGCCCTCCTGGATCAGGTGTTGGGCGACGGCCAGGGTCGCCTGGATCGCGGCGGCCGCGGCGGCCTCTCCCTGCCCGGAGGCCGGGGCAGGAGCCGGGGCGGACAACGCGGGAGGCTCCGCGGTCTGCACGTACGTTACGGTTCCGGGACCGGCACAGGACACCGCCACGGCGAACGCCGCCGCGAACGCGCCCGGCCGGCCGAGCGGGCGCAATCGCCGGCGACGGAGGATCGGCCCGTGCTCCTGGCCCGCTGCGCGCGCAGGCCGCGCCTAGTTGCGCGTGGCGTGGAAGCCGCCCACTAAGCCGTCCTTCCCAAAACTATTGCTTTTCCTTGAGAAGGTTCCGGCGACCGTGTTGGGGTTCGTGCCCGTGCCCTGCTGGCGGAAGGTACCCGAGATCGAGGTTCCGTTTATGGTATGGATGGCAGAGAAGGATCCGTTGGTGACAGCCAAACTGGCCCACGAAAAGTCGGAATAGGACGAGTTCCAGACGTTGGCGCCCTTGAGGTTCGTTAGGCTCACATTCGCCTTGGGATTGGGAACACCAGCGATCTTGTTCACTGTGATCGTGGCATCGCCGCCGACCAGCTGCCCCCGGCTCCCGAAGTTCGGGTTCCCGTGGTTATCTTGAATGCGCCCGCCGCTGTCGAGGGCGATGACCTTGCCCGTCCACGTCGCACTGGTGCCATCCGCTACTGTCGGCTGCACGGCGGTTCCGGGCGCCTCCAGGTGCGCCTCGGCCTTGAAGAAGTCCAGGTGCTTGTGGAAGTAGTCCAGGGCGACCCGCCGGTTCTTCCTGTAGAAGAAGCCTGACAGAGTCACCTTGGCTCCGTCGACCCCCCACGTCCCCCTGCGGACCTGGAGATGAACCTTCATGTCGTTCGTGCCGGCGTTGGACGGATAGGTGAACCACCGCCCGTAGGTATCTGAACCTCCTCTCAGGTCTGCCCTGTCTTCCGCGATCCCTGCTCCTACCCGGCACCAGGCGTCAACCTTGGCCGCCCCGACGCCGGTCCTGCACGGAAAGTCTATCGCCACGGGGCTGCTGTCGCCGTGCCTCTCCCGGATCGCGATGTCGGGCGCATCAGGTGCCGTGGCGGCGTTCACGTTGCTGACCCACCCGGCAGCGCTGGGAAACCCGGGCGGCGCCGAAGAACTCACCGTCCGCTGGACGGTTTTCACCACCGGCGGGTTCGGGTTCAGGCTCCTGAGCCTCTCAAGGTCGATGGAGTGGATGACCGGCGCGGTCTGCCAGGCCGGCGAGGTGACGCTGGCGCTCAACGAGCCGGACAGCTTCCGCCCGTCGCCGGCGCAGATCGCGCCCGCCGCCGAGCAGTCGTCGGTCGCGCCGAGCGCCACGGTCACCGGCTCGTGCGAGGTCGGACGCACCCTGACCGTCACGCGGCGGTTCTCGCCCCGCACCGTGCGCTTCACGTCGATCAGCCGGCCGCCGGTCACTTCCAGCGCCTCCTTGAGCGCCGTCAGGCGCAGGCCGGAGAACTCCTCGCTGAACCGGATTTCGAAGCTGAACAGCTTATTGCCGTTGTGGGCGTCCGGCAGGCCATGGAACGTAGCCGTGAGCGACGACGGCGCCGAGGGACCCGAGACCACAGCCGAGGCCGCGCTCCAAAGCCACCCCACCTCGGGCAGCGCCACCGTTACCTCCCCTGACGAGGACGGGCGCACCCTGACCGTCATGCGGCGGTTCTTGCCCCGCACCGTGCGCTTCACGTCCACCAGTCGGCCGCCGGTCACCTCCAGCGTCCGCCTGAGCATCCCCAGCCGCAGGCCGGAGAACTCCTGGCTGAACCGGAGCTCGAAGGTGAACAGCCCGCTGCCGTCGTGCGCGTCCGGCAGGCCGTGGAACGACGCCGTCAGCGCGGTCACCGTGGGCGGCTCCGGCTGCGTCTGCGTCGCGCAGCCGGGCAACGACGACCCCGGCCGGCATGACAAGGCTGCGAGCGCCGGGTTCTGCGGCGCCGCTTTCTGCGTCGCGCAGCCGGGCGTCCACGAGCCCGGCCGGCAGGCCACGTCGGCGAGCGCCGGGCCCGTTCCGATCGTTATTACCGTGACCGTCACGGCCGGCAGCAGCGCGAACGCCGCCGCCAGGTGCCGCCATACATAAAGAGCCAGGGGTGTCCGGTGTGTCGATTTGGATTTCATCGTTCTTCTCCCAGTGAGATCAGATTATTCGGTTTGGCAGGTTCCGGTCGCTCTTCTTGATGAACAATTCTGGGTCCTCCGATCCAGGCCTGTGACCGCGTTTTGATCTTGCTTTTTGCTCGCGATAACTACATTTATCGAGAGTAAACGCGCGTTAACAGTTCGAAATCCGGGGAAACCGCCCCTCCGGGCCCCCGTTCGGAATGAATTTCCAAAACCGCCTTCCAGACACCCTGTCCGGCCCCCTCCGGACCCCATTTCCGAATGGCTCGAATCCGCCAGCGGGGCATTGAGTGAGAACACCGAACGGG
>JAJDXX010000119.1 GCA_022823055.1 Candidatus Binatia bacterium | reverse complement strand
CTGTTGAGAAAGTCTTTGTCAGGGGACAAAGGCAACCCCCCCTACCCCCCTTGTCAGGGGGGCAAGAAAAAACGAAAGCCCCTCTAACGGTGGCGGGTGTTGCCTTTTTATACCCCCCTGACAAGGGGGGGTAGGGGGGGTTGATTTTCAGGGCGAGGGAGGGTGAAATACGCGCCCTCCCCGGCGGGCGATTCGGGCATTCGTTCATCCTATCCGCCAAGCCGTCACGCCACCCTGTGCGTCGAGCGCGGCAAGCGCGCGCCCGTCCGGACGCCAGTACAGCTTCGCCCCGATGCCCGCCAAAACCGCGGTCCCGATCGGACGGCCATTTCCGTCTCTCTCGAGCGACCACACCACTACGGCGCCATCCCGTGCCGCCGAGGCCAGGCGCATCCCGCGGCGAGCGAAGGCAAGCGTCGTGACGGGTTGAACATGATGCTCCAGTACACCGGGCCGCGTGCCTTCGGGACCATCTCCCTCGAAGCTCCAGACCGTCACCGCCTCCCCTCCGCCGGTGGCCAAAAGGGTGCCGGTATCATCGAAAGCCAGGGCCGACGGCTTGGCGGAATATCCTGACATCATGGCGTCCCGCTCCGTGGAGCGACGCCAGAAGTGCACGGTGTTGTCCTGGCTGCCGCAGGCCACGATATCCCCGTCCGGGCTCAGCACCATCGACACCAGGGAGCCCTGCCACTCCAGCTTCTGGCGAAGCTCGCCGGTGGGCGCGTCGAAAAACGTCACTCGGCCGTAACAGGCCGTCGCCAGCTCCCCTGCGCTCGACCAGGCGATCGCGCTGACCGTGCTGGGATGATCCTCAGATCGCCAAACCTCCGCGCCGTCCACGCCATACGCGCGAACCTGCCGGGAGCAGGAGGCCGCCAACCACTGGCCGTCCGGCGACCACGCCACGTTCTCCACCCAATCGTCCCCGATGTCGATAGCCTGTTGTACCTGACCTTCAGCGACACCCCAGATGAGGACTCGTCCGTCCTGGCCGGCCGTAGCGAACGTGGTTCCGCTCGGGTGGACCGCCACCGCGAGCACACCGCCATCATGAACCCCGCGCCGCTCCCAGGTGGTCGCGCCAGACTTGCCGTCGAATGCGTAAACGCCACCCGCAGCGTCACCGACCATCAGCGCCTCACCACGCAGGCTCCAGCCACCGGCAATAGCGTAGTCGCCAACCGCCGCAGACCAGCCCCGGCGAAGAACACCCCTTGGGCCGTCGACATTTTGGAGTGCCGCCGACATCTCAATCAGCCTCGGCAGTCGCAATCGCTGCGATGTTGGCCAACAGCCATGCGGATGCAGCAAACAACTGCAACCAATCCCCACCGGACCTGATCCCGTAAGTCAGCATGCTGCCAATCCAGCAAAGGCTGGCGGCCGTTTGTCCGAGCCATTCGATGCTCCGCACCCTGGCCAGTCGGTTTCGCCTCGCGCCAGACGCGACGGCCCCTTCGTCGTTTCCCGTCAACATACGCACTCCTCCCCACAATAGGAGAGGTCATCGAGATACATGCCCCAGTTACGGTACTCTTCCAAGTCTTCCGCCGGCAGCCCCAACGAGGTCGCAATGGCTTTGGCGACAACGGCGAATCGTTGTCGATACTTGTAGATAAAGCAGAAGACGGAATTGTCATGGCGAACTGCGGGGCCGCAGAGAAATACTCCCGGTACGATGGTTGATTCATCGTGTTCGCTCAGAAGCGGAAAGCCATCGTCGCGTCGCTCAAACAAATCCGCGACCAACTTGTGACTCCCCTCAAATCCGCCCGCCCATAGTGGCGGCACGCGGGTTTCAAACCGATGCCCGTCTCGAGCCGTGACTTCATACATGTCGTCCACGCGAGTGACCGATTCGATAGGTGTGTGCGGAAACAGCTCCACTTGCTCGACAAACCAGTCTTCACGCATCCGTTCGAGCGTAAACGGGGAAAGCGCGACACTGGGATCGGAACTCTCTTCCTCCCACGGGCAATCCTTGTCGAACAACCGCACTCGTTTGTCGCGACACGCCAGATGGTAGGCCACGTCGACACCACTTTCGTAGCCGCCCACAACAATGAAGTCGTCACCGTCAAGCTCTCCATAACTGGCGATGGTCGCGGTGTGACGACACAATTGGCTGCCGACAAACCCATTCAAGAGTGGGTATTGGAACTCGCCGGCGGCCCAGATGACATGCCTGGCTTGCAAGTTCTCGTCGGCCGTATCGATGCGAAAGCCGTCGCCAACCTTTGCTATCTGCATCACGTCGGTATCCTGGCGTACGGGCAACTCAAAGAAATGTGCGACTGCACGCAAATATATCGCGTACTCTTCACCCGTCGGATGCTCAACCTCCAAACTGAACGCGGGTGAAGTTCCAATCGCGATCGAGTTCAAATCGAGCATGCCAATCGAATTGGTTGGGTACGAGGGCGTGATGAAGCGAGTCTCGGCCGGCCATGAGGCGAACGATGCGCCGACCGTGTGGCGATCGAGGACTACGAAGTTCTCGATGCCGGCATGCCTGAGAGCCACCGCGGCGCCCACGCCTGCGGCGCCGGCGCCGACGATCGCTACGTCATAGAAGGTTTCACTGCTCTCGGCGCCGCTCATGCAGGCTCCTCCTGTCGATATTCAAACCAGACATGCCTCGAATCCCTGCCGAATGCTCTGTTCATCGAGGTCGCGGCCGATGAAAACGAGCTGATTGCGCCGGGGCGAGTCTCCCCACGGACGATCCGGCTGGCCGTCTATGAGCATGTGAACCCCCTGGAAGACGAAGCGACGCGACTCACCCGCGAGGCTGATGAAGCCCTTCATTCGGAAGATGTCCACCCCGCGCTCACGGAGCAGTTCGCCAATCCAGGCGTCGAGCTTTTCGGGATCGACGTCGCCGTCCCTCTCGATGGAGATCGAGCCCACCTCGTCGTCGTGCTCGTGCTGTGCGACCCAGGTGCGCTCGACCTCTTGCCTGACTGGCACTCCTTCCGCGTTCGTCAGTTGGAGGTCGAACTCTTCCGCGGTGTGCTGGGTGTAGAGGCCGACCCGCACCGGCGCAGCGACCTCCAGGAAGAACGACTTGCGCCCCGGGGAATCGAGCGGGAGGTTCACGTGCTTTCCGACAGGAATCTCCTCCCCCGGGCAAACGGTCTCCGCGAGTTCGGCGTACCGCCGCACACACCACTCCGCACCCTCGCGGAGGGCAGCGTCATCCGTGCCCTGGTCGGACACGACGACGAGCGACATCGCCGGATCAGGTCCGTCGGCGAGGCTGAGTTCGTAGCGGCCGGTATCGAGCGAATAGACCCCGGTCCATTCGAACGGATACTCCGGCTCAAGGAAGGTGGGACGGCGCTCGAGCACCTTGTCCAGGTCGAAGGCGCCGAGGTTGAGTACCGTCTCGACGGGGACGTCCGCCCGCTCGCTGCGCACGACTCGCGCCATTCGGTTCATGTCTCGGAGCCGGGCTTCGAGCCTGTCGAGCGCCTCGTCGTTGACGAGGTCCGTCTTGTTCAGAACGAGGACGTCCGCGAACGCGACTTGCTCCGTGCTCTCGTCGCTGCGCCCGAGCTGCTGCTCGATGTGGGCCGCATCGACGAGCGTGACGATCCCGTCAAGGGAGAACTCCTCGCGAATCTCGTCGTCCATGAAGAAGGTCTGAGCGACCGGGCCGGGATCGGCGAGCCCGGTGGTCTCCACCAGCACATAGTCGAACTTGTCGCGGCGCTTGTTGAGGTTGTTGAGTACCCGAATCAGGTCTCCGCGCACGGTGCAGCAGATGCAGCCGTTCGACATCTCGAAGACCTCCTCGTCAGCGTCGATGACGAGCGCCTGGTCGATGCCGACCTCCCCGTACTCGTTCTCGATCACGGCAATGCGCTTGCCGTGCTCCTCACTCAGGATCCGGTTGAGCAGGGTCGTCTTGCCGGAGCCGAGGAAGCCGGTGAGGATGGAAACAGGTATTTTCTGTGGCGTGTCCATATCTAGTTCTCCTGGAGCAGAGGTGCGAGTACCGGAGCCTGGACGTCGAACCCCCAGGCCCTGCAGACCTGGACCAGGTCTTCGGCGTCAACGGCGTCCGTGGTCTTGTGAAGCTTGTGTTGCAGCGGCGGGGCATCGGGCCGAAGCAGGCCAACCACCGTCTCGATGGGCGGACAGCCCTCTTCGAGACATGCCAGCTCGGTGACCGTAACCGTCGCGCTGTCGGGAAGGCTCAGCGCTGCGCGCAAGGCCTCCTTGATATGTCGAACCCGTTGGCGATTCGGGCTACGCGGTGATGTGTTGATCAACATGTTCTCTCTTCTCCCTGCGACACGGCCCCCGCTCAGTTCGTGAAGGCCTTGACGACTTCGTTCGCGTTGTGGCGGAACATGTCGAGATAGGTCGACGCCGGACCGTCGGCACCGGAAAGCGAGTCCGAGTAGAGCGTACCGCCAATGACGGCCTCGGCTTCACGGGCGAGTTGCTGCACCAGGCGGGCGTCGGTGATGTTGTCGACGAACAATGAGCGGATGCCCTCATCCCGCATCTGGCGAATTAGAGCGGCCACTTCGCCTGCCGACGGCTCGTCTTCGGTGCTGAGACCGACCGGGGCATGAAAGCCGATGCCGTAGGCGCGCCCAAAGTACTGGAACGCGTCGTGCGAGGTGATCACCTTGCGCCGTTCCGCGGGGACGCCGTCGAGCCGGCTGCGGATGTCCCGATCCAGCATCACCAGTTCATGATCGTAAGCTGCGGCACGGCGGCGGTAGTCGTCGGCACGGGCCGCATCGGCCGTGGCAAGCGCACGAGCGATGTTGATCACATAGAGGCGTCCGTTGACGAGGTCCTGCCAGGCGTGAGGGTCGAACTCGCCCTCGTCGTGGTGGCCGTGGCCGTGGTCATGGCCATGGCCGTGATCCTCTTCCGTTCTCAACAGGGCAATTCCTTCGCTGGCCACGACAACCGGCCCCTTGTAGCCGGATGCCTTGACGAGCCGGTCGATCCAGCCTTCGAAGCCGAGGCCGTTGACGAGGACGAGGTCCGCTTCGGCCAGCGCGCGCGCATCGGCCGGAGTCGGTTCGTAGACGTGGGCATCACCGTCCGGCCCCACCAGCGTGGTGAGGGCGACGTGCTCCCCGCCGACATTCTTCACCATGTCTCCGAGAACCGTGAAGGTGGCAACGACCTTGAGCTTGTCGGCTGCCCAGGATGGAGACGTCGCGGCGACAGCGAGGGTGACGAGCGTGACTAGCGCAGCAAGGAACAAGCGGCGCGAAAAGCGATGCATGGTTTGGATCCTCCTTGTGATTCAAGCTTCGAGATGGCGGCGCGGCAGGAACCGCGCCCACAGGCTGCCGCGCGGACCCGCGACAACCGAGACGATGTAGACGCCCCCGGCGACCAGGATGATGGCCGGTCCGGACGGGAGGTTTACGTGGTAGGAGAGCAGCAGCCCGGTATAGGCGGAAGCGAAAGCGATGGCGCTGCTTGTGGCCGTGAGTGTCGCAACTTCGCCGGCCCAGAACCTCGCGGCCGCGGCCGGGAGCATCATCAAACCCACCGCCATCAGCGTACCGAGCGCGTGGAACCCGGCCACGAGGTTCATGACGACCAACACCAGAAACACGAAGTGAACGGTCGCGCCGGGGCCGCCCACGGCGCGCAGGAAACCGGGATCGAAGCACTCGACGATCAATCCGCGTCCGATGACGGCCAGGATGAAAAGAGTCAGCGTCGCGATCGAGACAATGAGCAGCAGGGATGCATCGTCGACAGCGAGAATGGTCCCGAACAGGACGTGCATGAGATCGACGTTGCTGCCGTGCGTGGAGACAATGAGCACCCCAAGCGCCAGCGAAATGAGGTAGAAGGCGGCGAAGCTGGCATCCTCGCGCTGGGGCGTCACACGCGCCACGAGACCGGACAGCCCCGCCACGACGAGGCCGGCGATGAAGCCGCCGAAGCTCATGACGACGAGGGAGAGCCCGGCGATCATGAAGCCGATGGCCGCGCCCGGCAGCACGGCGTGGCTCAAGGCATCCCCGACGAGGCTCATGCGGCGCAGAACAAGGAGAGTGCCGGCCGGGCCGCAGCCGAGGCTGAGCGCCAGGCAAGCCGCCAGCGCCCTGCGCATGAACCCGAACTCGATGAAGGGCTGGATCAGAGCGGCATGGAGGTCCATCAGGCAACGCCTCGCCAGCAGACCTCGGCACGGTCATCCCACGCCTCCGCCATCTGTCGCGCCCGGAAGAGATGTTCTGCCCGCAGAACCTCGGTAGTCGCCCCCCAGCCAACGGGCTCCCGGGCAATCAGCAGGGTGTCGGGAAAACTCTCCCGTACCTGGTCGAGGTCATGCAGCACGGCGATAATCGTTCGTCCTTCGCCATGCCATCTCGCCACCACCCTCAGAAGGTCGGCCGTGGTCCTGGTGTCGATGGCCGTGAAGGGCTCGTCGAGCAGAATGACAGGACAGTCCTGTAACAGCATGCGGGCAAACAGGACCCGTTGGAACTGCCCCGCCGACAGGGAGGCAATCGGCCGTCGACCGAAGTCGCCGAGACCTACCGCCACCAGCGCTTCCTCGGCTTGCCGCCGCAGGGTACGCGTGAGTGGGCGGAACAGACCGATGGTCTGCCAGTGACCCAGCAACACCGTCTCGATCACCGAAATCGGGAAACTGCGGTCGATCTCTGCCTGCTGGGGCAGATAGGCAATATCGCTCTGGCGCAGACCGTTGCGTTCCAGGCGGCCATCGAGTGGCGCCATGAGCCCCATCAGTCCCTTGAGCAAGGTGCTCTTGCCGGATCCATTGGGGCCCACCAGCGCCGTCAACGAACCGGCTGCGAAGCTGCCGGTCAGGTGGTGCACAGCCGGATGGCGGTCGTATCCCAGGGTGACGTCGTGGAGGGAAAAGGCGGCTGTCATGGCAGCCACCCCATCGCCCAGGCCGCGACGACCCACAGCAGGGTCGCAAGGGTACCTGCCCAAACAAGTTGAACGGCCACGCCGCTGCCCAGAGGCGAGACGGCACGTCCGAACCGCGTCTCTCCCGCGGAGCCATTGATTCTGATTGGCCTACGCATTGACGGGGAAAACGCTCCTCCAACCCGGCCGACGTCCCGCACGGTTTTTCCTTCTGATTTCAAACATTATTGAGAAATTATTATCAATAAGGATGTTTGTCAAGCACCCGCCCACGGTTGCCCTAGTACATTCATCCATTCCGCCCACCGCCCCCGATTCGCACACCGCATCCCGATCTGTTAGAAAATCATTCATTCGGCTGCGAAGAGCCCATCCCCAAACCCTGAACATTGAACAGTCCGGCCGGAAAGGTGCAGCGTGATCGAGGTCGAGGGTCTCACCCGAAAGTACGGTGATCTGGTGGCGGTGGACGACGTCTCCTTTTCCATCGGGAAAGGGGAGGTGGTCGGTCTCTTGGGGCATAACGGCGCCGGGAAGACCACCATCATGCGGATGCTCACAGGGTACATCGAGCCCACCGCGGGGTCGGTGTTCATCGACGGCATGCCGGTTTCCGAGGAGCGCCTGAGCATCCAGCGCAGGCTGGGTTACCTGTCGGAGAACGCGCCGCTCTATCCGGACATGACGGTGGTGCGCTACCTGGAGTACGTGGCGGACCTGCGCGGGGTGGCGCGCGCCGAACGGCCGGCGGCGCTCCGGCGGGCGCTGGAGCGGACGTGGCTGGCGGAAAGGGCGCTGGACCCGGTGGCGACGCTGTCCAAGGGCTACAAGCAGCGGCTGGGGGTGGCCCAGGCCATCGTGCACGAGCCGGAGATCCTGATCCTCGACGAGCCCACCAACGGTCTGGACCCGGCACAGATCTTCCAGATGCGCACGCTGGTGAGCGACCTGAGCGAGAACGCCACCATCATCGTTTCCACGCACATCCTCCAGGAGGTGGAGGCGGTGTGCGAGCGGGTGATCATCATGGTGCAGGGGCGCATCGCGGTGGACGCCCGGCTGAGCGAGCTGCGGCAGTCCAACCGGCTGGTGGTGGGGCTGGGCAATCCTTCCGATGACGCGGCCGGCCGCTTGGGCGACGTTCCCGGAGTCGCCGCGGTCCTGCCGGCCGAGGGGCCGCGGGGCGAGACCTACGCCCTGGAGCTCGAAGCCGCCACGGACGAGGTGGCGCCCGGGGTGGCCCGGGCGGCGGTGGAAGGCGGCTGGGATCTCTATCGCCTGAGCGAGCAGGCTCGCACCCTGGAGACGGTGTTCCGCGAAGTATCGGAGAGGGACAGCCATGGCGGGTAGCATCTGGAGCATCGCCAAGAAGGAGTTTTCCACCTACTTCTCGTCGCCGGTGGCGTTCATCTTCCTGGGGACGTTCTCGGCGGTGTGCCTGTTCATCTTCTTCTGGGTCGAGCAGTTTTTCTCGCGCAACATCGTCGATGTGCGCCCGCTGTTCGAGTGGATGCCGATCCTGCTGATCTTCCTGAGCGCCGCGCTGACCATGAAGATGTGGAGCGAGGAGCGGCGCATGGAGACCCTGGAGTTCCTCTTCACCATGCCGGTGAAGACGCTCCACCTGGTGCTGGGCAAGTTCCTCGCCTGCCTGGGCCTGGTGGCCATCGCGCTGGCGCTCACCGTGGGGGTGCCCGCGACCGTGTCGTTCATGGGCCCCCTGGACTGGGGCCCGGTATTGGGAGCGTACCTCGCGTCGCTGTTGCTGGCGGCGGCCTACTGCTCCATCGGCCTGTACATCAGCGCGCGCAACGAGAGCCAGATCGCGAGCCTCATCCTCACGACGGTGATCGGCTTCGTCTTCTACCTCCTGGGCTCCCTGACCTTCGGTTCCCTGGTGGGCCATCAATGGGCAGAATACCTGGGCCTGGCGGCCACCGGGGTGCGCTTCGAGTCCATCACCCGCGGCATCCTGGACCTGCGGGACGTCTACTACTACGTCAGCGTCGTGGGCGTCTTCCTCGCCCTGAACGTATTCTCGCTGGAACGGCTGCGTTGGTCCGGGGAAGGACAGAAGCCGCGCCACCGGGCGTGGCGGCTGGCCACGGCCCTGGTGGTGGCCAACTTCGTGCTGGCCAACTTCTGGCTGCAGCGCGGCGTCACGGTGCGCGCGGACCTCACCGCGGACCGGGACTACTCCATCTCGCGGGCAACCCGCGACCTCGTGGCCCAGTTGCAGGAGCCGCTGCTCATCCGCGGTTACTTCAGCGCACGGACGCACCCGTTGCTGACGCCCCTGATCCCGAGGATCCGCGACACCATACGTGAGATCGAGTCCATCAGCGGCGGTCGGGTGCGCGCCGAGTTCGTCGACCCGCGGGAAGATCCCGGTCTGGAGGAGGAGGCCAACCAGCGCTACAACATCCGTCCGACCCCCTTCCGCACCGTCGACCGTTACCAGAACTCGCTGGTCAACTCCTACTTCGACCTGCTGCTCCAGTATGGCGACAAGCACGAGGTGCTGCGCTTCACCGATCTGATCGAGGTCAGGGGCGGAAGGACGGGAACGCAGGTGCGCCTGCGCAACCTCGAGTACGACCTCGCCCGCGGCATCAAGAAGGTGCTTTACGGATTCCAGGACATCGGCGCGCTCTTCGCCGGCATCGATCAGCCCGTGGAATTCGAGGCGTACGTCTCGCCCAGGGAGAAACTGCCCGAGTCCATGGCGGTTTTCCGCAGGCAGTTGCTGATCTCGCTAAGGGAGCTGCGCAAGGAGTCGGATGGGAAGCTCAAGTATACCGTGGTCGATCCGGAGGAGGAGGGGGGCGCGGTGGCGCGTCAGCTTGCGGAGCGGCATGGCTTTCGCCCCATGACCCTGGGTCCCCTTGATCCCAAGAAGTTCTACTTCTACATGCTGATGAAGAACAACGGCACCACGGTGCAGGTGCCCCTGCCGGAGAAGCTCAACCAGGAGGCCGTCCGGCGCAGTATCGAGGGAGCGCTCCGGCGCCTGGCTCCGGGGTTCATCAAGACCATCGGCATACACGTGCCTCCGCTTCGACCGCCACGGCAGCCGGGGATGCGTCCCCTGCCTCCGGAGCGCGGCTTCCGGTTCCTGGCACAGAAGCTGCAGGAGAATTACCGCGTCCAACTGGTGGATATGACGTCCGGAGTGGTGCCGGACAACGTCGACCTGCTGCTCCTGGCCTCGCCCGCGAACTTCACCGCCAAGCAGCGGTTCGCCGTCGACCAGTTCCTGATGAAGGGCGGCTCCGTGGCGCTCCTGACCTCGCCCTATGCCGTCACGCGGACCCAGGCCGGCCTGGCCGCCAATCCGCATACCTCCGGTCTCGAACCGTTGCTGAAACACTACGGCCTGACCGTGCGAAAGACCCTGGTGCTGGATCCGCAGAACGAGCCCTTCCCGGTGACGGTGAACCGGCAGGTGGGCACCTTCACGGTGCGGGAGCTCCAACTCGTGCCCTATCCTTATTTCGTCGACGTGCGGGGCCGGGGCCTCAACGAGGACAACCCCATCACCGCCCGGCTGCCCCAGTTGACCCTGAGCTGGGCGTCGCCGCTGTCGCTTCCCGACGACGAGGACGGGGGCGTCCGCGCGACGCCGCTGCTCGCCAGCTCCGGCGAATCCTGGGTGTCCGACTCCTTGAAGGTGCACCCGGACTACAAGGTCCACCCCAAGCTGGGGTTCGAGCGCGAGGGACAGCCCCAGGCGCGGGTGCTGGCCGGAGTGGTGGAAGGAGTCTTCCGGTCGTATTACGCGGGCAAGGAGTCGCCGCTGCTGGCCCCGGACGATGGGGAGAAGCCGGAGGAGACGGCGGCCGCCGAACCCGCGCAGGAAACCGCCGAAGAAAAGCCGGAGCCGGTGGTGACGGGTCTGATCGACAAGTCGCCGGAATCGGCGCGCATCATCCTGGTGGGCTCCAACGACGCCTTCACCGACCAGACGCTGCGGCTCTCGCGCGCGGCGGCCAACGATCGCTTCGTCAACTCGCTGCAGTTCATGGAGAACGTGGTGGACTGGGCGCTGGAGGACCGGGCGCTGCTGTCCATCCGCAGCCGTGCCCGTTTCGCGCGCACGCTGGTCCCCATGACGCGGGAGCGGAAGGCGTTCTGGGAGTATCTCAACTACGCTTTGGTGCTGGCGGGTCTCGCGCTGGTCTACGGCGGCCACCGCTACCATTTGCGCCGCGTTCGGGACCGCTACCACCGGATGCTGGCAGTATAGGGCCGTGCCCGGCTTGCCGCCGTGCGGGTGAGCGCCGGCGCTGTCGACACGGAGAGGGTTCAGCGTGAGCCGATCGATCAAGTTCCTGCTGCTGTTGTTGGTGCTACAGGCCGGACTCGTGGCCTGGGTCCACCTGGAGGGGGACGCGCCCGACCCGTTCAAGGCCGACACACCGCTCGTGGCCGTGGACGTGGACAGCGCGGATACGGTCACCATCGAGCAGCCGGGGGAGCGTCTCCTGCGCCTGACGCGCAAGGGGGACGGGTGGGTGTTGCCGGACAAGAGCGATTTCCCCGTGGTGTCCGCGAAGTTCGCGCAGTTCACGGACAAGCTCCTCGGCGCCAGGCGGTCGTGGCCGGTGGGACAGACGATGGTGGCGGCGCGGCAGTTCAAGGTGACGCTGGACGCGTTCGAGAGGCGGCTGCGGTTCCTCAAGGGAGAGGCGGTGCTGGGTGACGTCTTCCTGGGCTCGTCCCCGGGTTTTCGCAAGGTGCACGCGCGCCTCGACGGCGACGAGCATACCTACGCCATCGACTTCAATGCCTTCGACGCGCCGACGGACCCGAGCCAGTGGTACGACTCGGAGGCGCTCAAGACGCCGGTGAACGACATCGCGCGCATCGATCTGGGAGCCTTCGCGTTGAAGGCCAAGGACGGAGGGTTCCAGGTGGAAGATCTGCGCGAGAGCGAGCAGACCGACGTCGAGCCCGTGCAGGAGATGGTCGAACGGGTCTCCGAGGTGACCTTTACGGACGTGCTGGGTGACGGCGGCCGGGCGCGGTTCGAGGCCGGCAAGCCGGTCGTGCGGTACACCATCGAGCTCAAGGAGGGAACGCCCGTCGAGCATGCCGTGGTCGCCCACGAGGAGAGCAGTCGCTACATCCTCAAGAGTTCCGCGCAACCCTACTACTTCGAGGTGGAGAAGGACCCGTTCGACAAGCTGCGTGACACGAGTCGCGTGCAGGTGGTCAAGGGCGTGGATGCGGGTTGACAGGGGCGCCCGATCCTCGGATACTTTTGCTTTTGATCTGCGTGGGCGGGCAAGCCCGCTCCCGACAAACGCACCAGCAATCTCACCCCGCGAAGCCAAGGGAGGAAACACCATGAGCGCACGTCCCATGCCGACCCAGGAAACGGAGCAATCCGCCGCCAAGCGCTTCATCACGGCCGTCCGTCAACTCCATGCCGGCGAGGCCGATGTGGACAAACGCTGGGAGAAGATGGGGCCACTTCTGAGCGAGCTCCTGGCGGACCCCGGCGTCAGGGCGCAGTCGGAGCAGTGGCCGTCCTGTGACCAGGGCGGGTTGACCGTGGCCGAAGGCGGACAGCGGGCGCAGAACCTTCTCCTGTACGAGGATCCGGACCACGGTTTCGTCATCAACGGGCTCGTCAAGGCGCCGGGGACGCGCACCAGCATCCACGACCACGCGCACAACTGGACGCTGTACGGCGTGCTCGACGGCAACGAGACCATCGAGCGCTACGAGCGGCTGGACGACGGCTCCAAGCCGGACTACGCCGAAGTGCGCAAGACCGAGAACGTCGACGTGGGACCGGGCAAGATCGATCTGGTGCGCCCGTGGCAGATCCACGCCGAGGAGAGCGGCGAGCAGCGTACCGTCGCCATCATCGTCCGCGCCGAGAAGCCGGGCACCTTCCTGCAGGGAAGATACGACCCCGAAACCTGCAAGTACTGGCAGGGATACGGGCCCACCCAGATACCCTGCGATTTCGAATAGCCGCCGACAGGGCCGGGTGACTGACTCGAAAGTGGAGTTTTTTCGGGCAATAGGCCTGTATATTTGACAAACAGGTTTACACCGATTACTCTAAGCCAATGCTTTTGAAGGAGTTCTGCACGACGCGCTGCTGCACGACACGCTTCTTCGTGGTCCTGGCGAGTCTTTTCATCCTCCTTTGCGGCAGCATGCCCTACGCGCCCGACGCCTTGGCGCGCGTACAGGCCTCCAAGCAAGCCGATCCGTTCGCCATACCCGCCGGGCTCGAGCCTGCCGTCAAGTTCTGGAAGGCGATTTTTCTCGACTACGACTCCACCCAGCTCGTGTTCTTCGATCCCCGCAACATGTCGCGGATACACGAGGTGGTCAGGGTCAAGCCGAACGCGAGTACCCGAAGGGTGTTTCGTTCGGTGCGCGCGCGGCTCCAGCGGCGCGGCATCCCGTCAAGTCGGATCAGGATGCAGCGGGGCATCCGTGAGCGTTTCGAGGGCGGAGTGCGCCGGTCGGGACGCTACCTGGAGCACATGCGCAAGGTCTTCGCCGCCCGCGGGCTGCCGGTGGAGTTGACCTACCTGCCCCTCGTGGAGTCGTCGTTCAGGAACGACGCGCGTTCGTTCCGCGGCGCCGTCGGCATGTGGCAATTCATGCCGCGCACGGGGCGGCGGTACATGCGGGTGACGCGGCTCGTGGACGAGCGCAGGGATCCGATGGAGGCGACCCGGGCCGCGGCGCGCCTCTTGCAGGAGAACTACCGGGAACTCCGCACATGGCCGTTGGCCGTGACCGCCTACAACCACGGGCGCAACGGCATGAAGAGAGCGGTGCGCCGGGTCGGCACGCGGGACATCACCACCATCATAAGGCGTTATCGCAGCCGCACCTTCAAGTTCGCTTCCAAGAATTTCTACGCCGAGTTTCTCGCGGCCGTGCACATCATGCGCGAGGTCGATCGTCACCTGCCCCACGTCCGCCGCGATCCCCTGGTTCACCTGGAAGAGATCAGCCTCACGAAACGGGTGTCGGTGTCTTCGCTGCTTCGCCGCAGCCGGGTTTCACGCGCGGAGTTCCTCAAGTGGAATCCGGCGTTGAGCCGTCGCGCCGCGTGGATACCAAAAGGCTATCGGCTCAAGGCGCCGGAATTACAGGGTCAATGGTTCCGCAAGGCTTTGGCGGGCATCGGGCCGATGTCGTCCTTCCCGTACCATGTCGTGAGTCGGGGCGATACGCTCTCTGGGATCGCGAAAATCTACGGTACGTCGGCGGGCGCGATCCAGGCCGTCAACGACCTGAGGAGCGCCCACCTCTTGCTCGTCGGGCAGCGCCTGGAGATCCCGGGCCGGTCGCCGGCCAAGCCCCGCGACGGGAAGCGATCCGTCAGGGTCGTGGACAAGCCGCGGGGGGCCGACAAGCGCGGGGCTTTAGAGAAGCGACAGGTTGCGGAAACGGCCGGTGACGACGAGGGTCTGCATCATGTCGTGAGACGCGGCGATACGCTGTGGGACATCGCCCAACTCCACGGGACAACGGCGCGTGCGATCCGGAGAGCGAACGGCGTGCAGAGCGTGCGGCGTTTGCGCGTCGGACAACGGTTGGAGATACCGGGCGCCCAAAGGGTCGCGAAGCAAAGGCGCTTGTACCACCGCGTGCGCCGGGGAGAGACGCTTTCCATCATCGCCGACCGTTACCGAGTGTCGCTTGCGGCTCTCCAGCGTGCCAACGGCATCCGCGACCGGGACCGGATCCGCGTCGGCCAGCGCCTCAGAATCCCCGGCACGCAATCGTGACCGGATACGGGCGGGTCGGCATGGCCGCGCCCGCCTCTGAATCCTCCCGACGGGTCCGGGAGCACGTCGTCGATGTGCCCGTTACACCCTGCTCCGCCGATGCGATATAATCGTCGGAAACCATGTACCAGAGCCTTCTTCAGGCCACCGCGGGCTTCTACCTGCTGGCGACCGGCGCATTCATCCTCTACCTGTTCTCGCAGCGGGAGTCCTTCTCCCGCGCGGGTCAGTGGCTGCTGCTCGCCGGTTTCGTCGGCCATGCGGTAAAGTTCGCCTTCCTTTTTCATGACGCGGGCTTCCCCGCCCTCGCCCAGACGGCGGCCACGCACTCGTTCTACGGCTGGCTGATGGTGGGCGTCTACCTGACCGTACAGCTCCAGTACCGGCTCCCCATCCTGGGAGGTTTCGTCGCCCCGCTGGCGTTTCTCATGTCACTGCGCTCCATCGCGTTGGGGGAACCGGGGCTGGAGACGCCGCCGGCGCTGCTGACCTACTGGCTGCCGCTGCACGTGACGCTGGCGCTGTTGGGGAACGCGGTCTTCGCCCTGGCGTTCGCGGTGAGCGTCGTCTACCTGGTGGTGCGGCGACAGCTCAAGCAGAAGCGCATGACCGGGCTGAGCCGCACCGTGCCGGCCTTGGAGACCCTGGACCGTCTCAACAAGATCTTCCTGGTGTGGGGCTTCCCGTTCATGACCCTGGGCATCCTTACGGGCAGCGTGTGGGCGTACGCGCACTGGGGCAACTTCTGGTCCTGGGATCCGCGCCAGATCACTTCGGCGCTGACGTGGCTGCTGTACGGCATCCTGCTCCACGGCCGGTTGACGGCCGGTTGGCGCGGACGCAAGGCGGCGGTCTGGACCATCGCCGGATTTCTCATCGTCCTGGGCTATTTCCTCTGGGGCGACGCCTTCTTCCTGAGCCGGCACGGAGGTCGCTTTGAGTGAGCCGGCGCACCACGTGCTGTACCAGATCCTCGTGGTCGGGGTGAATCACCGCACCGCGCCCGTGGAGGTGCGGGAGCAGCTCGCGTTCCCGGCCAAGCGCGTGGACGGCGCCTTGCAGGACCTGCTGACGCTGCCCTCGGTGGACGAGGGGGTGATCCTGTCCACGTGCAACCGCGTGGAAGTGGTGGCGGTGGCGCGGGACGGCCACGCCGGGCTCGCCGAGATCGAGGACTTTCTCAAGAGCCAGCCCGACGTCCACCTGAAGCCCACCCAGGACCAGCTCTACCACCACGCGCGGAAGAACGCCGTGCGCCACGTGTTCCGCGTGGCCTCCAGCCTGGACTCCATGGTGGTGGGGGAGCCCCAGATCCTCGGTCAATTGAAGGAGTACTACGCCATCGCGCAGCAGTCCGGCACCGTCGGCAGCATCCTGCACCGGCTCTTCCATCGTTCCTTCGCCGTGGCCAAGCGGGTGCGGCAGGACACGGGCATCGCCAACCGCCCGGTGTCCGTGGGCTCGGTGGCGGTGGACCTGGCCAGACGCATCTTCGACAGGTTGGAGGAAAAGACCGTCATGGTCATCGGCTCCGGGGCCATGGGCGAAGCGCTGGTGCGCCACCTGGTGGAGAACGGCGTGCGCAGCCTGATGATCACCAACCGTACCTTCGAAAAGGCAGTGGAGTTGGCGGACCGTTTCGAGGCCAGCCCCATCCGTTTCGAGGACTACGACCGCTATCTCAGGCTGGCGGACGTGGTCATCGGCTCGGTGGAGTCGGAGGAGGCCCTGATGACGCGCGACACCGCGGCCGAGGTGCTGCGGGAGCGCAAGCAGGGCAACATGTTCCTCATCGACCTCGGCGTGCCCCGGAACTTCGACCCGCTCATCAACGACCTGGACAACGTCTACCTCTATCACATCGACGACCTCACCGACGTGGCGCGGGAAAACCTCCGGGGGCGGGAAAGCGAAGCGGACAAGGGGGAGGAGATCGTCGACCAGGAGGTGGAGGCGTTCCATCGGTGGTTGACGTCCCTGGATCAGGTCCCGACCATCGTGGCGCTCAAGCGGAAGCTCGAGGATATCCGGCGGGGCGAGCTCAAGAAGTCGCTGGAATCGAGCCTCAAGGACGTGTCGGAACGGGAGCGCAAGGCCATCGAGGACCTGACCGCGGCCATGATCAACAAGATCCTCCACGCGCCGCTCACGCGTCTCAAGCAGCGGCCCGGCGGCGACGCCGCCTACGACGACGCCGTCCGGGTGCTGTTCGACCTGGACGAAGAGCCGGGGCAGGGACGTCCCCCCGAAGCCGGCCTGGACGAGGAACAGGTGCGAGAGCGCCTTCCCGAGGCCGACCTGGACGAGGAACAGGTGCAGGGGCGTCCCCCCGAAACGTCATTCCCGCGAAAGCGGGAATCCAGGGGCGGAGAGGGGTAACGCGGACCGGAAAGGCACCGCGACCGCGCGCCATGAACAGGTTTCGCATCGGCACCCGGCGCAGCCCGCTGGCCTTGGTCCAGGCGGAATGGGTCCAAGACCGTATCCGCGAGCACCATCCGCAAGCCGAGGTGGAGATCGTGCCCATCCGCACCAGCGGCGACCGCTTCCAGGACGTTCCCATCGAGCGGATCGGCACCAAGGGCGTGTTCATCAAGGAAATCGAAGAGGCGCTTCTGCGCGACCACATCGACGTGGCGGTGCACTCCATGAAGGACCTGCCCACGGAGCTTCCCGAGGGGCTGGCCGTCGCCGCGGTGCCGGAACGGGAGGATCCCGCGGACGTGTTGGTGAGCCGTGTTGCCGAGAGTCTGGACGCGCTTCCGCCCGGAGCCCGCATCGGCACGGGCAGCCTCCGCCGGCGCGCGCAACTGCTGCACTACCGCCCGGACCTCGCGGTGGTGCCCATCCGGGGCAACGTCGACACGCGTATCGCCAAGCTCGCGCGCGGCGAGGTGGATGCCTTGGTGCTGGCGCTAGCCGGGCTCAAGCGCCTGGGACGGGCGTACGAGGCCACACAGCCGTTGCCGCCGGAAACCTGCATGAGCGCCGTCGCCCAGGGCGCCCTTGGCCTGGAGACACGCAGCGGCGAGGTGGAGCGCCTGCGCTTTCTCGACCACGAGCCGTCGGCACTCGCGGTGGCGGCGGAGCGGGCCTTCCTGGCGCGCCTGGAAGGAGGCTGCCAAGTGCCCGTGGGCGCGCGGGCCGTGGTGCACGGCGACCGGCTCGCGCTCGCCGGCATGGTGGCGGAGGTTTCCGGGAGACAGGTCTTCAGAGGCGAGTTGTCGGGAGCCTCGGCGGACGCCGCCTCGCTGGGGACACGGCTGGCCGAACGGCTGCTGGCCGAGGGGGCAGGAGCCGTGCTGCGGGAGGCCCGTCCATGAGCGGTCCCGCAAGCCCCGGCGAATGGCGGCCCGGTACTCCAAAGGTGCGCCCATGAGCGATTCCGCCACCTTCGGCACGCCGCCGGCCAGCGCCCCGCTGTCCGGGCAACGCATCCTCGTCACGCGCCCGCGCGAACAGGCCGGTGCCTTCGTGCGCGGCTTGGAGGCTCTCGGCGCGCACGTCGTGGTCTTCCCCACGGTGGAGATTCTGCCGCTCGCGGACAACGCCGCCCTCGATCGGGCCATCCGCGGTTTGCCCGAACAGGACTGGCTGGTCTTCACCAGCGCCAACGGGGTTCGGCACTTCCTCGCGCGCCGTGAAGCCTTGGCCTGCACGGACAGCCTGAGCCGGCTCTCCATCGCGGCCATCGGGCCGCAGACCGCCCGGTTGCTGGAGCAGCGAGGCCTTGCGGTGAGCCTCGTGCCCGACGAGTACCGCGCCGAGGGCATCCTGTCGGCCCTTGGCCCCGAGCGGGTGCGAGGCCGCCGGTTCCTGCTCGCCCGTGTCGCGGGCGCGCGCGACGTGCTCCCGGAAACCCTGCGCCGCTGGGGCGCGGAGGTGGACGTGGTTGAAGCCTATCGCAACGAGCCCGTGCGCGATGGCGCCGAACGCCTGCTGGAGGTCCTCGACCGGGTGGACTGGGTCACCTTCACCAGCCCCAGCACGGTGAACGCCTTCATGGACCTGCTCGCCGGGGCGAACGCGGAGTTCCCCGCCGACGTGCGGGTCGCCTGCATCGGCCCCATCACCGCCGACGCCGCCCGTCGCCAAGGTATGGATGTAACCGCGGTGGCGCGGGAGTACACTGTTCCCGGGCTCATTCAGGCAGTGGTGGAAGCCACGGTTGAGGTGGTCCCGGAAAATTGGACAGGTTGCTGAGGGCCAAGGGCTCCGACCATCTGGACTCTTTGATCACTGCCGGTCTGCCAATGAGAGATGATCCCGACAACCGCGCCCCGCACGGCCGTCACTTCTGAGCGCGGCCCATGGCATCGATGTTCAACAGCGGAATCGCGTTGCCGCCATTGACGTGCGGCAGCCTGCCGTCCCATTTCTCGGCGATGCGAAGCTGGATGATCGACGGATTGTCGCGCAGCGCCTCGGCCTCGCGCCGGATCGCCTCGGCGCGCGCTTTCGACGCGACCTCGATCTGGTAGGCTTCCGCGTCCGCGGCTAGGGTGCGCTCCGCGGCTGCGGCTTCAGCCTGAGTCACGCGACGGAGCTTCTCGTTTCGCGCCTGCAGCGCTTCCTGCTCGGCCTTCACCTTCTCCTCGATGGCGCGGTTGAACTCGTCGGAAAAATCGAAGTCGGTGATCGCCACGTTGGCCAAGCTCAAGGCGCCGGGAACGTTCTTCTGCGTCAGCGTGGCGTTGACGAATGCCTCGATGGCGTCCTGGATCTTGGTTTTCACCGCGGCGCGGCGGGTCACCAACTCCTCCGCCGTGTACTGAGCCGTGATGGCCTTGACCGATTCCAGGATCGCCGGATCGATAAGGGTGCTCTCCACCATTTCCCGGGTGCCGATCTTCTGGTAGGTCAACGGCATCACGGCGCCGTTGAGGGAGTATTGGACAGCGACTTGCGTTGTGACCACTTGCAGGTCCTTGGACGAGGCTCCCGCCTCTTTCTGCGCCTTGCGCAGCCGTACGTCGATTGCCGCCACTTGGTCCACGAACGGCGCCTTGAGGTGAAACCCTTCCGGCAACGGCTGCATCTGGACGGCTCCGAGCCGGCGCACCACTCCTACGTGGCCGCTGTCAACGGTCACGTAGCTCGCTGCCAGCACCACCAGGGCCACCACGGCCGCCACCGGCGCAATGATAATCTTGAGACCGGGAAATTCCATTGTCGCCTCCAATTTCAATTTTTGTTCATGATAAATAGTAGAACATATGTTATAGATCTCTTCAAGCCGCCCGCCATGTATGCCTATTGCTCAATGAATTCAGGTGGTTACAAGTGCAGCGGAGCTCTCATCGTCATTCCCGCGAAAGCGGGAATCCAGGGGCGGTGGCGAGGCGCTACAGCGGCGTTCCCCCGCCTCACCCCTCCTGGATTCCCGCTTCCGCGGGAATGACGTTTCAGGGGGGTTGGTGCCTTTCTCAGATGGGGTTTGGCACAGCCTGTTTCGCGGGAATGACGGAGGGGAAAACGGGCATGGCGGAATTGCTGCCCGCGATCAAGGGCAACCCGCAAGGGCAACCGGTGCCGGAGGCAGCCGGGAAAGACGTGACCGGCGCCCGCCGCGTGTGCTATGTTCCATCCGATTCAAACCCCCTGTTCCCACTGCCAGACACGCAACGCCAGGAGGCACCCTGATGGCATTCCCCGTCACCCGACCAAGAAGGCTTCGGCGCACGGCGCTGCTGCGCGACATGGTACGCGAGACGGCGCTCAGTCCGCGGGACTTCATCTATCCGCTGTTCGTGTGTCCGGGGCGTGATCAAGTGCAGCCGGTGACGTCCATGCCCGGCGTGTCTCAGCTCTCCGTGGACCGGGCGGCTCAGGAGGCGGAGAACGTCTGGCACCTGGGCATCCCGGGGGTGATCCTGTTCGGTATTCCCGAAACCAAGGACGCCGTGGGCTCGGAGGCCTACGCCGACCACGGTGTGGTGCAGCAGGCGGTGCGCGCTATCAAGGACAAGGTCCCGGGTCTGCTCGTGATCACCGATGTGTGCCTGTGCGAATACACCGACCACGGCCATTGCGGCATCGTGGACGGCGGGGACGTGGACAACGACGAAACCCTCGCTCTGCTTGTCAAGGAGGCGCTCTCCCACGCCCGCGCCGGCGCCGACGTGGTAGCCCCGTCGGACATGATGGACGGCCGCGTCGGCGCCATCCGCAACGCGCTCGACGGCGAAGGCTTCGAGAACGTCGTCATCATGGCCTACGCCGCGAAATACGCATCGGGCTTCTACGGCCCGTTCCGCGAGGCGGCCGAATCGACACCCCGGTTCGGTGACCGGCGCTCGTATCAGATGGATCCGGGAAACAGCGACGAGGCCTTGAGAGAAGTGGAAGCCGACATCGCCGAAGGCGCAGACATCGTCATGGTGAAGCCGGCCTTGGCGTATCTGGACGTCATCTCAAGGGTCAAGCAACGCTTCGGCCACCCCACCGCAGCCTACAACGTCAGCGGCGAATACGCCATGATCAAGGCCGCCGCCCAGAACGGCTGGATCGACGAGAGCACCGTCGTGCCCGAGGTGCTGCTGTCCATCAAGCGCGCCGGCGCCGACCTGATCCTCACCTACTTCGCCAAGGAGATGGCGGCGGGACTATGATACCCGCCCCAGCAGGCGGCGCACTTCCTTGACCCGGTTGCGCAGGATCTTTTCGCACTCGGGCTCCCGTCCAGACGTGTGCACCTGCGCTTCGGAAAGCCGGAACAGCAGCACCCGCGCGCCGCGCGTCAGGCGGATGACGTAGGTGTTGGAGTCGGCGTCGTGGTATGACTCCGTGGCCCATACGGAGTCGTCCTCGGAGCGGATGATGGCGTTGGCCCATGCCTCGATGTCGGGCACGGCCGCGTCGCCCACTTGTTCGGCGATCATCGGGGCGCGAACGTCAGCTCTTGGGTGCGCGGAAGGGGCGATGGCAGCTTCCGCAGGCGCTTCTGCCGTAGCCCTTGACCAGCTCGGCCGTGTCCTCGCCCGCTCGCGCCTTGGTCGCGATGGCCTGAGCCAGCGTGACGGCGTTCCTGGCGGCGGCCGTGAACTCGTCCCACTTCTCCCAGATCTCGGGCTTCGCGCGCGAGCCTTCCGAGCTTCCCTTGGGAAAGGTCTCGTCGTTGACCTTGGCGAAGGCTTCCGCGAGCTTGTCGGCATTGGCCGCCACGCCGGCCGCGTCCTTGGCCTGGCGCATGGCCTTACTGATGCCGCCGATGTCCTTCATCAGTTGCTGGCGCGCCTCGATGACCTTGTCGAACGGTCCAGCCGAAAAAGCGTTCGCGCCGGTCATGAGAAAAGCTCCCGCCGCCAGGGCGTACAACCACCGCTGTGTCCGCATGGGTTTCCTCCGTTATTGCTCGAACTCGTGTTTCTGAAGCTCCTTGATGAGAGCCGACAGGTTGGGGTCGCTGTTGATCGCGTCGTTGACCTTGTTCTGAAATTCGCCGGCGGCGCGCTCCAGCGGGCCGGTATCGATGCGGATGCCGAGCCATTGGGTCAGGCGCAGCACCAGCGCCAAGGTCCCGCGTGGGTTCGGCGACGGCGCCAGGTAGTGGGGCAACGCGGCCCACAGGCTTACGTGCGGCATGCTTTCCCTGCGGAACGTGTCGCCGAGGATACCCACGATGCCGGTGGGCCCCTGGTAGCGCGACGGGGTAAAGTCCAGCTCCTTCATCAGCGCCGGGTCCGACGAGAACCCGTTGAGGGGTACCGGCTTGGTATACAGGACCTCGTCCAGAAGCGCTCCTATGGTGATGACCCGCGCCACTTCCCAGCCGCGCGCGAGTTCCATGATGGTGCGGGCGAAGGCCTTCCAGTGGAGGTGCGGCTCGGCGCCGGTGGCGAAGATGAAATCCCGCTCCAGCTCGTTGCCGGTCCTGTAGTAGTGGAAGTCGTACGAGGGCCACTCGATTTCCCGCTGTCCCTCCACCAGCCGCACATGGGGGCGGTGAACCGAGAAGTCGTAGTAGTCCTCGGGATCGATCTTGGCCAGCTCCGCGGCCAGCAGTTGCTCGACGAGATAGCGCACCGCGGACGTGGCCGACGACCCGGCGTCGCTCCAGCCGGAGAACGACAGGATCAGGAACGGCTGGCGCAGATTGGGCCGGCGGATGTGCGAGACGGGGTCTGAGTCCATGCCATCTGTGTACCACATCCGCTCGATGCAGTACCAGCCACGCCGTGGTCCCGTGGAGCGGGGCCGTTCTCCCGGTCGCGTTGCCGCGACCGCCCGGACCTGCTGGAAACTCGGTGGGGTCCGTGTCATGATCTTCCGCCGGCCCCTCCATCATGTGTCCTTCAACCCCCGCATACGACCCGGTCCTGTTCGGCCGGGACGCGACCCCTTCCGTAACGGCGGTTGAGCTGGAGGGAAACCGCCACGTCCGCATCTACGCCAGGGAACCCTCGCGGGTTTCCTCCACCGCGGTGCCGTTCGAGCCGTTCCTCTGGCTGACCTCCGAGGACAGGCTCGCCGGGTGGAAGGGCGAGTGCCGCATCGAGCCGCTCGCCGGCACCCACGCGTTCCGCCGGCTGGCGTTCTTCCCGGACGTGGACAGCCTGGAATCCGCCCGGGCCTGGCTCCTGCGCAAGAGCGGCAAGGGTCAGAACGCCCCCGGGCTGCCGTTCCTCTACGTGCGCGACCCGGTCCAGCAATACCTCGTGGGGTCCGGCACCACCCACTTCAACGGCATGCGCTTCGACCGCCTCCTGCGCATGCAGGTGGACCTCGAGGTGTACCGCACCGCCGGCTTCGAGTTCCCCAATCCGCTGCGGGAAGGCGACCGCATCACGGCCGTCGCCATGTCCGACAGCAGCGGCTGGGAGCGCCTGATTTCCGGCAGGGACCATGACGAGGGGACGATGCTGGCGGAGCTGGTTCGGGAGGTGCGCGAGCGCGACCCGGACGTGATCGAGGGGCACAATTTCTTCCGTTTCGACCTCCCTTACGTCGAGGAGCGCGCCCGGCGGCATGGCGTGAGCCTCACGCTGGGCCGGGACGGCAGCAGGCCACGCCGGCGTTCCGCGCGTTTCCTGGTGGGCGACCGCGTCATTCCGTATCGGCACTACGAGATCCACGGACGCCACGTCATCGACACTTGGTTCCTGGCGCAACGCCACAGCCGCGCCGACCGTACGCTCAAGCGCAACGGCCTGAAGGACGTGGCGCGCCACTTCGGCGTGGCCGCGGCGGAGCGGACCTACATTCGCGGCGCCGAGGCGAGCTGGTACTTCGATCACGATCCGGACACGCTCTTCCGCTACGCGCTCGACGACGTGCGCGAGACCCGTGCCATCTCGGCGGCGCTTTCGCCCGGCTGCTATCTCCAGGCGCGTATCTTCCCGTGCCGCTACCAGGATATGGCGCTGGTGGACGAGGCGACCGCCATCGACCGGCTCATGCTCCGGGAATACCATGCCCGGCGGCATTCCGTGCCCGGTCCGATGAACCCGGCGCCGGTGACCGGGAAGGTGGCGGAATCGAGGATCGAGGGCGTGTCACGGCGCGTGCTGCGCTGTGAGCTCAACCCGATCTACGCGGCGGTCATGCGCCACGGCCATTGCCGGCCCCGATCGGATGACCTCGAAGTCTTTCCAGCGCTGCTGCGGGGGCTCCAGGAGTTGCAAGGAGGAGCCGCGCCCATGACCGAGGCCGCACCGGAGCGGGACCCCTCCCGCTTCGTGGCCACGGCGCGCGCGGAGCTCGCCGTGCTGGTGGATGCGCTGCACGGTTATCTGGCCGCACCCGCCGTCCACTTCAACGACCACGAAGCGGCGGACCGCGTGACGCGCGCGGGCGCCGAGCACGTGCGCCGCCTGGCGGAAGGTTTCGAGGCGCGGGGCGCACGGGTGGTGACGATGGACCCCGGCGGCATCTATCTCGTGCCTCCCGCGGACGTCGTGGACGGCGCCGCCGATCAGGCGCTGGTGGAAGCGGCGGTGGCGGCGGCCCTGCCGTGGAAGGTGGACCTGCCGCTCGCGCGTTATCGCGCGATGTTCTGCTGCGGCGCGGAGGACCATGCGCTGCTCGACCACGAGGACGGCCTGTCCCTGAACGGTCCGCGGCTCAACTCGCGCGGCCTCGAGCGGTACCGGCGCAAGTGGCTGGAAGAGATGCTCAGGTTGCTCCTGGACGAGCGGAAGGGCGAGATTCCGGCGCTTTACGAGCAGTACCGCGAGGCCCTCGCGAACCACCGGCTCGATCTGTCCCTGCTGAAGCGCACCGAAACCCTGCGGGACTCCCTGGACGAGTACCAGATGAAGGTCAAGGGCGGGAAGCAGCACCCCCGCGGCGCCTACGAGGTGGCGCTGCGCTCGGAGCGCCGCTACCTGGCGGGGGACCAGGTCTCCTACTACGTCGCGGGCGAAGGCGCCAACGTCGTCGTCAACCAGAACTGCCGCCACGTCTCGGAATGGGATCCCGCGCGCCCCGACGAGAACGTGGACTACTACAAGTCGAGGCTGCGCGACCTCTACGAGCAGTTCCGCCCCTTCTTCACGAAGGGATGAACCGGAACCAAGCCGGCTCCGGCGGGAGTTGAAAGCCCATTTTCATTGACGGTCTTGCCCGTTACGGCCTATAATGGCCACGGATCGTTTCCGAGAACCAGCAGAGAACCAGCAAACAGGAGGTGCTTGATGGACACGATGGAACTCGTTCAGTTTCTGCTGCGCTGGGTGCATTTCTTGGCGGGTGTGACGTGGATCGGCCTGCTCTACTATTTCAACTTCGTGCAGACGCCGTTCTTTGCCGAAACCGAGGCCTCGACCCGCACCGGCGCCATCCAGAAACTCGTGCCGCGCGCCCTCTGGTGGTTCCGCTGGGGCGCCATGTTCACCTTCCTGGCCGGTATCCTCATCTACATCATCAAGTGGGCGCAGCTCGGCGGGGACTTCTTCTCGTCGGGTTACGGCATGGCCATCACCATCGGCGGCACCATGGGCACGCTCATGTTCCTGAACGTGTGGTTGGTGATCTGGCCCAACCAGCAGGTCGTCATCGCCTCCGCCAACCAGGTGGCCGGAGGGGGAGAAGCGCTGCCGGACGCGGCCAGCAAGGGCCAGTGGGCCGGGTTCGCTTCGCGCACCAACACTCTCTTCTCCATCCCGATGCTGTTCATGATGGGGGCGGCGAGCCACTATCCGCATGGTGCGTCCGGCGGTAACGCCGCGGTTTTCTGGATCGTGAGCCTCGTGATCATCGCCGTCGTCGAGTTGAACGCCTTGGTGGGTGATGCCGGCGGGGGCACCAAGAAGCTCCTGACGTCGATTCCGGGCGTGATCTGGAGCGGCCTGATCCTGACCGTGATCTTCTGGATCCTTATGGAGATTGCGTAGGCGCTTACGGCTGCGCCAGAAAGGCAGCGATATCCGGAATTCTCTTCCTCACCTGAGGGTAGGTGGGCATGGCGCTGGTGGTCCGTTGGGGCTTGTAGTCCGGCGGGTAGGTCTTGCGCAGGACCTTGGCCTCCAGCAACTCCACTGAGGACCCCTTGATGGGTGGCCCCTGGGAGCCCGGCTTGCTCGGATCGATATTGTGGCACACGATACAGGTCGCGATGTAAAGCCGTCTCCCTCGGGCCGGGTCCGGTCCCGTCACTTCCCGGGTTCCCTCATCCTTGCCGCAGGCGCCGGTCAACGCCAGCGCGGTACACACCGCCAAAGTCAGGATAAGTCTCCGCATCGTCGTTGATTTCCACAAGGTTCGTCCACGTTCGCCAATTCCAGAAACGTCATTCCCGCGTTCCAAGGCTGTGCCAGAACTCTCCTCGGACACGAAATGGCACAACCTTCCAAAATCGTCATTGATATGAAAATAAACAATTGTTCACTGACTTCGGGTAGTTATGGAATCCCGCTACACCCCAATGAGTCATTCCCGCGGAAGCGGGAATCCAGGGGTCGTGCGGCGGGGAATACGGCCGTCTGACCCCTCCCAACCCCTGGATTCCCGCTTCCCAGGCTGTTTCAAAACACCATTCAAGAGAGGCAACAACCCCCTGAAACGTCATTCCCGCGAAAGCGGGAATCCAGGAGGGGTAGAGCGGGGAAACGCCGCTGTAGCGCCCTGCCACCACCCCTGGATTCCCGCTTTCGCGGGAATGACGG
>JAJDXX010000019.1 GCA_022823055.1 Candidatus Binatia bacterium | reverse complement strand
TGGCGGATACCACGCGAGGAAGACCACCGGGTCAAGCCCGGTGGTGACGTAACGCAGCCGACGGCGAAAAAGACCCGCAAATTATGCTGCGAATTAACCAGACACCACACTAGTGTCCTGTCTCACAAATAGCGTTACACCAGGGTGGACGCGGCACGGCCCGCGGCAACGTGGTCTTGATGCGTGACGGGCCACGGCGCGTCACAGCGCGGCCGTGTCGAAGAAGCGCCGCAGCACGCGGCTCAGGTTGAACGTGTCCGTCGCGCCCGCCAGTTCCCGCACCGAATGCATGGCCCATTGGGGCACGCCCACGTCCACGGTGCGCACGCCGGTTTCGGCGGCGGTCAACGGCCCGATGGTGCTGCCGCAGGCCATGTCGCTGCGCACCACGAAGGTCTGGACCGCCACTCCCTCATCCGCCGCCAGCCGCCGGAAGATCGCGGCGGTCTCGCTGTTGGTGGCGTAGCGCTGATTGGCGTTCATCTTGATGACCGGGCCGCGGTTCAACAGCGGCCCGTGGTTCTCGTCGTGCCGGTCGGCGAAGTTGGGATGCACGCCGTGGGCATTGTCCGCGGAGATGAGCATGGAGCGGGGCAGGGCGCGGTTGCGTTCCTCCGGGTCGGGCAAAAGGCGTTCGAGCATCTGGTTCAGCATGGGGCCGCGGGCCCCGGAGGCCGTGGTGCTGCCCACTTCCTCGTGATCGTTGCACACAAGCAGCGCGCCCGCGTCGCCGCTTGCCTCCAGCAACGCCCGCATGCCGGCGAAGCAACTCAGCAGGTTGTCGAGCCGCGCCGAGGCGATGAACTCCCGTTCCAGTCCCAACAGGGCCGGCGGCTGGGTGTCGTAGAGCACCAGTTCATGGTCCAGTATCTCGGCGGCCCCGGCGCCTGCCTCCTCCAGCCGTTGCCGCAGCAGCGTCTTCAGGTCGAAGTCCTCGCCCTGCCGTCCGAGCACGGGCGGCAGGTACGTCTGTTGGTTGATGGAGCGGCTCTCGTTGGCGTCCCGGTCCAGGTGGATGGCGAGGCTTGGGATCACGGCCACCGGCTCCTTGAAGTCCACGAGGCCGTGGGCGATGGCCCCACCGCGGTCGAGATAGCTCACCCGCCCGGCGATGGACAGGTCCCGGTCGAACCAGGGATTCAGCAGCGCGCCGCCGTACACCTCGACCCCGAGTTGCAGATAGCCTTCCCGGTGGGTTTCCGGTTGGGGCTTGAGCTTGAGACAAGGTGAATCGGTGTGCGCGCCCACCATGCGCAGCCCGCTCGCCGGAAGCGACGTCCCGGTTGGCAGGGTCCAGGCGATGACGGAGGAGTCGTTGCGGGTGGTGAAGTAGCGCCCTCCGGGTCGCAACTCCCACGGCTCCGCCTCGGGCCGGCGTTCGAAGCCGGCATCCGTCAGCCGTCGCGCCATCTCGCCCACCGCGTGGAACGGCGTGGGCGACGCGGCCAGGAAGTCGAGCAGCTCCCGGTTGAAGGCTTCTTGTTCCATGGCCGTTTCAGGCTCCGCGCCGCGGCGCGTCAGCCCAGGCGGTACTCCCTCGTGGGGTTGGTGACGGCGATGCGCTCGATGGCGTCGTCGTCCAGGCCGGCCTTTTCCAGGCTCCCCAGAGGGTCGGGGTCGCCGGGCGGGAACGGCGCGTCGCCGCCCAGCAGGATGCGGTCGATGCCCGCCATCTCCCTGAGGAACCGCAGCGCGTCGCGGCTGTGAACGATGCTGTCGTAGAGGAAGCGGCGTACGTAGGCGCTGGGGGGGTGCGCCGCCCGGTCGCCGGTGGCGTTCCGGTCGGCGGCGTCGTGCATGCGGTCGAAGCGGCCGATGAGGTAGAGCAGGTTGCCGCCCCCATGGGCCAGCAGCAGGCGCAGCCGGGGGAAGCGGTCGAGGGTGCCGCCGAGGATCATGGAGCCCACCGCCAACGTGGTGTCCATGGTGTAGGCGCAGGTCTGGTTCAGGCTGAACCTCTCGGCCCGTGGCAGCGGCTGGGGCAGGGAAGGGTGCACGAACACCGGCATGTCCAGGACCTCGCAGGCGCTCCAGAACTCCTCCAGGGAAACCTCGCCCAAATTCCGGCCGTCAACGTTGGCGGTGACGATGACGCCGACGGCGCCGTTGGCGGCGCAACGCTCCAGTTCCCGCGCCGCCGCGGCCGCGTCGTTGAGGGGCGCCGAGGCCATCCAGGAGAACCGTTCCGGACGGGCGGCACACAGTTCGGCGATGCCGTCGTTCAGGATGCGGTGCCAGGTGTCGCAACGCCCGGCGTCGAGGCCGTAGCCGAAGATGTCCGTCCACACCGAGAGGACCTGTCGCGCCACCCTTTGCCCGTCCATCTCCGCCAGCCGCCCATCCAGGTCCAGCAGGCCGGGAAGGAAGGGGCGCACCTCCAGGCCGTCGTCGAACCGGCAACATCGGGCGCCGGCCCCCTTGTCCACCAGCGAGATGCCCAACTCCACGCCCCTGGCGGACAACGCCTCCAGTGCCTTGGGCGGCACGAAGTGCGCGTGCACGTCAATCGCGGTCACGGGAACGATCCATCAAGGCCTTTTCCTGGCCTCCGTCGATTTCGATCATGCTGCCGTTAACGAAGTGCATGAGCGGCGACGCCAGCATCACCACGAGATTGGCGACTTCCCCGGTCTCGGCGATGCGCCCCAGCGGGATCGAGCGCGGCGCCAACTGGTCGGCCTCCTCGTAGCTCAGGCGCATGTCCCGGGACATGGCCTGCACCAGCCCGGTCCAGCGCTCGGTGCGCACCGGGCCCGGGTTGACGGCGACGAAGCTGATGCCGTGCTTGCCGTACTGGCCCGCCAGCGACTTGGTCAGGTTCTGGCCCGCGGCGTTGGCCGCGCCCGGCGCGACCTCCCAGTAGGACGTCTTGACGCCGTCGTTGCCGATGAGGTTGACGACGCGCCCGCCGCCCTGCTCGCGCATGATCGGGAGAGCGTAGCGCATGCAGCGGACGTAGCCCATGAACTTGAGCTGCAACGCCAGCTCCCAATCGTCTTCGGTCAGGTGCTCGATGACCCCGCCCGGAGCGGCGCCGGCGTTGTTCACCAGGATGTCGATGCGCCCCAGCGCCTCGCCTGCGGCCTCGACGAAGCGGCGCGCCTCCTCGTCCTTGGTCAGGTCCGCGGTGATGGGGACGATCCTGCGGCCGGTGGCGCCCGCTACCTCCGCGGCCGCCGCTTCCAGCGGCCCTGCCCGGCGGGCGCACATGGCCACGTCGACCCCCTCGCGCGCCAGCGCCTGCACGATGGCCTTGCCGATGCCCTCGCTGCCGCCGGTCACGACGGCGGTCTTACCTTGCAGCTCCAGGTCCATGGATCTCTCCTGTTGACGCCCGGCCACCGGTCTCCGCGGCCTGCGAGGCACGGCAGGGTCTTGGACCCACCGCCGTGCGGCGCCGTCCGTTCTCCGCGATCGCGAGTCCTGCGCTTACTCCTCCGGGATGAACAGATCCCGGTACCGCTCCCGCAACGCCGCCTTTGCCACCTTGCCGAGATCGTTGCTCGGGATTGCATCCACGACAAGGATGCGTTTCGGCACCTTGAAGGACGCAAGCTCCGTCTTGAGATACCCGATACAGGCGCTTTCGTCGAACGCCGCCGGGGTCGCGGTCTCCACCACGGCGGTCACCGCTTCGCCGAAATCCGGATGAGGCACGCCGAACACGGCGGATGAGGACACGCGCTCGTGGCGGTCGAGGGCGTCCTCCACCTCCTTGGGATACACATTGAGACCGCCGGTGATGACCACGTCCGTCTCACGTCCGAGGATGCGTACGCATCCGTCGCCGTCGATCTCCGCCACGTCGCCGGTGACGAACCAGCCGTCCTCGGTGAAGGCCTGCTCCTCCGGCCGGTTCCAATAGCCGGCAAAGACGTTGTGGCCGCGGGTTTCCAGCACCCCCGTGGCGCTGCTTGCAAAGCGGCCGTCCTGGTTGGCCACGCGCACGTCGATGCCGGGAAGCGGCCAGCCCACCCAGCCCCGGCGCCCGTCGGTACCCGGCGGGATCGCGGTGATGATGGCCGCCTCGGTGGAACCGTAGCGCTCGGTGATTTCAATGCCCGTGACCATCCGGAACTGTTGGGCTGTCTCCGGCGGCAACGGTGCGGAGCCGGAGATGGCCAGGCGAAACGGTTTTCCGACCGCGTTCGCCAGCCCCGGTTCCTTGAGCAGGCGCGCGTAGTGCGTCGGCACCCCCATCATCACGGTGCAGCGCGGCAGTTCCCGGAGCACACTCTCCGCGTCGAACCGAGGGAGAAAGCAGATGGCGCCGCCGGCGGTGAGCATGACGTTGATGGCGGTCAGGAGCCCATGGGCGTGATAGGCCGGCAGCGCGTGCATCAGCACGTCGCCGCGTCCCAGCCGCCATACCTCCACGAGCGCCCTGGCGCTCGCCGCCAAGTTGCCGTGGGTGATCAACGCCCCCTTGGGACGGCCCGTAGTGCCGGACGTGTACAGCAGCGCGGCCGGCGTCTCCGCGCGCACCTCGACAATCACGGGCGCGGACCCGGAAGTGCGCGCCAACTCGGCGAAGGAGCCCTGGTCGCCGCGCAGATCCTCCACCCGGCACCCGAGCCGCCGAGCCGCTGGAGCGAAGGTCCCCCTCTCGGCAGGATCGCAGACGAGCAGGGCAGGGCGCGCGTCCCCCAGCAGCGCCTCCACCTCCCGCGGGGTGTACGCCGTGTTCATGGGATGGAGGATGGCGCCGATCCTGAAGCACGCATGCGCCAGGAGGACGGCTTCGACGCACTTTTCCACCCGAACCGACACCCGCTCGCCCGGCTGGATGCCGCAGGCCGCCAACGCGCCGGCCGCTCGGTCGATGGCGGCGAGCGCCTCGCCGCCGGACAGCGCGCTCTGACCCGGCCGCAGGAAGGCGGCACGGGCCGTGTCCCGGTTGCCATACAGGGTATGGATGAGATTGTCCTGCGTCATGTTCTGCCCGCTTAAGAAAATATTTGACCGTCCGATAAACGAAATGTAGGATATCTTTGAATGAAGGGATGGGGCATGGTGATCTTGAAGGAATACGCCGCGGTTGTCACCGCATTGGTTACGGTGATTGCCGCCTTGGGCGCCCTGGGTCTGTGGGCCATCAATGCCCAGGTCACACCCGAGATCAAGCGGCTGGAAGCGCGAATCGACGTGCACGAGACGCTGCTCAGGCAAATCGACCGCAAGCTGGATGCCAGCATCAGGCAGGGAAACGAGAGATTCACCCGCTCCGAAGCCGCGATGAACGAGCGGTTTGCGCGCTTCGAGAAGGGGATGGAGGATCGGTTTGCGCGCTTCGAGAAGGGGATGGAGGATCGGTTTGCACGCTTCGAGAAGGAGATGGAGGATCGGTTTGCGCGCTTCGAGAAGGAGATGGAGGATCGGTTTGCACGCTTCGAGAAAGGGATGAATGAACGGCTTGAGAGTTTCGAACGCACGGTGAACGCAAAGTTCGAGACCATCGATGCAAACGGCCATGGTTCCGAGGGGAGCCGCCCCGTGGGATGAAACAGAGGGGCATCTGTAAGGGGCTTACCGACGCAGTCGGCTTCGTGGCAGTGTGTGTGAAGGCGGCGGGGATGGGAGAGCGTGGATTTAACGGTGGT
>JAJDXX010000062.1 GCA_022823055.1 Candidatus Binatia bacterium | reverse complement strand
GTCCTGCTGGGGCTCTCCCCCCGACCCGGGGGGGGTTGCCGGGGTTGTTGCCGGCCTCAGGAGGGTTGTTGCCGGCCTCAGGAGGGTTGTTGCCAGCCTCGGACGGTATGTTGACGCGGCTTGTTTCGCGGGAATGACGTCCTGTTACGGGGTGGCGAAGCGTTGGCCGCTCTGGCTGCCGATCCAGATTTCGCCGCCCTCGTAGATTTCCTTCTTCCAGATGGGGACGCGCTTCTTGAGTTCATCGATGGCGTAGCGGCACGCCTTGAAGGCGGCGTCGCGATGCGGCGCGGAGACGGCGATCATCACGCTGGCCTCGCCGATGGGGACGTTGCCGATGCGGTGGACGATGGCCATGCGGGTGATCTCCCACTTTTCCGCGGCCTCCTCGCCGAGCCGGGCCAGCTCCTGCTCGGCCATGCCGGGGTAGGCCTCGTAGTCCAGGGAGATGATGGAACGCCCCTCGTTGTTGTCGCGGGTGGCGCCGATGAAGGTCGAGACGGCGCCCGCGCCCGGGTCGCCCACGCAGGCCAGCAGTTCGTTCAACTCGATGGGTTTGTCGGTCAGCCGGTACACGTCATCCTCCGCTCAACGGCTTGTCGGTCAACCGGTACAGGCGATCCTCCGCTCACGGGCGGGATGAAGGCCACCTCGTCGCCGTCGGCGAGCCGGTGGCCGCGCTCGACGTATTCGCTGTTGACCGCGTAGAGCAGCTTGAGGTCGATACCGGAGAGTCCGGGATAGACGTCGCCGAGCCGGTTCCACAACTCGTTCACGGTGAAGCCGTCGGGCACCTCGTGGACCGCGTCGCCGGCACCCGCCCGCTCCCGCAGCATGGCGAAGAGCTTGACGCGCACCTTCATAGGCCGCGGGCCTGCGCCACCATGTGGCCCAACTGTGGCAGCAGCAGGTTCTTCATGGCGGTTTCCACTGCTCCACGCGAACCCGGCATGGATACCACGACCCGGGGCCCCACGGCGCCCGCCACCGCCCGGCTCAGCATCGCCGCGGCGCCGATCTCCTGGTAGCTCAGGGACCGGAACAGCTCGCCGAAGCCGTCGATGCGCTTTTCGATCACGCCGCTCACCACCTCGTAGGTGCCGTCGCGCGGGGCGATGCCGGTGCCGCCGTTGAGCAGCACCACGTCCACGCCGTCGGCCGCCAACGCCCTGTCCAGGAGCGCGCGGACGTCCTCGGGCTCGTCCTTGACGATCTCGTAGCCCGCCAGCGGGTGCCCGGCTTCCTCGAGCATCCCCTTGATGGCCGCCCCGCTCCGGTCCGTCGACGCATCGCGCGTGTCGCTCACGGTGATGACGAAGCAGGCGACGGTATCGAGGCTTCGGTCGAAATGGGACTGGTCGGCCATCCTCTTCAGATCCTCATGGGCATGACCACGTACAGCAGGCTGTCGTCGCCGCCGCGGCGCACCACCGTCGGGCTTTCGTCGTCCATCAGGCCCATCTCGACGTGGTCGTCCTGTTCCATGACGTTGAGTATCTCCAGCAGGTACTGGGCGTTGTAGCCGATGACGATGCGGTTGCCCTGGTACTCCGCGTCCACTTCCTCCGCCGCCTCCCCGAGATCCGGGTTGTTGGCGGAAATCCCGATCGTGCCGCCACTGAACTCCACCCGGACGCCGCGGAAACGGTCGCTGGAGAGCAGAGACACCCGGCGCAAGGCGCGGAACAGCGTGGATTGAACCACGTCCGCCCGGTTCTTGTTGTCCGCCGGTATGACCTTGTCGTAGTCGGGAAACTCGCCGTCGATCAGCCGGATGGACATCTCGACGTCGCCCTTCCATGCGAACACCATGTTGTCGGTGAACCCCAGGGACACGGTGTCGCCGGCGGGGTCCTCCAGGAGGCGCCGCAGCTCGGCCAGCCCCTTGCGCGGAATGATCACTCCCTTGGCCACGCCCAGCGGCCCGATTTCCCGCTGCACCAAGGACAGCCGGTGTCCGTCGGTGGTCACCATGCGCACCCGGTTGTCGTCCATCTCGTGCAGCAACGCGCCGTTCAGGTTGGATCGGGTCTCGTCCGTGGATACGGAGAAGATCGTCTTGTCGATCATCTCCTTCAGCGCCGGCGCCGGGCATTCCTTGCGTTCCGCCTCCCCGCTCGACACGAACGCGGGAAACTCGCGCGCGTCAAGACCCACCATCTTGAAGACCGACTTGCCGCTCTGGATCTCCACCCGGTCGTTGTCGAGCCGCTTCAGATCGATGAATTCCTCGGACAACTCCCGCACGATCTCGTAGAGCTTCCTGGCGTCCACCGTGACGCTGCCCGAAGTAAGGATCTCGCCGTTGAGGCTGGCGCGTACGCTCACCTCGAGGTCGGTGCCGGTGAGGCGTATCCGATTGCCCTGGGTTTCCACCAGCACGTTGGCCAGGATCGGCATGGTATTGCGCCTCTCCACCGTGCTCTGGCTCCAGTACAACGCGTCCAGGAACTCTTCGCGTTTGGCTCGGATCTGCATTTATCCTCCGGTCCCGCCGGCCCCTATCCTTCTTCTGTATTCTTAAAGAATATCAGAAGTAGTAGCAGAGCCTGTGGATATCGGGATAGGTGTTGGAAACTACCGCCATTAAAACACTTTTGCGGTGGAAAAAAAATCGCGGCCATGCCCGTTGTTGTCAGGGGCCGGCCGCGAGAACGCTGAACTTGACGGTGTTTCAACAGGCAGTGTCAGGTTTTCCACAGCGTGTCCACTCAACGCTTGAGTTGGCGCTCCAGCCGTTCCACCGTGGCCTTGATCTCGGGGTCGGTGGTGGCCTTCCTTTCGATGGTCTTGGAGGCATGGATGACGGTGGAGTGGTCGCGCCCGCCGAACTCGGCGCCGATGGCGGGGTAGGAGGTGGCCGTGTACTTGCGGCAGAGGTACATGGCCACTTGGCGCGCCACCGCGACCTTCTTCGTGCGCTGCTTGGACTTGAGGTCGCTGATCTTGACGTCGAAGTGCTCGCAGATGGCTCGTTGGATGTTGCGCACGGTGACTTTCTCTTCGTTCTCCTTCAGGGTGTGCTTCAACGCCTCCCTGGCGAGATCGATGGTGATGTCGACCTTGGTAAGCTCCGCGAAGGCGCCGAGGCGCGTGAGAGAGCCTTCCAGTTCCCGGACGTTGGACCGGATGTGGGTGGCGACGAAATCCGCGACCTCGTAGGGCAGGTCGATCGTTTCCTCCTCGGCCTTCTTGAGGAGAATCGCGATGCGTGTCTCGATGTCCGGCGGCTGGATGTCGGCGGTCAGCCCCCACTCGAAGCGGTTCCGCAGCCGGTCTTCCAGATCCGGGATCTCCTTGGGAAAACAATCCGACGTGAGGATGATCTGCTTGTGGTTCTCGTAGAGCGAGTTGAACGTGTGGAAGAACTCTTCCTGGGTGCGTTCCTTGCCGGCGATGAACTGGATGTCGTCGAGGATGAGCACGTCGATGCTGCGGAAGTGGTTCTTGAACTCGTTCATGCGGTCGCGCCGAAGAGAAGAGATCAGGCTGTTCATGAACGATTCGGAGGTCGTGTAGACGACCTTCTGGCCGGGACCCTGCTCCATCAGCCGGTTTCCCAGGGCGTTCACCAGGTGGGTCTTGCCGAGGCCCACGCCGCCGTAGATGAACAGCGGGTTGTAGTGCTCCGCGGGCCTGCTGGCCACCGCCAGGCACGCGGCATGGGCGAACTGGTTGCTGGTGCCGACGACGAAGTTCTCGAAGGTGTAGCGCGGGATCGGCGTTGACGAATCCGCGGGTTTGGCGGCGGGTTTGGGCGGAGGCGGCGCCTCCCGGGCCGGGCGCGACGGATTCACCGAAAGACCGACGGGTACGGCCTCGCCGTAGTAGCGGTTGAACTCTTCCTTGATTGCGTCGAGGTAGTTCTCGTTCAGCCAATCGCGGAACAGGGTGCTGGGGACCTCGATCGTGATCTCGCCGCCCGCGCTCGCGTTAAGTGTCAGGGGTTTGATCCATGTCTCGAAATCGTGTAAGCCGAGCCTTTCCTTCAACCGGTCCTGGATCTCACGCGGGAGCTTTTTCATTGTATTCTTGCAGTGTTAGAGTGCTTGCGTGACCATAGTTGTCAACAAAATTATCCACAGATGTGGACAACTTCTTGGAATATGGTTTCCGGTTTCAGGCCATAGCGGAACCCGAAACCCCGCCTGGATTCCTTGCGGAGGCGGTGAGTGTTCAACCCGTTCGCTGACGAGGGGTGTCCAAAGAAAAACCGTCCTTTTAATGGTTTTGAGGGTGGTTTGCAATACCAAAAACGGACGCTATTTTTTCTGTAAGGATTTCGCTGGATTCGCCGTCCCCTTTGTGTGAGCGGAGACGTCGGAAAGACAAAGGCCCGGCTGACGGGCGCGTTGTGGCGCGACCGGATAGGGGCAACGAGGTGCAGTTTGGATAACCGCCCAAGGCCGTCCTCCGCGGATCTGGTCGAACGTTCGCGGCACGTCGTTCCCGGCGGTGTCAACAGCCCCGTGCGGGCGTGGAACGCCGTCGGTGGCGACCCGCTCTTCATCGCCCGCGCCGAGGGGTCGAGGATCGTCGACCAGGAAGGGCGGGGGTACATCGACTATGTCTGCGCCTGGGGGCCGCTGATCCTGGGACATGCGCCTTCCGGGGTGGTACGGGCCCTGGTGGAGGCGGTGCCCGAGGGGACCGGCTTCGGCGCTCCCACCGCGAAGGAGGTGGAGATCGCGGAGTTGGTGTGCGGGCGCATGGGCGGCATCGAGCAGCTTCGCCTGGTGAACTCGGGCACCGAGGCGACCATGAGCGCCATCCGCCTGGCGCGGGGCTGCACCGGGCGGAGCAAGGTGCTGAAGTTCGACGGCTGCTACCATGGCCACGTCGACGCCCTGCTGGCCAAGGCAGGTTCCGGGGTGGAGAGCTTCTCCCTGCCCGACAGCGCCGGCGTGCCGGAGAGCTTCACCGCCGGCACCGTGCTGGCGCGGTTCAACGACGCGGATTCCGTGCGGAGCCTGGTCGAGCGGCATGGCGAGGACCTGGCCGCGGTGATCGTCGAGCCGGTGTGCGGGAACATGGGGGTGATCCCGCCGGCGCCGGGCTTTCTCGAAGGATTGCGGGAGGTTACGGCGCGGCACGGCATCGTCCTCATCTTCGACGAGGTGATCACGGGGTTCCGGGTGGCGCGCGGCGGCGCCCAGGAACGCTATGGCGTGACCCCGGACCTCACCTGCCTGGGCAAGGTGCTGGGGGGAGGGCTTCCGGTGGGGGCGTTCGGCGGACGGCGGGACATCATGGCGCGTCTGGCGCCGGAAGGGCCCGTGTACCAGGCCGGCACGCTCTCCGGCAACCCGGTGACGGTCACCGCCGGGCTCGCCACGTTGAAGGCGCTGGAGGGGTCGGATGTCTACCGGGAGCTGGAGGAGAAGGGGCGCATGCTCGAGGCGGGACTCCGTGAGGTGCTCGCCCGGGGCGTGCCG
The DNA here is from genome assembly GCA_022823055.1 of Candidatus Binatia bacterium. Taxonomy (GTDB): domain Bacteria; phylum Desulfobacterota; class Binatia; order UBA9968; family JAJDTQ01; genus JAJDTQ01. The sequence goes on along the minus strand of JAJDXX010000062.1, from coordinate 5,259 downwards.
GGCACGGTCAACCGCGTGGGCTCCATGCTGACGCTGTTCCTGGGCCCGGAGCGGGTGGCGTCGCCCGATGACGCCAGGACCTGCGACCGGGAACGCTTCGCGCGCTTGTTCCACGGCATGCTCGCGCGCGGCGTCTACCTGCCGCCGTCCCAGTTCGAGTCCTGGTTCGTCTCCCTGGCGCACACGGAGGAAGACATCACCGCCACGGTGGCCGCCTTCGCGGACTGGGTCGAAGAGGACGGCGCGAGCGCCCGTTGAACCGCTTCCGCGGAAACCGTCCCCCGGTACACCCCAATGAGTCATTCCCGCGGAACAGGCTGTGTCAATACTCTGCTTCGTGGCGACCAAACCCCAATCCGTCATTCCCGCGAAAGCGGGAATCCAGGGGTGGTGGCGGGGCGCTACAGCGGCGTTTCCCCGCTCTACCCCTCCTGGATTCCCGCTTTCGCGGGAATGACGGAAGAGGGGGACGGGAATGACGATTAGGGTGTGGCGGTGTCACTTCGTGGCCGAGCGGAGTTCCGACATACCATGGGAAGCGTGAACGATGGTGACGCGGCGCGGCGCCGTTGACCGGTTCGGGTGCGCATGTTAGTAAACCGGTTTCAGTGAGCGACGCACGGGACGGCCGGGACGGGCCACCTGCAAAGAGCCCCGTTCTCTTCCGGGCCGCCAAATACACCGCCATCGGATTCGAGTTTCCCACCACGGTGGGAGCCGGGTTACTGCTGGGGCACTACGCGGACTCCTGGTTCGGCAGCTCTCCGTGGATGGTGCTGGTGCTCGGGCTTCTGGGGCTCGTGGTGGCGTTCTGGCGGCTCGTGATGCTCTTGCGGCATTTCGCCAGGGAGCGCGGATGAGCTGGGAAGCAAGCGGCCTCCCGGTCTGGCGCGTGGAGTTGTGGCACGGGCTCCTGGTGGCGGGTTTCCTGGCGCTCGTTCCACTGGATTGGCTGGAGCCCGGCGGGCTCTTGCTGGGCGGCCTGTTCATGGGAGTGAACTTCCTGCTCCTGGCGGTGGGCATCCGGTGGGTGATCACGCCGTTCGCGAGCAAGGGGCGGGTCCGGGCGGGTATTTTCCTGCTGGTCTTCAAGTTCTGCTTCCTGCTGGGCGCCTCCTGGTTGTTGCTGACCCGCATCTCGCCGGACGCGGTGTCGTTCGCGGTGGGGGTCAACTGCCTGATCCTCGCGCTCTTGTGGGATCGGCTGTACGATACGAAAATCGGCGTAAGAATCGGCAGGTAAGTCACCGATGGGACATCATCCATTCACTTGGTACGACCTGGTACCCGCCTTCTTGCAGGGGTGGGTGCCCTTGCAGATCTTCTTCTCCGTGGTGAGCATGGTGCTGCTGGTCTGTCTGGCCGTCGCGGCGCGGCGCCGGCTGCTGGACACCCACAACGCGGTCATTCCCAGCGACCGGATCACCCTGGTCAACATCTTCGAGCTGTTGATCGAGTTCGTCACGAACCTGAGCGACAGCATCATCGGGCACCACGGACGGCGCTACCTCTCCCTCTACGGGACGTTCTTCATCTTCATCCTGCTGTCCAACTTCATCGGCCTCGTGCCCGGGTTCTCGCCGCCCACGAGCAACCTCAACATCACCCTCGGCATGGGCCTGGTTTCCTTCGGGGCGTACCATTACTTCGGCGTGCGCGAGCATGGCGGCGCCTACCTCAAACAGTTCATGGGGCCGTTCCTGGTGATCGCGCCGCTGTTTTTCCTGATCGAGGTGTTCTCGCACATGTTCCGGCCGCTCACCCTGGGGCTGCGGCTCGCCTTCAACATGTTCGCCGACCACCTGGTGGTGGAGATCTTCACCGGCCTGACCTACGTGGCGATCCCGGTGCTGTTCTATCTGCTGGGGGCCCTGGTGTCGGTCATACAGGCCTTCGTTTTCACGCTGTTGAGCATGATCTATGCGTCTCTGGCTCTGAGCCACGATCATTGACGCCGCGGTTTGCCGGTCGGAGAGGATGAGGAGGAGAGGCTGGCGGCAACGGCCTCGGCGCCGGAAAGGAGAAAAAGGATGAAGCAACTCACAGCCTTCGTACTGACGGGACTCTTCACGCTGCTGCTGTCGGGCGTGGCCGTCGCGGCGGACGCCGCGGGCGGCGGCTCGGCCGGCCTGGTCCCTGGCATCGTCGCACTGGGCGCCGGCCTCGGCATCGCCATCGCCGCGTTCGGCTGCGCGCTCGCGCAGGGCCGGGTGGGCGGCGCGGCCATGGAAAGCATCGGCCGCAACCCCAACTCCGCCGACAAGATCTTCACGCCGTTGATCCTGTCGCTGGCCCTCATCGAAGCGCTGGGCATCTACGCCCTGATCATCGCCTTCCTGCTCGCGGGCAAGGTCTAGCCGTTTCCGCGCCCCCACCTCGGGCGCGCGAGGACACTTGAAAGGCAGGGGCCGTCACCGGCGGCCCCTGCCTTTTTTCGTACGGCGCTCGGAGGCCGCCGGCCTCCACGGACGGCATTCCCGAGGCACCGCCATCCCCCGAGTCGTCATTGATATGAGAATAAATCTTGTTTAATGATTTCTGGTAGTTACGGAATCCCGCTACCCCCCTGAATCGTCATTCCCGCGGAAGCGGGAATCCAGGGGTGGGGGGTGTGGCGGCCTCATTGCCCGGCCCCACCCCGCCTGGATTCCCGCTTCCGCGGGAATGACTCATTGGGGGGCCGGCGCCCCATTTCATCCCCCTTTGTGTCGGCTGCAAGCCAACATGGGTGATTCCCGCTTCCGCGGGAATGACGATTCGCGGGATGGCGGCGCCTTGGGCGGAAAAGGGCGGTCTTACGGCATGGTTACCGGATGCAGCCGGACGCCGGTGTGCTCCAGGATGTCCCCCACCGTGTCGAGCTTGTACGGCTTCTCGTAGAAGATGTCGCTGATGCCCGTGTTGACAAGCACCTTGAGGCAGTGGATGCACGGCGTGTGGGTGATGTAGATGGAGGCATCCTTGATGCTGGCGCCGTTCTTGGCGGCCTGGGCGATGGCGTTGATCTCGGCGTGGATGGTGCGGAAGCAGTTCTTCTCCAGCTCCCCGTCCGGATTCCTGGATTCGTAGATGAGACAGCCCACCTCCGTGCAGTGGGGCATGCCCGCGGGCGAGCCGTTGTATCCCGTGGCGAGGATGCTCCGGTCGCGGACGATCACCGCGCCCACCTTGGCGCGGGTGCAGGTGGAACGCTCCGCCACCTGCCGGGTGATGGTCATGAAGTACTGGTCCCAGCTCAGCCGCTCGTCTGTCATCGCCACCTCCGCGACCGTGTCCCGCCTCCCTTGGGGAAGCTCTGATCCATTGCCCGCCGGGCCGGACGGCGCCCTTCGAAATTGTTTCGCGAAGCCTGTCCTGAGCTTGACGAAGGGCTCAGGGCGAACGGGGCCACCGCGTCCGGCGTTGGAACAGAATACTACATCACGCGCCTTCCAGAAGCACCCGGGTGCCGACATGGGCGTCGAGGCCGGATCGCGCGCTGCCCTCGCACCGGGAAATCTCCAGGTGCCCCCAGCTATTGATCAGGGCGAGGTAGTTGCCGGCGCCGGCCGAGGCGTAGTTGGCGGACAGGCCGCGGACCACACGGTCGCCGATGCGCACGGCTATTCGTGACGGGTCGAAGGTCTCCAGGTCCTCGCGCCGTATGTTGGTGGTGAGGTTGCCGAAACCGTCGATGTAGATGACCTCGCCGGCGATGCCGCCGTCCTCCCGTTGCGGTTCGGGCACTTCCAGGCTCTTGAAGCTCTCGACAGCTTGCCCCAGTTTCTCCGGCGGCACCCCGGCGGAAAGATGGGCGGCGACGGGCGCGAAGACATCCCTGCCGTGGAAGGTCATGCTCGTGGGCCGCAGGTGGTAGTCCGGGTTGGACAGGTGAACCACCCGGATCAGCCGTTGCCGGCCCCCGGCGAGGCTCAAGAGCCCGTTGTCCGGGCCGACAAAGCGGGCACGGTCGGTCTCCACGAGAATGGGGCGCCGCGCACTGCCCACACCCGGGTCCACCACCGCCACGTGAATGGTGCCGGGAGGAAAGAAGTCCACCGCGGCCGCCAGCGCCAGCGCGCCGCCCGTGACGTCCTGCGGCGCCACCCCGTGCGTCAGGTCCACGATCGCGACCGGCGGGTTGATGCCGTGGATCACCCCTTTCATGATGCCCACGAAGGGGTCCCGGTAGCCGAAGTCGGTGGTGAGAGTGATGATCCGTGCGGCCGGTGTCGTCGTCATCGTCGTGAACAGGCTTGTTGTCGCCGGGCAGATGCGCCCTTCGACTTCCCTGAGCGTAGCGCAGCGAAGTCGAAGGGCGCCATCCCGCCGGAGCCTCTCGGGGTGCTGTCCCGTTCAAGCACATGGTAAGATGTGCAGGAATTCCCGCCGTGGGCAAGGATATGAGTATCCTGCCTCGCGGAAAGTCCCGCAAGGAGGCCGCCATGATCGAGCTCTATACCAGCGCCACGCCCAACGGGCAGAAGATCCACATCATGCTCGAGGAGACGGGCCTGGACTACCGGCTTCACTGGGTGGACCTGCGGAAGGGAGAGCAGTTCGACCCGGATTTCCTCAGGATCAGCCCCAACAACAAGATTCCGGTGATCCTCGACTGGGACGGCCCCGGCGGCGAGCCGCTGTCGGTGTTCGAGTCCGGCGCCATCCTGATCTACCTGGCCGAGAAGACCGGCAAGTTCCTGCCGGCGGAAACCCGCGCCCGCACCCAGGTGCTGGAGTGGCTGATGTTCCAGGTGGGCGGCGTCGGCCCCATGCTCGGCCAGGCGCACCACTTCCGCGCCTACGCGCGCGAGAAGATCCCCTACGCCATCGAGCGCTACACCAGCGAGGGCGCGCGCATCTACCGGGTGCTGGACAAGCGGCTCTCCGAGCAGGAGTATCTGGCCGGCGACTACTCCATCGCTGACATGGCCGTGTTCCCGTGGATCCGGCTGCACGAGCGCCAGGGCCAGGACATGGCCGACCACCCGCACCTGACCCGCTGGTTCGACGCCGTCGCCTCCCGCCCGGCCGTGGCCAAGGACATGGAGAAGACCCGCGACGTGGTCGGCACCATCACCAACGAGATGTGGGACAACCTCTGGGGCAAGAAGCAGTTCGAGAAACGCTGACCGGGAGTCGCTGACCGGGAGTGTTTGCCGGTCCCGACCGGTCCCGCCAGTCCCGTCATTCCCGGTCCCCCCCCCCCAACCGTCATTCCCGCGAAAGCGGGAATCCAGGCGGGGCGGGGCTGCGGCAATGGAGCCGCCCCACCACCAC
>JAJDXX010000008.1 GCA_022823055.1 Candidatus Binatia bacterium | reverse complement strand
AGCGGGGGAACACGAATGGTCGGCCCCTCCCCACCCCTGGATTCCCGCTTCCGCGGGAATGACGTATTCGGTACGTCCCTGCCCCACAAGTCCTGATACAGCCTCGTACGTGGGACCGACCGCGCCCGATACCGCGCCCGTGGTCGGCGATGTCCAAGCCGTCGACAGCCCAATTGACGTTCCCTCTTTCACCCGGGAAAGCACCGGCCCCTATGTCATCTCCGGAGGATGGTGGGGCTCCGGCGCCGAAGTGCACCGCGAGTACCACTTCGTCCGCGACGGCGAAGGGCCGTGGCTGTGGGTCTACTACGACCCCAAGCGGCGCGGCTGGTTCCTGCATGGGAAAGTGGAGTAGATGGCGCCCGTACCCTACGCCCCCCTCTACTGCAAGAGCCACTACTCGTTCCTGGAAGGAGCAAGCCATCCCGAGGAGCTGCTGGAGCGGGCGGCGGAGCTCGGGATCGAGTCGCTTGCCCTGACCGACCGGGACGGGGTCTACGGGGCCGTGCGCGCCCACGTGAAGGCGCGGGAGTTGGGCCTGCACCCGGTCGTCGGCGCCCGCATGACCGTGGCCGACGGCTCCTCCATCCTGCTGCTCGCCGCCGACGGTACCGGCTACGCCCACATCTGCCGGCTCATCTCCACCGGTCGCCTGCGCTCGCCCAAGGGACAGAGTGTGGTGCAATGGCGCGAGGTCTGCGAGCACGCCGGCGGGCTTGTGGCCCTGTGGGGCGGAGAGGAGAGCCTGTTGGTGCGGGAGCCGGAACCCGCGTTCGTTGCCCGGGACCTCCGGGACGCCTTCGGCGACCGGCTCTACGCGCTGGCGACCCGCCACCGCCGGGCGGACGAGGCGCCGCAGGAGCGGCGGCTGCGGGAGCGGGCGCGGCGCTACCGCATCCCCATGGCGGCCGCCGTCGAGGTGCTCTACCACCATCCCTCGCGGCGCCGGCTGCAGGACGTCCTCACCTGCATCCGCCACGGAGTCCCGCTCGCCGGCGCGGGACGTCTGATCAAGCCCAACGCCGAGCACGACCTCAAGTCCCCGGCCGCGTTCGCGGCCCTTTTCGAGGACGACCCGGACTCGGTCGCCCGCACCCTGGAGGTGGCCGCCCGTTGCGAATTCTCCCTGGACGAACTCCGCTACCGCTACCCCTCCGAGGAGCTTCCGGACGGGAAGACCTCCAGGGAATGGCTCCGGGAGATCACCTTCGAGGGGGCCAGGGAGCGCAACGGCGGCAGCGTTCCGGAAAAGCTCCGCGCACAGCTCGAGCGGGAGCTTCAAGTCATCGGGGAACTCGCCTACGAGGGCTATTTCCTCACCATGTGGGATCTCGTCCGGTTCTGCCGGCAGAACGGTATCCTCTGCCAGGGACGCGGCTCCGCGGCGAATTCCGCGGTGTGCTACTGCCTCGGCATCACCGCCGTCGATCCGGTGCAGATGGGCCTGTTGTTCGAGCGGTTCATCTCCATGGAACGGGCCGAGCCGCCCGACATCGACCTCGATATCGAGCACAACCGCCGCGAGGAGGTCATCCAGTACCTCTATCGCAAGCACGGCCGCACCCACGCGGCCATGGTGGCCAACTTCATCCGCTACCGCGGGCGCTCCGCGATCCGGGACGTCGGCAAGGTCCTTGGGCTTGCGGAAACCGCCCTGGACCGCCTCAGCAAGCTGGCGGGCCGTTTCGAGAGCGTGGACCCGCAGCTCCTGGAAAACGCCGGCTTCGATCCGCGGAGCCGGGTGCATCAGGATTTCCTCGGGCTGGTGGCGGAGATCCAGGACTTTCCCCGCCACCTGTCCATTCACCCCGGCGGGTTTCTCCTGGGCCACAAACCGGTCCGTGACCTCGTCCCCATCGAGAATGCGACCATGCCCGACCGCACGGTCATCCAGTGGGACAAGGAGGACCTGGAAAATCTCAAGCTCTTCAAGGTGGACCTGCTCGGACTCGGCATGCTGACCGTGGTCGACCGGTCTTTCCGCCTCATCCGGAAACACTGGGGCAAGAGCTTCTCCCTGGCCACGATTCCCAGGGATGACCCCGAGACCTACGCCATGATCTGCAAGGCCGATACGGTGGGAGTCTTCCAGATCGAGAGCCGCGCGCAGATGTCCATGCTGCCCCGGCTCAAGCCGCGCGAATACTACGACCTCGTCATCGAGGTCAGCATCGTCCGGCCGGGACCCATCGCGGGAGGCATGGTGCACCCTTACCTGCGCCGCCGAAACGGCGAGGAGGCGGTCACGTACCCCCACCCTTCCCTCGAGCCGGTGCTCAGGAAAACGCTGGGAGTCCCGCTGTTCCAGGAGCAGGTCATGCGGCTGGCGGTGGTGGCGGCGGACTATACTCCTGGCGAGGCCGACCAGCTCCGGCGCGACATGGCCGCCTGGAGGAGGTCGGGAAGGATCGAGCGGCACAGGGAGCGGCTCATCTCCCGGATGGAGGCCAAGGGCATCGGCAGGGACTTCGCGACCCAGGTGTTCGAGCAGATCCGCGGCTTCGGCGACTACGGCTTCCCCGAAAGCCATGCGGCGAGCTTCGCCCTTGTCGCCTACGCGTCGTCATGGCTCAAGCGCCACTATCCGGCGGCCTTTGCCTGCGCGCTGCTCAACGCCCAGCCCATGGGCTTCTATGCGCCGGCCACCATCGTGGACGACGCCAAACGGCACGGGGTCCGCGTGCTGCCGGTGGACGTCCGGCACAGCGACTGGGACTGCACCCTGGAAAAGGGGGTTGGAGAGCTCCTTGCCCCTGCCGTACGGACCGGCATGCGCTACGTGAAAGGGCTCAGGGAAGCGGACTGGCAGCGCATCGACAACGCCCGGCGCGCCGGCCCGTTCCGGTCCGTGACCGATTTCGCCTCCCGCACCGGGCTGCGCCAGGACGTCCTCGACCGCCTTGCCGAAGCCGGCGCACTCTCCTCACGCAGTCCCCGGCGGCGCCACGCCCTCTGGCAGGTCCGGGGGGTCCACGCGGCCGGGGGCGATGCGGCACGCAGACGACCAGGACCCGGAGCAAGGATGAAGGGATTCCACGAAGCCGGGAGGGACGCCCTGCCTCTCGAAACCCCCGAGGCGCCGGTGCCGTTCGAGCCCCTGAGCGATATCGAGTCCATCGTGTGGGATTACCGGACCACCGGCCACAGCCCCCGTGGCCATCCGCTGACCCATCTGCGCCGGCAACTCGCCGCCCTGGGGCTTCCCGACGCCGCCACCGTGCAGCGAATGCCCCACGGCAGCCACGTGGACTACGCCGGCATCGTCATCTGCCGCCAGCGCCCCAAGACCGCCAAGGGAGTGATCTTCATGACCCTCGAAGACGAGACCGGCTTCGTCAACGTCATCCTGTGGCGCGACGTCTACGAAAGGTTCCGGATCGCCACCAAGACCCTCTCGTTCATGGGCGTCAGCGGCCCCCTGCAGAGCGAGTCCACCGTCGTCCATCTCGTCGCCGAGTCGATATGGCAGCCGAAGATAGGGGCCGAGCCGGTGCGGAGGAAGAGCCGGGACTTCCAGTAGCACTGCACCGTGGCCGCCCTCCAAGCAGGCTTACAGTTCCTGCGAATTCTCGTCGTCTCTTTGCAGTCCGAAGAAGTCGCCTCAAGCCCTGGACGAAACACAACGGCCGTTGACAAACGGCACACAACATGGGAGGTTTCAAAGGTGCCTGAGTTCGACTGGGATGACGAAAAGAATGCGCTTCTCAAGAAAACGCGGGGCGTCAGTTTCGAAGATGTCGTCTACCACATCGAGAATGGCGACATCCTGGACATCATCAGGCATCCCAATGCTTCCCGGTATCCGAATCAGGAGATCATCGTTCTGAACATGGAGGGATACGTGTACTTGGTCCCATACGTGGAACGGGAAGGAACACGGTTTCTCAAAACGATCATCCCCAGCAGAAAGGCAACGAAGGAGTACCTCGGATGAAGACCCCTCTCGAATTGGACGAGGAAGAAGTCAAGATCCTCCGGGATTTTGAACGCGGTGAATTTGCGAGCATCACCCATTTCAAGGAAACCAAGCGCGAATTGGAAGAAGCCGCACACGATTTCCTTCAGAAGGACAAACGCATCAATATCCGGATCTCGTCTCACGATCTGGAAGCTCTCAAAAAGAAGGCGAGCAAGGAAGGGATGCCCTACCAAACCCTCATATCCAGCACGCTCCACAAATTCGTAACGGGGAAGTTGAGAAGCGTGGAGTGACGCGGGCTAACTCTTGGGAAAATCGAACAGCACCTCGTCGCCACGGGCATAACCCACGACGGCCCAGACATCCGTGTCGAACCTGAGATGCAGCACGCCGCAGGTGGGCAGGTTGGGAATCTCCCGCGGCCCCAGGTGATTGGAAAGCTCGGTCAGGCCTGGATTGTGTCCGAACAGCATCAGCGTTGTCACTGACTCGTCCGCATTGCGAATCACGTCGAGCAACTCGACGACGCCCGCGCCGTAAAGCCGCTCCTCCACCACGATGTCCTTGCGTCCGTAACCGAGCTGCTTGGCGATGATCTGTGCCGTCGTCAGAGCCCGCACCGCCGGACTCGACACGATCAGATCCGGCCTGTCCTTGCGCCGCGCCAGGCGTGCGCCCATCTCCGGTGCGTCCCGCTCGCCCCGTTTGTTGAGAGGTCTCTCACGGTCGTCGAGGCCGGATTCCTTCCAGCTCGACTTGGCGTGCCGTACGATGATCAACTCTTTCACAAGGAAGCGTCCTTTGGGCAAAGTGTCCTGTTTGCGCGCTACTTGCGCCTCAGGCCACCGAACGCCGGCCCGGTTCCGGCTCCGCGGGCTGGCAGAACGGCCGGTCGTGCCGCAGGCTCGGGACGCGCTTGCGTACGGTGGCGACGCTTTCCATGTCGACGGTGGCGACGATGGCGCCAGCCTCGTCGCCGCCCTCGGCCAGGACTTCTCCCCAGGGTGAAACGATGAGGGAGTGGCCGTAGACGGCCCCGCCACCCGAGACGGGCCCGACCGAGCAAGGGGCCACCACCACGGCGCCGTTCTCAATGGCGCGGGCACGGTTCAGCACATGCCAGTGGGCCTGTCCCGTTACCTTCGTGAAGGCCGCGGGCACCGCCAGGATCTCGGCGCCGGCCTGGGCGAGAGCGCGGTAGAGGTGGGGGAAGCGCAGGTCATAGCAGGTGGTCATGCCCAGGCGCCCCCAGGGGGTGTCGGCCACCACCGCCTGCTTGCCGGGACTGACCACGGCGGACTCGCGGTAGCGCTCGGTGTCGGACAGGTCGACGTCGAACAGGTGGATCTTGTCGTAGCGGGCACGGATGTCTCCCTGGTCGTCCACCAGGAAACCGCGGTTGATGAGCCGGCCGTCGGGTCCGTCCACGGCTACGGAGCCGACGAGCGTCCACACGCCGGCATCGCGGGCGAAGGCGCGCAACGCTTCCAACACCGGGTGGCTCGCTTCGGGCGCGGCCGGGGGCTTGACCACGCCGTTCTCGGTGGCGAGGCCGCCGCAGTACTCGGGCAGGCACACCAGCTCGGCGCCCGCCGCCACCGCGTCGCCGGCCAGGCGCCGAGCCGCCTCTATGGCCTCGTCGAAGGTCGCCAGGGCCGGCGTCTGGACACAGCCGATGCGCACTTCGCGTGGGGTGGTCATGAGTTCGTCTCCCGTCGTGTGATTCTCTCAATCTTAACGCTTTGACCGGAAATTACGAAGCACGGGTGAGCCGGCGAATGATCTCGCGGTGTTGCGGGTAGCGCCCGAGCATCTCCTCCCGTGAGGGCATCTCGAAATCGGCGAAGTCGAAGCCGGGGACGCAGGTGCAACCCACCAGGGCGTAGCCCCGGTTGCCGTCCATGGAGGCGCCGAACAGGGAGCCGCCGGGCACCAGCGCCTGCAGGCATTCGCCCGCCTCCGGGTCGGAGCCCATGCGGATGGGGGCGTAGCGGCCGGCGGCGTCGATGACGTGCAGGGTGAGGGTCGAGCCCGCGTAAAAGTGCCACAGCTCGTCCTGCTTGATGCGGTGGAGGGCGGAGAACTGACGGTCCTGGAGGAGGAAGTAGATGGAAGTGCCGAGGTTGCGGGGGCCGTCATAGCCTGGCAGCACCTCGCCCGGCACGGTGGCCGGGGAGCGATAGACCTCCTTGAAGTAGCCGCCTTCGGGGTGGGGTTGCAGTCCAAGGTGCATTATCCAGTAGGCGGCCTCCGGCATGAAAATTTCCCTGTAGCGGCTCTACCGCCCCACTATGAGTTTCCCCACATTTCAATCGTCATTCCCGCGCAAGCGGGAATCCAGGGGTGAGGTGGTGGAGAATACGCCCACGCCCGTTCGGCCCCTCTTCCACCCCTGGATTCCCGCTTGCGCGGGAATGACGATTCGGGGCGTTGGCGCCAGTTCTCTTCCGAGTGGAATCGACACGGCCTGTTCCGCGGGAATGACATCCTGTGAGGCTAACCCGCATCCCGCAACGTCCGCCGCCACAGCGCAAGGTCGCCGCCGCCGCCGAAATGGTAGCGCTGGAGCGCCTCCGGGTCGAGGGTGACACCGAGGCCGGGGGCGTCGGGCGGGCGCATGAAGCCGTTCTTGGGCTCCAGGGGCTCCAGGAGGAGGTCGCCGCGGAGGGGGTTCTCGTTGTAGTCGAACTCCATGACCGCGCTGTTGTCCAGGGCGGCGGCCAGGTGGAGGCTCGCGGCCAGGGCGATGCCGTCGCCGTAGGTGTGGAGGGAGACCGGCAGGGCGCGCTCCGCGGCGGCGGCGGCGATGGTGCGCACCTCGCTGATGCCGCCGGCACGGGCCACGTCGGGCTGGAGCACGTCCACGGCGTCGCGGGCCATGAACGATTCGAAGGCGAAGCGGGTGTGGAGGTTTTCGCCCAGGGCCACGGGGACGCCGGAACGTGCCTTGAGCTCGGCGTGGCCGGCCACGTCCTCCATGAACAGGGGCTCCTCCAGCCAGCCGATGCCGAGCTTCTCGAACGCGTCGGCGGCGGCCAGCGCCACGTCGAGCCCGTAGCCCATGTTGGCGTCGGTCATGAGCGGGAAATCCGTTCCCAGCGCCGACCGCACCGCACTCACGATCTCGATGTCCTGGGCCAGGTCGAAACCCACCTTGATCTTGATGCCGTGGAAGCCCCGTTCGGCCAGCTTTTCGGCCTTCTCTACCGCGGCACGGGTTTCCTCGGGATAGAGCGCGGTAGCGTAGACCTCCACCGGGTCCCGGCGCTTGCCGCCCAGCAGTTCGTACACCGGCACGCCCTTCACCTTGCCGGCGATGTCCCAAAGGGCGATGTCAACGCCGCTGAGGGCCACTACGCCGACCCCCCTGGAGCCGAAAGCGCGCACGCCGGCGCGGAAATAGGCCGTGTCCCAGATCTCTTCGGTGTCGAGGGGGTCCATGCCCACGAGCAGCGGCTTGAGAACGTGGGTCACGACGGACTCCAGCAACAGTCCGTTGCCCGAGCACGACCCCACCCCGGTGACTCCCTCATCAGTGTGGACTTCCACCAGGAACCCGTAGCGGTGGGTGCGCACGCCGGTACGGCTTTCCACTTGGCCTTGCGCACCCAGAGGCGCGCGCAGCCGCAGGGCCTTGATGTCGGTGATCTTCATCCGGATTCCAAGCCTTTCCGCGAAGGTGCCCAGCGGCGCCGGCCGCGCCGATGTCAGGGACCGCGCCAGCCTTGACACCCCGGCGTCAGGTCCCATAAACGTACCTGTGAGACACGCCGGGAGGTTCGGCCGAAACGGGTCCCGGCCGGGCGGCGGCTCGAAGGAGCCTTTGTTGAACACACCGTAGTCGATGCCGGCGGGCGCGTGCAAGCGCGCTCCATGGCTGCAGGACGGCCCGGCGCAACGCCTTCGGTCCCCGCGCGTCGCGTCGTCCGCGATGCGCCCGGCGCCGCCATAGCGCTCGTAACGCGGCCGGCATTCGGCGCCGGCCGCCAACGTTCGGAGTCATCATGCGAGGCAACAAGGTCTGCATCCCCGCGCCGCACAAGCTGTCGGTGGGGCGGGACGTGCTGGAGGAGGCGGGTTGCGAGCTGGTGCTGGGGAAGGACCAGGACGAGTATCCCAAGCACCGCTACACGGAAGACGAACTGGTAGAGCTGATCGGCGACAGCGACGCCGTCTGGGCGGCTCAGCGGGACTTCATCGGCGGCGTGGTGTTGGCCCGCTGCCCGAAGCTCCGCGGGGTAATCAAGGCCGCCATCGGTTACGAGACCATCGACGTGGACGCCGCCACCGAACTGGGCATCCTGGTGTGCAACAGCCCGGCGCGGGAGAACTTCACCGGCGTGGCCGAGGCCACCGTCGGGCTCATGTCCATGCTGTTCAAGCGGCTGGTGCACAACCAGACGCTCCTGCGCGAGGGCGGCTGGAAGCGCAACGAGCACCGCGGCAACCTGATGGTGGGCCGCACCGTCGGCATCGTCGGCGTGGGACGGGTGGGCAAGGAGGTGGCCAAGCGCCTCGGCCCCTGGGAGATGCGGCTCATCGGCTGCGACCCCTACATCACCCAGGAGTCGGTGCAACACCTTGGTGTGGATCTGGTGTCGCTGGACACGGTGCTGCGGGAGTCCGACCTGGTGACCCTGCACACGCCCCTCACCCAGGAGACGCGCCAGCTCATCACCCTGACCGAGCTGAAGAAAATGAAGCCTACCGCCTACCTCGTGAACACGTGCCGCGGGGGCGTGGTCAAGCAGGACGACTTGGTGCAGGCGCTCAACGAGGGCGTCATCGCCGGCGCTGCCGTGGACGTGTTCGAGGAAGAGCCGCTGCCCCTGTCGGACCCCATCCGGCAGGTGGATCCCGAGCGGCTGATCATGACACCGCACATCATCGGCACCAACCCGCAGTCCCAGGTCTCCGGCGAACGCATGGCCGCCCAGAGCATTCTCACGGTGCTCGCGGGTGACGTGCCCGAGACGGTGGTGAATCCGGAGTGCGTGGACGTGTGGAAGGAACGGTTCGGCGGGCGTTGACCGGTGACCGAAGTGCGTGACGGCGTGGCCGTCCTGCCCGGCAGCGGCGCGCTGGCGAGCCCCTGTTGAACAGATCGGAGGAAACCGTGGCTGAAAGGGAAACCATCATCGAAGAGATCGACGAGGAAACGGGCGTCGCCTGGATCACCCTCAACCGGCCGGAGCGGAAAAACGCGCTGAGCCGCAAGCTGCTGGCGGAGTTGGTGGACAGCCTCAAGACCCTGTCGGTGAACGACAACATCCGCTGCATCGTCACCACCGGGGCGGGCAACGCCTACAGCTCGGGACTGGACCTGTACGACCTGCGCGCGTCGTGGCAGGGCAAGCGCCGGCTCTACGAAGGCGGGTCGGCGCGGGAGATCGTGACGCTGCTGCGCCAGGCGCCCCAGGTCACCGTGGCCGCGGTCAACGGCTGGGCCTTGGGCGGCGGGCTGGTGCTCGTGAACGGCCATGACCTGGCCATCGCCGCGGACACGGCGCAGTTCGGCATGCCGGAGATCATCCGCGGGAGCTACGGCGCCACCGCCACGCCCACCCTCTTCCGCAGCGGCATCCCTTTCAAGAAGGCCTTCTACATCCAGCTCACCGGCGAGAACCTGGACGGGGCCGAAGCCGAGCGCCTGGGGCTGGTGTCCAAGACGGTGCCGGAGAAGGAGCTGATCCCGTTCGTGCGGGAGTTCGCCGCCACCATCGCCACGCGCCACCCGGCGACCCTGGAGCACGCCAAGATCGCCGCCTACACGGCCATGGACCTGGACAACAGCCGCGGCCTCCTGGTGGATGAGATCATCTCCCACCGCATGCGCGTGTACACCAACCCGCTGAACGACGTGGAGGGCTACCTGCAATCGCAGAAGGGCGGCGGCAACGTGGGCTACGAGAAGCCCGACGCGAAGAAGTCATAAGGGGGGTTCAAACCCGCCCCTATCCGCGTCTCACTGTCGGCCTGGAAAAGGCCGCTGGCAGCAGGAACTCGCATGCCGAAGAACGAACCTGAGAACACCAACGGCGCCCCCCGGCTGCTGGAGGGATACCGGGCGCTGGACCTCACGGACCGCAAGGGCCAGATGTGCGGCCGCTTCCTCGCCGACCTGGGCGTGGAGGTGATCAAGATCGAGCCGCCCGGCGGCGACCCGGCGCGGCGTCTGCCGCCGTTCGCAGGCGACGTCAGCCTGGTTTTCGCCCATCTCAACGCCAACAAGCGCACCCTGGAACTGGACCTCAAGACGGCTGAAGGCCGGGAGCGGCTGCGGGCGCTGGCGGCCGAGACCGACATCCTCATCGAAAGCGGCGCCCCCGGATGGCTGGCCGGGATGGGGCTGGACTACGACCGCCTGAGCGAGATCAACCCTCGCCTGATCATGGCCTCCATCACCGGCTTCGGCCAGTGGGGTCCCCACAGCGGCTTCGCCTGCAACGACCTGGTGGTGTTCGCGATGTGCGGGCTGATGTCCATCTCGGGCGACCCGCACGGCGCGCCGTGCGCGCCGCCCGAGACCCAGGCCTACTACTTCGGCAGCCTCGTGGCCGCGCTGGGCATCGTGGCGGCCCTCCACCGCCGCGAACGCACCGGCGCCGGCGACTGGATCGACGTATCCATGCAGGAGGCCCTGGCCACCCAGGAGCACATGATCCGGCTCTACGCCAACGAGGGAGAGGTCCACCACCGCGCCGGCAGCCAGCACCAGCACGTGGCGCCCGCCCGGATTTTCCCGTGCCGCGACGGCCACGTCTACATCTACGTCAGCCGGCAGCACTGGCAGCGATTCCTCGACATCTGGCCCGGCCATCCCGAGGACTTCGACGCGCCGGAGTACCTCAACAACCTGTACAGGCGGGCGCGGGCCGACATCATCAATCCGGCGGTGAACGAGTTCACGCGGCGGCACTCGATGGAGGAACTGACGCGCCTTCTCCAATCCAACCGCATCCCCTGCCTGCCGGTGAACCGGCCGCTAGGGTTCCTGCGCGACCCGCACGTGGAAGGACGGCACTTCGTCCAGGAGGTGCCCTATCCGGACGGGCGATCGCTGATCCAGCCTGCCCTGCCCTGCCTGTTCAGCGGCGCACGGCCCCGGGTCGCGGCGCCGGGACCCGCTGATGCAGACCTGGAAACGGCGACGGCTGATGGTGACGCGGCGGTGGGGGCGGCCGCCCGCAATGCCGCCGCACCGGCTCCGGACGCCGATACGGCCGCGGCGGACCGGGGCACGCGCGACGACAACGAAGATTCGGTCCCGGTCGCGGCGACCGATGGCCGGGCCGTGGGAACCACTTCCGGCCGAGCCGCGGACGCCGCCCAGGGCCTGCCGCTGGAGGGCCTGCGCGTCCTGAGCTTCGACCACGTGCTCGCGGGTCCTTTCGGCATGATGCTGCTGGCGGATCTGGGCGCGGAGGTGCTCAAGGTGGAATCCGCCAAGGGCGGGCTCGATCCCTTCCGCTTCTTCGGCACCGGGGACGATCCCAATGCGTCGCCGCGCTTTCTCGAGTTCAACCGGAACAAGCGCTCCGTCACCGTGAACCTCAAGCATCCCGAGGGACCCGGCCTGATCCGGGAGTTGGCGCAGCACTGCGACCTCGTGCTGGACAACTTCGCCGCGCGGGTGATGCCCGGCCTGGGACTCGACTACGAGCACTTGGTGGAGCACAAGCCCGACATCGTGACCCTGCGAATGCCCGGGCTCGGGGCTACCGGCCCCAAGAAAGACTCCCTCACCCTGGGCACCATCATCACGGGGTTCACCGGTTTCACATGGCTGTGGAACGAGTCACCGGATGTGGATCCCCCCGTGGGCGCGGGCACGGTGCTGCCGGACTACGTGTCGGGAGTCATGGCCGCGATCCTCTCCGTCGCGGTGACGCTCTACCGCCGGCGCACCGGCCGGGGAATGGCCATGGACATGGCCCAGGCGGAGGCGGCCGCGTTCCTCATCGGCACCGCCATGATCCAGGCGGCCAACACCGACACCGAGCCCGTGGCCGTGGGCAACCGCTCCCTCTACCACGCTCCCTACGGCATCTATGCGTGCGAGGGCGACGACCGCTGGTGCGTCATCGCCACCGAGGACGACGCGCAGTGGCGCAGCCTGGCGAGGGCCATCGGACGGCCGGAGCTGGCCGACGATTCGCGGTTCCTGAATGTGGAAGACCGGCTGCGCAACCGCGATGAACTCGACGCGCTCATCGCGGAATGGACCCGGACGCGCGACCGCCACGAGGTCATGCGGCTGCTGCAAGCGGAAGGGATCCCCTGCGGCGCGGTCCAGAACGGCGCCGACCTAGTGGAGAACGACCCGCACCTCCAGGCCCGCGGCTTTCTCGGCACCCACGACAACCCGCGCTTCGGGCGCCTCACCCTGCCCTGCCTCCCCATCCGCTTCGCCCGTACCGCCGCCTCTCAGGACTGGGCCTTCCCCGACCTCGGGCGCGATACCGACCGCACCCTGCGCGACGTGCTGGGTTACGACGACGCGCACATCAGGCAACTGCGCGAGGACGGGGCGCTGGAGTAAAGTCGGCTGAAACGCTCCGGATCCGCCTCCCCCACCCCTGGATTCCCGCTTCCCAAGCTGTGTCAAAACTCATCAGGCAGAGACCCCTCGAGTCGTCAGTCCCGCGGAAGCGGGAATCCAGGCGGGGTAAGGCGGGGAAATACGCCGTTTTTGCCCCGCTCCACCCCTGGATTCCCGCTTCCGCGGGAATGACGACTCGGAGCGTTGGCACCAGTTCTTTTCCGAGCGGAGTTTTGACACAGCCTGTTCCGCGGGAATGACGTTTCCGTAACGTCTCCGCCCGCGAGTCTTGACACGGTCCGGAAAGCGGGAAGGACCGCGGGAACGCGGTAGGGTCCAGCTACGGTTCGTAGGACAGGTTGGACCGGATCAGGTTGCTGATGCGCCGGTGCATAGGGTTGCGCAGCTCCTCGCCGATGTGGGCCATGGCGCCCAAGGTGCGGCCGATCAGCGCGAAGGCCTTGGCCATCTGCCACTGGAGGCCCATGTCCGAGGAGATGGCGGCGATGGCGCCGGTGACGTTGATGGGCAGGCCGCGCTTGTGGCGCGCTTCCGCGGCCTTCTTGATCTCTTCCAGGAACTCGCAGTAGCGCCCGCGCACGCCGGTCTCGGCGGCGATCTCGTACAGCTTGTCGGCGCGGGGGTCGCCCTCGGAATGGGTGGCGTGGCCGATGCCCGCGATCCGCTGCTTGCGGGTGGAGAAGTCTTCCACCACGGACTGGGCCAGCGCGGCCAGGTCGGTGTCGCCGCTGTCCAGCGGCAGCGCGTCCTGCAGCATCTGGGCGCAGTACTCGGACGAGCCCAGGTGTACGCTGCCGGCGCCCAGCAGGGCCGCGGCCACGGCTCCCTGGATGGCCTCCGGCGCGGTGGACACGGTCAGGCGCGCGGCCACCACGTTCCCCACCATGCCGTGCTCCACGAGCACGTTCAGCATCGCGTCGGTCATGCGCCCCTCGTCCTCGCTGGGAAGGCGCCCCACCAGCATCAGGAAGGTCATCTGGCCGAAGCTGAGCTTGCCGAGGATGTCCTGGGTCAGGTCGATGTTGCGCACCAGGACGCGATGCAGCTCGGCCTTGCCCAATCCGGTTACGATCTTGTTGTCGTTGCTCACTGGAGTCTCCTTGTTTCGTTTAACCGGCGGCCGGACGGCCGCCCTCCGTCACACGTCGATGCGCGTGTCCCACAGGATCGGATCACCGCCCATTGGGGGGCAGAACAGGTCCACCTGCAACTGCACCTGGCAGCCCGGACAACTGTACTCATGGTACTCGCCGATGTAGGGCTCGCCGGACGGCAACGCGTCCTCCATGTAGTCGTTCAGGTCCAGGATGCGGCGCAGCGCGTAGTTCTTGTAGTTCTCCTCGGCGCCGCAGTAGAGGTGGCCGCATTGGACGCAGCGGATGGCATGTTGACCGTTTCGGCGGGCGATCTCCAGGCTCGCGTGGAAGCGCAGCACCGATTCGTACTCCCCCGCCTGCGCCGGGTCCAGCGCCGAGGTCTTCCCCGAGGGCGGCTCCCCGAGTTGCTTGCGCTCGGCGCGGACGCGCTCCCGCAGGCTCTGAGTGGCGGCCTCGTCCACGGAGCTGCCGTCCTGGGCCAGCACCACGCCGTACACCTCCTCGCCGATCTTGGGGGTGAGCCAGCCGCGGCCGAAGTCCCGCAGCACCAGCGCCGGATCACGCTCCAACGGATCTCCGAAACCGCCGCCCCCGGCCACGTAGTCGATCAGCAGGCTGCCTTCCGGCAACGCCACTCGCTCTGGAACGCCGTCGGGATGGACCACCCGGCCCCAGGTGCCGTCGCGCATGCCGGTGCCGTCGGGGTATTCGCCCAGCTTGACCCGGTCCAGCAGCTCCATGCCCGCGTCGACCATGTAGCGCAGCACGCTCTTGCCGGTGGGATAGCCACCGCACAGGCCGTAGCCGCCCTGGGCCACGCCGCCGTAGGGCTTGTAGTCCACGCTGCAGTCCTGGGAGCCGTAAATCCAGTAGATGCGGTAGCTGCCGAGGCCGCCGCGGTACTGGCCGAAGCCGCTGCCGTCGGGGTTATGGCCGCGGGTGAAGTAGAGGAACGGGTACTGCATCTCGATGCGCTCGATGTCGCTGATGCCGGCGGAGGGAATGTTCATGTGGCCGCCGGTGTTGACGCCGTCCCGAAGCGGTGCGCTGCCCATGCCGGCGCCGTGGATGTCGTAGAGCCCTTGCGCCACGCGGATGCCGTCACGGGTGTGGCCGCCGTAGAAGTAGCCGGGGCCGCCGGCGTAGGCCAGGTTGCCGGTGGTGGAGGCGTTGACGTCGTCCACCCGTCCGGCGGCGTAGAGCATCTTGGAGACGCACTCACAGATGGTGGAGACCAGCACGTTGCCCACCCGCGGCGCGGCGCCGCAGGCGGCCGGAAAGGTGCAGTTCAGGATGGTGCCCTCGGGTATCTTGAGGGTCACCGGCTTCATCTTGCCGTCGCTCCAGGGCACGTCCCAGAAGAGCGCGTTGGTGAGCGCCAGCGTGATGTGCGCCGCGGTGCTGGGAAAAGTGGAGTTGTGGTCCGTATCGGTCTGCGGGCTGGTGCCTTCCAGGTCAAACTCCAGCTCGTCGCCTTTCTTGGTCATGGTGCAGTAGAGCTGCTGGGCCACGGCCTTGCGGGACTTGCGGTCCAAGGTGGTGACGTACTCGCGGGACACCCAGGTGCCGTCGGGCAGCGAGCGCAGCTTGGCGCGGGCCTTGCCCTCCGAGTCCTCGATCATGCGCCGGCCGGCGGCCTCGACGAACTCGGGGCCGAACTTCTCCACCAGCCCGAGGTAGCGGTCGGCGCAGACGTTGTTGCCGGCGATCATGGCCTTCATGTCCAGCCCCACGTACTGCGGGTCGCGGCACATGCCGACGAGGGTGCGGAACACGTCCTCGCGGAACTCGCCCTTCTCCACGATCTTGAGGCCGCTGATGCAGATGCCCTCGTGGAAGATCTCCAGGGCGCCGCCCCGCAGCACTCCGCCGGTGTCGGCGGTGTGGGTGCTGGTGGCGGTCCAGGCGATCAGCTCGCCCTCGTAGAAGATGGGCTTGATGACCATCATGTCGTAGGTGTGGGAGCCGGCCACGTAGGGGTCGTTGAAGAAGAACTGGTCGCCGTCGTAGAAGCCGGGCGACTCCTTGAAATACTCGATCATGTTCTTGATGGCCTGGGAGGTGGCCGCGGCGAACCGCAGGTGGCCGGAGCACGCCAGCACCATGACGCCCTCGGTGTCGTAGAACGAGCTCATGCACTCGCCGCCCTGGGCGACGATGGGAGAGGCGGTGACGCGTTGGAGCGTCATGCGGCCCTCTTCGCCGATGGCCCAGAGCCGGTGGAAGTACATTTCGTATTTAATGGGATCAACCGCTGTCGGTTCCATCAGTCTCTCCTGGTTGACTTCCTGCCGGTCGCCCTAATTCGTCATTCCCGCGGAAGCGGGAATCCAGGGGTGGGGGTGTGGCGAGTGCTAGCCATTTGTACGGCGGAGACTCCTAAATTTCCATCACCAGGTTCAGGTACGGGTCCACAGTCACCTTCGCTCCCGGTGGCACCGGGATGGTGGTGAAGGGCAGTTCTAGAACGGCCGGACCGGCCACCTCGTTGCCCGCCTTGAGCAGCGTGTTGTCATACACCGGGGTCTCGATGAACCCGCGCTCCGGCCTCGTGAAGTAGACGTTGCGCTTGCCCTTGACCGCCTGGGAGCCGTCGCCCTTCTCCACGGGCTGGGGCTTGAGCTCAGGCTTGGTCACGAGGCCCACGGCGTCCACCCGGATGGCGCTGATCTCCATGCCGGCCTTGGTGTAGCCCGCACCCACACCGTAGAGCTCCTCGTATTTTGTCTCGAACATCTCCTGCAGCTCGCGCAGCCGCTCGTCGGTCATGCGATCCCACGGCAGCGGGATCTCCACCCCGGCGGTCTGCCGGCGGTAGCGCATGGTGAAGAACCGGCGGAACTCCACTTGGTCGGCCTTGAAGCCTTCCCCGGTCATGATCTCGTTCAGCTCGTTCTCGATGGTGTCGAGCCGCTCGTTGGGCCCGTCGGGCTGGGCCGGGAAGATGTACTGGCAGGTCATCACCCGCGTGTGGATGACATCCGCCGCGGCCACGCCGAAGGCCGAGAACACCGGCGAGGTGGGGAAGATGTAGATCTTGTTGATGCCGAGCTCGGCGGAGAAGCCCGCCGAATGCACCGGCCCGGCGCCGCCGAAGGCATAGATGACGAACTCCTCGGGCAGATGCCCGGTGCGCACCACCTGCTGGCGGATCAGGTCGGACATCTTGCTGTTGACGATGTCGTAGACTCCGGCCGCGGCTTCGACGGTGCTCAGGCCCAGCGGCTTGGCGATCTTCTCTTCCACCGCCTTCTCGGCCTTTTCCTTGTTGAGCGACTTGCGTCCGCCGAGGAAGTAGTCGGGATCGATGATGCCGAGCACGAGATCGGCGTCGGTGACCGTGACCTCCTCGCCGCCGGCGTCGTAGCAGACCGGGCCCGGGCTCGCGCCCGCGCTCTGGGGACCCACCAGCAGGCGGCCGGTCTCCCCGTCCACCCGGGCGATGGTGCCGCCGCCGGCGCCGATGGACTGGATGTCGATGATGGGCTGCAGCATGCGGAAACGCTCGACGATGGGCTCGGCGGCGTAACGCCAGTAGCCCTCGGTGATGAGGCCCACGTCGAAGCTGGTGCCGCCCATGTCCGCGGTGATGACGTTGGGGTGGCCCAACAGGCCGGCCACGTAGGCCGACGCGATGGCGCCGCCCGCCGGCCCGGACTGGAGGTTGGACACCGGCGTGGCGTGGGCGCGGTGCGCGACGCCACCGTTGCCTTGCATGATCAGGAACGGCCCCTCCAGGCCGCCCTCCTCGAGCTTGGTCTGAAGGCCGCCGAGGTAGCGGTCGACGGTGGGGCCGAGGAAGCTGTTGATGATGGCCGTGTTGGCGCGCGCGTACTCGCCCGCCACCTGGGCCAGCTCGCTGCCGAAGGACCAGAACACCTTGTTGGACGGATCGGCCTCCCGGGCCAGGGCGCGCACGTCGTCTTCGTGCTTGGCGTTGGCCCAGGCGTGCAGCAGGCTCACGGCGATGGCCTCGCAGCCCTCTTCGTCCACCAGCTTGCGGATAGCGTCCATCACGTCCTCGCGGGACAGCGGCACCACCACCTCGCCCCGGTAGTCGATGCGCTCGCGCACGCCCAGCACGCGCTCGCGGGGCACCAGCGGCTCAGGCTTGGTGACCCAGGTGGCGTGGCGGATCTCCTCCTCGGACAGGCCGTCCACGCGACCGATGGCGCGCATGATCTCGGTGGTGTCCTCGAAGCCGCGGGTAGTGATGAAGCCCACCTTGACCCCGGTGCGGGTGATCAGCGCGTTGGTGGCCACGGTGCTGCCGTGCTTGAAGAGCACCGCCTGCTTCAGCAGGTCGGCACGGTCCACGTCCAGCACGCGCGCCGCCTCGGTGAGGGCATCCATGACTCCGCGCGAGAACTCGTCCGGCGTCGTCGACGCCTTCGCCGTCCACACCTCTCCGCCCGGGGACATCACCACCACGTCCGTGAAGGTGCCGCCGGTGTCGATGCCGACAATGTACCCGTTCGCCTGAGCCATTCCTCTTCTTGCTCCTTCTTTTTGTTCCTGATTGCCCAACCGTCCGGATTGTTGTCTTCACCGCCGGCACGCGGACGGCCTGGTGTAGTCCGTCGCGAAGGTGATTCGACAAGGATGTCGTTGTCCCGTACCCGATGCGAATTGCCTGGAAGGGAGACGCTGGGCGAATTCCCGGCACCCTGCCGCGGCCGGTTCGACCGCAACCAGATTACCAGCGTGGCGTCCTGGCCGGTTCGTTCGCAAGACTCCGGGGCACGCGACCATCTTGTCGCGTGCCCCGGAAAGGACTGCGCAGAAGGGCGGAACTACAGCGGCTTCGCCTGCAGGTAGTAGCCCCGCTCTCTGAGCGTCTCGTTCAGCAGGTCCCTGGCGACGAACTTCTCGACGTCGGGGAGGGGCTTGTCCTTGGCCCAGAGGTTCTTCGCGATCATGCGTTTGACGCGGGACTCGAACAGGCTCCGGACCAGGGCCTCGGGCATGTCCGGACCGTACTGATCGAACACTTCCTCCCAGACCCCTTCGGCTTCCCTGCGGTCCTTCATGGCGAAGTACTTCTGGATGACGTCCACGGATCCTTCCTTGTTGGACGCCATGTACTCGGCGGCCTCGGCCATGGCGTGGATGAAAGCCTTGGCCGTCTTGCGGTTGGCCTTGAGGTAGTCGTTGTGGACCCAGAAGCTGCCGCCGATGCGGGGCAGGTACTTGCCGGTCTTCAAGACAACCTTGAAGCCCGCGAGCTTGGCCTTGGCGGCGTGGGGAAACGTGAGCAGGCCGGCATGGATGTCGCCGTTGATCATGGCGGCGATCCGTTCGGCCTCGCCCCGGAAGCTGATGACCTTGTAGTCGCGTCCGGGCTCCATGCCGAAGTGGCGCGACAGCACGATGTCGGCCTCATCGTAGTCGGCGCTGCCCGGCCGCCCCAGACCGATGGTCTTGCCCTTGAGATCCTGCACCGTCTTGATGCTCGCGTGAGCGGTGACGGTCCACTGGGAGATCAGCGACTGGCCCACCAGGTAGGTGATGGGTGCGCCCTTGAGCGCGGCCTGGGAGCCGCCGCCGGGGATCGGCACGAAGTCGATCTGCTTGGCGATACCGGCGTTGAGCAGCGCCTTGCCGCTCATGCTGCGGTACTTGGCATCCATGCCGTGCTTCTTGAAGATGCCCTTGTCCATGGCGATGTACGAGGGGATGTGAAACCCGCTCGCCGAGGTCGTCCGGCCCACGCTGATGGGCGTCAGGTCCGCCGCGCTCGCCGCGGATGCCGCCAGGGTCGCGATCCCGAAGGCCAGCAGCGCCGCCGGGGCTATCCATTTGGTTCCGAGTTGCTTCATTGGATCACTCCTTCTGTTTTTCTTCATCGCAAGCGGATGAGCGCTTGCACTCTATGACGAAGTCGCTTCCGTTTGCAAGCGGCCCCGCCTGGACAAGAAACGGCGCCAAGGCCCCGAATCGTCATTCCCGCGGAAGCGGGAATCCATGGGTGGGGCGGGGCGAAACGGCGTATTTCCCCGCC
>JAJDXX010000016.1 GCA_022823055.1 Candidatus Binatia bacterium | reverse complement strand
CCCCCAATACGACATGACGGCCGTATTCGAGGCACTCGTTAATGCGGTGGCACACCGAGATTATTCGATGCATGGATCAAAAATCAGGCTTCGCATGTTCGCGGATCGTTTGGAGCTGTACTCTCCCGGGGAACTGGCGAGTACGATGAGCCCGGAAACACTCGCCTACCGACAGTCGACACGGAACGAAGCGATTGCGAGCTTGCTTGCGAGGTGCACGGTGCCTGAATCGATCTCGGGTGTAAGTTCGAGCCGATCCGCGCTGATGGATCGAAGGGGTGAAGGTGTCCCGTTGATCCTGGATCGGAGCGAGGAGATTTCTGGGCGAAGACCGTTTTACCAAACCGTAGATGGGTCAGAGTTGATCCTCACAATCTACGGAGCGGCCCAAGATGCACCTTGAGCACTCCAGAAATTGATAGACGCCAGAGGTGGAGTGGTTGATTCTGGGTAGTCGCACGCCACCCACTGGGCAGGGCGGCTGATCTCAGGCCAAGCGAACACTCTGCAAGGGCAAAGCGTCCACCGGCGATGGCCGTCATTGAAGTTGGGCTTTGGAGTCCAGCGAAGTCCACCGTGGCCTATCGTCCAAGCAGCCCCGGACCGCCCGTCAGGGCTCGCTCAGGCTGAAGACGTACAGAGCGTTGTGGCCCTCGGGGCTCACGAGCTCGGGCGTGAGGAAGGTGGGGATTCGCCACGGGCTCCCGCCGCCCCTGGCCGTTGCCACCGCCAGGTACTGAACGCCGTCCACCTCGTAGGAGATCGGGTAGCCCATGACCGAGGTGCCGAGGCGGCTCTTCCAGAGCACCTTTCCCGTCTCGACGTCATAGGCGCGCACCCAGCGGTCGAAGTCGCCGGCGAAGACGAGTCCGCCCGCTGTCGTGAGTGCGCCGGTGAGGAAGGGGGCGCGTTGCTCCACGCTCCACACCTCCTCCAAGGTCACGACGTCGTATGCCGCCAGCTTGCCGAAGCGCCCGGACGTGCCCGGCATCTCCATCCAGGCCCGATCACCTTGGTTACCGCCGGAGCCCACCTCGAGCGCGGTCTTGCGCCCGGCGATTTCCATGCAGCTCTGACTCAGCGGGGTGACCAGCAGGCGCGTCTGGGGATGGTAGCCGGCTGCCGGCCAGTTGTGTCCGCCGGCGGTCGACGGGCAGACCGAGACCCACTCTCCCACCTTGGCGTTTGCGATGTCCGCGCGGTAGCGCACCGTGCCGGTCTTGGCGTCCACGTCCAGGATGTTTTGGAACACCGTCTCGGTGTGTCCCAGAAAGGTGCCGTCGCGGCGGTCGAGCTTCCACAGGATTCCGTGCTTGCCTATCGAGAGCACGATCGGCCGGCCCTCGATGTCGACCAGCACCCGCTCGAAGGCCTCGTCCATGTCCAGCGACTCGCCGGGCACGTGTGCGAAGTGCCACGCGATCCGTCCGTCCTGCAGGTCGAGCGCAAGGGTCGAATTCGTGTACAACGTCGCTTCGTCTGTGCTCAGGCCCCGGCTGGCTGCAACCCATGGCTTGGCCTGTGCGGTGCCGAAGTAGGCCAGTCCCAGTTTCGGATCCCAGCTGCCCGTCATCCAGACATCCCCGCCGCCGCGGAGCTCGAACGGCAGGTCGCCCCAGGTGTCGCCGCCCGGCTGGCCCGGCCGGGCGATCGTGAAGGTGCGCCACAGCTCGCGGCCCGTGCGCGCGTCGTGGGCGGTGATGAAGCAGCTGTCTTCGTAGAAACGGCCGCAGCCGTTGATTCCGTTGATCACCCTGCCGTCTGCGACGATCGGGCCGGTGGAGTTGGTGTAGCCCTTCTCGTGGTCGGCGATCCGGGTCTCCCAGCGGACCGTGCCGGTGGGCGCGTCAAGGGCGACCATGTGCGCGTCCGCCGTGGCGACGAAGATCAGGTCCTCCCAGATGGCCAGCGTCCTAAGCTGGCTCTGGCCTCCGCCCTCGGGCAGGCGCCGGCGGTACTCCCAGAGCGGGGTGCCGTCCTTGGCGTCAAGCGCTTGCACGACGTTTCCCGGGTTGCTGAGGAACAGGACGCCGTCGCGCACCAAGGGCGCCTGCTGGCTCCGCCCGTCCTCCATCCCCCAGCTCCAGGCCAGCTGCAGCCGGTGGACGTTGGCGGTGTTGACTTGGGAGAGCGGGCTGTAGCCCCACGAGCCTGGGTTCCCGCGCCAGTGGAGCCAGTCGCCGCTGGGAGGGTCGGCGAGCTCGGCGTCCGTGGGCGGATTGAACCTGCCGAGCGAACGATACCTCCGCGTGACGCCCGTCGGGCTTTCGAGAACCTCGCCGACCTCCAGCGGCGGCCTGTCAACCGCGTGCGGTGACGGCCCGGTGCCGGGGCGACCTGGAACCGGAGGGATGGCGTCGGCTCGCGAATTCCTACCCTGTACGGCCAGTTCGGTGGCGGCGACCGTGTCCCGCGCGCCCGCTCGTCGCTGTCTGGCTGTGCCTGGCGGTCGCCTGGCCGCTCGGGCCGGACCGCCCGCGACCGCCTGCCCTTCGGACGAGAAGGTCAGCCGTGTTGCGCCGGGCGGGACTCCGTTTTCCCGGAGCATGTATGCCACGACTGCGGCGTATTCCTCGTTGCTGAGCCCGGCCGGCTTCTGCACCGGCATCGTGGCGCGGACATAATCCAGCAGTTCGCTGACCGGAACGTGCGCCCATTGGGCCAGGAAGTTCGGACCGGCCAGCTCTG
>JAJDXX010000251.1 GCA_022823055.1 Candidatus Binatia bacterium | reverse complement strand
GGCGGGTGAAGGAAAACACGCCGTTCCCCGCCTCACCCCGCCTGTATTCCCGCTTCCCAAGCCGTGTCAAAACCCCAGACGACCACGGAATGGCACGGACACCCCGAACCGTCATTCCCCCGGAAGCGGGAATACAGGGGTGGTGCGGCGGGGAATACGGCCGTTTGGCCCCTCCCAACCCCTGGATTCCCGCTTCCGCGGGAATGACGATTCGGGGGGTTGGTGCCAGTCCCTCTTCGTGCGGGGTTTTGACACAGCCTGGAAAGCGGGAATCCAGGGGTGGGAGGGGCTGAATCCTGGGGCAGTGGGCTTGCCGCTGCCGCTTTCAGGTGCCAGAAAAAGGGATGGCTGATGCGCGCAAGTCCTTGGGCAAGGCCGGGGAGGAACTCGCCGAGCGTTACCTCAAACGCCAGGGCTACGCCATCGTCGAGCGTAACTACCGTTGCCCTCTGGGCGAGATCGATCTGATCGCCATCGACAAGCGAGCCGTGGTGTTCGTGGAGGTGAAGACCCGCAGGGTGGACACGTCGGGCGCGCCGCTGGAATCGGTCAACGGCGCCAAGCAACAACGGTTGAAGCGCGTCGCGCTGCACTATCTCAACAGACACCACTTGCATGACCGGGACGTGCAGTTCGACGTGGTCGGTATTTCGCTGCGGTCGCATCCGCCGGCCGTGCGCCACGTTCGTCATGCGTTCGATTTTTCCGAGCCCTAAGCGGGGCGGCGCCCAGCCTCCCCACCCCTGGATTCCCGCTTGCGCGGGAAATGACTCGGAGGTGGGAAATGACTCGGAGGTGGGAAAGGAATGACTCGGAGGGTGGCAACCGGGGGAGGATTTCCAAGGTGAGCCGGGGAAAAGCGCCACGAAAAGGGATGAAGGATGATTGACGTCAGGATCTTGCGCGAGGACCCGGACGGGGTGCGGGAGCGCATGGCGGCCAGAGGTGGGGACATCGACTGGGAGGCGGTACTGGCCGCGGACCGGGAGCGCCGGGAGACCCTCGCACGCTGGGAGCGGTTCAAGGAGCAGAAGAACAAGCTCTCCGGCGAGATCGGCCGGCTCAAGAAGTCCGGCGGCGACGCCGCGTCCCTGATGGAAGAGATCGGCACGGTCAGCAAGGAACTCGACGCGCTGGACGGGCGGTTGAGCGAAACCGAGCAGCGCTTCAGCGAGTCCATGCTCGACATCCCGAACCTGCCGGATCCCGGCGTGCCCGTGGGCGAGTCCGAGGCCGACAACCCGGTGCTGCGGCAGTGGGGCGAGGCTCCGGCGTTCGGCTTTACCCCCAAGAACCACTGGGAAATCGGCGAGGCCCTAGGCATCCTCGACTTCGCCCGCGGCGCCAAGCTCGCGGGCGCGCGCTTCACCCTCTACCGCGGGCAGGGCGCGTTGCTGGAACGGGCGCTGATCGCCTTCATGCTCGACCTCCAGACCCGTGAGCACGGCTACGAGGAGATCCTGCCGCCGTTCCTGGTGAACCGCGACACCATGACCAGCACCGGCCAGCTCCCCAAGTTCGAAGAGGACATGTTCCACACCGTGGACCCGGACTACTTCCTGATCCCCACCGCCGAGGTGCCGCTCACCAACATCCACCGGGAAGAGGTTCTCGACGTGTCCGACCTGCCGCGGTACTACTGCGCCTACACCCCGTGTTTCCGTCGGGAGGCGGGCTCCTACGGCAAGGACATGCGCGGCCTCATCCGGCAACACCAGTTCAACAAGGTGGAGCTGGTGAAGATCGTCGAGCCGGAAAGTTCCTTCGACGAGCTGGAGAAGCTCACCCGCGACGCCGAGGTCGTGCTCCAGCGCCTGGGACTCCACTACCGCGTGGTCGAGCTATGCACCGCGGACCTGGGCTTCTCCGCCGCCAAGACCTACGACATCGAGGTGTGGCTGCCCGGCCAAGGCACCTACCGCGAGATCAGCTCCTGCTCCAACTGCACTGACTTCCAGGCACGCCGCGCCGCCATCCGCTACCGCCCGGCCCCCAAGCAGCGCCCCCAACTCGTGCACACCCTCAACGGCTCCGGTCTCGCCGTCGGCCGCACCCTGGTGGCCATCCTGGAGAACTGCCAGCAGGAAGACGGCAGCGTCGTCGTGCCCGAGGCGCTGCGGCCTTACACGGGTGGGTTGGAGCGGATTGAGTAGGGGCCACTAGCTACTCCGTCATTCCCGCGAAACAGGTTGTGTCAAAACTCTGCTCGGACACGAAATGGCACCGCCCCCTCGAATCGTCATTCCCGCGGAAGCGGGAATCCAGGGGCGGAGAGGGGTGTTCGACCGAAGTTGATCGAAGGAGCTTCGTGCGCGTCCAACTCGTGAGTTGACAAACCGCATGTCATTGGTGGACGATACAAACTAAGTAAACCGTCCAGAAGTTGTCTCCGGTCCCACTGGAACAGGACGTAGCTCCAAGGAATCGTTGATGAAATTCTCGTACACGCACCACATGCCCTACACCGGAGTCAAAAAGGTCGGGCAGGACTGGCCGGTGGCGAACAAGCAGTTCAGTCCGGACGAGGGCGTGCGGATCTTCCGGGCGGGGATCGACACCAAGGTGTTCGCGGAAGAATGCGGCTTCGACTGGATCGGCAACAACGAGCACCACATGAGCCCGTACGGGCTCATGCCGAACCCCAACCTCATCGGCGCCTGTGTCGCGGAGCGCACCAGCAAGTCGATGATCCTCCAGTCCGGGAACATCGTGCCCATCGTCAACCCGATCCGGGTGGCCGAGGAATACGCGATGCTGGACATGATATCCGGCGGCCGGCTGGTGGCCGGGTTCATGCGCGGCATTCCCCATGAGTACGTGGCCTACAACGTGGCGCCAAGCGAGTCCTACGGGCGCATGAACGAGGCCATCGAGCTGATCAAGAAGGCCTGGACCGAACCCGAGCCGTTCGGCTGGGAGGGCGAGCACTACCAGTTCCGCGCGGTTTCGATCTGGCCCAAGCCGGCCCAGAAGCCGCACCCCGAGATCGTCATGTCGGCGAGCAGCGACGGCTCCGCGCGCTTGGCCGCCGAGCACGGAGCCACCATGGGCGTCCTTCGCGTACAGGACTACGAAACCGCCCATCATTCCATCGACGTCTACAAGGAACACGCGCGCAAGCTGGGCTGGGAGCCGCGGCCCCACAACATCATCCTGGCCATGAATTGCTGCGTCGCTCCCACCAGGGACGAGGCGATCCGGACCCTGCGCCGAGGCTACGACTACTTCTTCAACGTGCTGGGCGGGGGCATCCGCACGGCGCAGCGGCTGGTGGTGCAGAAAACCCGCTACTTCAAGGACGACCACGATGCCGAGCGCCAGACGACCAAGCTCCGGACACACAACCAGCTCTCCCTCGAGGAGCGAATGGAGCGCGGCTTGGTGATGTGCGGAACACCCGACATGGCCATCGAACAGATTACCAGGCTTTACCAAGAGTTCGGTCACGGCGTGACCAATCTCAGCGTCAAGATCGGGAACGTGCCCGACGACAGCGTCCACCAGACCATGAGTCTTCTCCGTGACGAGGTCTTTCCCGTGGCGCGCCGTCTCGGCGTGGAAGAGAGGGCGGCGGCCGTATAGGAGTTTACCGTCCTCCCACGAAAGAGGTTGTGTCAATAGTCCGCTCGGAAAGGAAATGGCACCAACCCCCGAACCGTCATTCCCGCGGAAGCGGGAATCCAGGGGGGCGGCGGGGAATACGCCCGTTTGACCCCTCACCACCCCTGGATACCCGCTTCCGCGGGAATGACGTTCGGGGGTAACCGTGCCAATTCCGGTCTGGGTGGGTTTTGACACAGCCTGGAAAGCGGGAATCCAGCGGCGGAAGGGAGGTCGAAGTGATCGAGAAATACACGGCCGTCGCCGTTCAAACCATCATCCGCCACGTCCGCGAACCGGAATGGCGTGACGCCATCATCCGCGAGAACGTCAACCGCTATCTCTCGCTGATGGAGTACGTGAGCTGCCGCTGGGGCCAGGCGAAGCTCTACGTGCTGCCCGAGTTTTCCCTCACCGGCGTCGAGCATGTCCGCTCGGTGGAGGAATGGACACGCATCGCCCTTCGCATTCCCGGGCCGGAGCTGGAGCCACTCGCCAACTTCGCGCGCATCAACCGGGCCTACGTCGCCGGCGGCACCATGGAGTACGATCCGGCCTATCCAAACCGCTGGTTCAATTCCGCCTACCTGTTCGGCCCGTCGGGCGACCTCGTGCTGCGCTACCGCAAGATCAACGGGGCGGACGTCCAGGGCCACACCACCTATTCGACGCCCACCGGCTGCTACGACCTTTACGTGAAGAACGAAGGCGGGGAAGACGCGCTCTTTCCGGTGGTGGACACCGAGATCGGGCGGCTCGCGCTCATCAACTGCTACGACATCAACTTCCCGGAGATGCCGCGCGCCTTCGCGCAACACGGCGCCGAGATCCTGCTGCACTGCACGGGCGAGCCGTATGGACCGCACCGCGAACCGTGGGAGATGAGCCGGCGCACCCGCGCGTACGAGAACTGCATGTACGTCATCTCCTCCAATCACGGCGGCTACGCCGCGCAGGTGTCGGGCAACGTGTTCGCGGATTCGCCGGGCCTGAACTTCCAGGAGCGGCGCGACGGCGAGATCTCGCCCCTGCACCGTTCCCACGGCGGCTCGGAAATCGTGGACTTCAACGGCAAGGTGGCCGGCGCGGCGCCGAACCCCGGCGAGGCGCTGGCCATCGGCCCCATCGACCTGCGGGCGCTCAGGGAACGGCGCGCGGAAATACGCGACAACATCCTGGTGCAGTCGCGCACGGAGATCTATGCGCGCGAGTACACCCGGCACCAGGCCACCGGCATCAACCGCTGGCTCGAAGCGCCCATCGCCCACAAGTCCGAGGCGCGGCAAAGCACGGAGGCGGTGATCGCGCGCTATCTCCGGGACGGGGTCTATGCGCCGCCCGAGGGATACGAACCGGCCGCCCCATCGGAACAACAGAACCGCGCCCTGGCCTGACCATGCCGAAGAAGTTCCAGATCGCCTGTATCCAGTCGTCCATCGAGGTCATCGACGACCCGGCGCGCAAGGACAACGTCATCGCCCGCAACCTCCGGCGCGGGCTCGATATCGCCGAAGCGGCGGTGGTCCGGGACGAAGCGCGCGTCGTGGTGTTCCCGGAGGCTTGGCTTCAGGGATTCAACCACAAGCGCACGCCCGAGGACTGGAAGACCGTCTGCATCGAGATCCCGGGACCCGAGACCGACGTGATCGGGGCGTTCGCGCGGGAGCACGAGGTCTACGTGGCGGGGGCCGCCTTCGAACGGGACCCCGACTGGCCCGAGGTCTGGTTCACCTCGGGCTTCATCGTCGGCCCCTCGGGCACCGTCGAGTTGCGCTACCGCAAGTGCCACGAGCACAACGTGGAAGGGTTGATTCCCAGCGTCTGTCCGGCGGACGTGTACACAGAGTACGTGCGGCGGTACGGCGAAGACTCCCTCTTCCCGGTGCTCGATACGCCGTATGGACGGCTCGCCACGATCGTGGAGCACGACGTGAACTTCTTCGAGCTGTCGCGTGCCCTCACGTTTCGGGGCGCCGAGGTCCTTCTGCATCCCACCACCGAGACCAACGGACCCATGGCCGAGACGCGGGACCAAGTGCGCCGGTCGCGCGCCTACGAAAACCTCGTGTACCTGGCCTCCGCCAACGCCGGCGCGCTGAGCGGCCGGTACAGCGCGGCCCAGGCCACGCGCGGCGGCTCCACGGTGGTCAACTATCTCGGCCACGTCGACGCCCGCATCGACGGCGCGGGGGAATCCGTGCTGGTCTCCACCGTCGATCTCGACCGTCAGCGGAAACGGCGCACCGAGGTTTTCATGAACTTCCCGGCGCAGGTCAAGTCCGAGTTCTTCGGCCGCGAGTTCGAGAAGCAGACTTTCATGTCCAACGACACCGGCGGCGACGCGCGCGCCACGGCCAAAGCCACCATCAAGCGGTTGAAAGAGGAAGGGGTTCTCGCGCCCGAGTAAACCGCAACCTGGAGCCAAACCATGGCGGTGCTGCAGACCAGGCGTCTCGAGGCCAAGTTCCCGCTGAAGGACGGCGTCGTGCACGCCTTGCGCGGCATCGACCTGGACATCGCCACCGGCGAGTTCTTTGTCCTGCTGGGCCCCTCGGGTTGCGGCAAGACCACCATGCTGCGCTCCATCGCCGGGCTGGAACGGCCCAGCGCCGGCGAGATCCGCATCGACGGCGAGCCCATCTTCGACGACGAAAACAGCGTTTTCGTTCCACCCGATCGACGCCCCATCGCGATGGTGTTTCAGTCCTACGCCATCTGGCCGCACATGGACGTGTTCGAGAACATCGCCTTTCCGCTCCGGCGCGGCCGCCTCAAGATGCCGAAGGAAGAGGTGCGTGTCCGTGTCGGGGAGGTGCTCGAGATGCTCGGTCTCGATGCCTTGGCGGAACGGCCGGTCATCACGCTCAGCGGCGGCCAGCAGCAGCGGGTGGCGCTGGCGCGGGCGCTCGCGCTGCAGCCGCGCATCCTGCTGATGGACGAGCCGTTGAGCAACCTGGACTTCAAGCTCCAGGTGCGGCTCCGCGCCCAGATGCGCGACCTGATGCACCGCCTGAACCTCACGACGATCCACGTCACCCATAACCAGGCGGAAGCCCTGGAGACCGGTGACCGCATCGCCGTCATGTCCGAAGGCCGCATCGTCCAGATCGGCGACCCGCAAGCGGTGTACCATCGGCCGGAAAACGAGTTCGTCGCACGGTTCATCGGCGACATGAACATTTTTCCCGCGGTCTATCGGGGCGGCAACGGCGGCACGGCCCGCGTGGAGACGGCCTTCGGACAACTCGACGCGCAACTCACCAGCCGCGGCGGTTTCGCGGCCGGCGCGAACTGCATGTTGGGGATACGCCCGGAGGACATCGAGATCGGCGGGGACATTCCAGGGGATGCTGGCAATCTGGTTACGGGCACGGTGGCCGCATCAAGCTATGTCGGCGAGGGTTACGTGCATACCGTCGAATCTTGCGGTCAGCCGGTCAGAGTGAGGCGGCATCACCGGGAGGCCATCAGCCGCGGGGATTCGATCCGACTCCATTTCCCGCCGGCGGAGGCCGTGGTGGTCGCGCCGTCCGAGGGCCTGGACATGGAGGGGCTCGAGGGCGGACTCGCGGGCGAGGAGGCAGCACGTGCGAGCTAGACTCCTCGGTATAAGCTGGGTCTACCTGCTCGCCATTTCCGGCCTGGTGCTGGTGTGCGTCACGGTCTTCGGCAATATCCTCACCAGCTTCGCCGACCAGGATGTCGAAGGACAGTACACGTTCGCCAACTACGTCGAGTTGCTCACCCAGAAGCACCTCGTCGGGGTCACCGGGAGGACCGCCCTCCTTGGCGTCGGCACCGTCTTCTGGATGTTCGTATTCGCCTTTCCCTTCACATGGCTCCTGGCGCGCACGGACTTCCGCTACCGCACCGGCCTTTTCACGCTGCTGACGGCCAAGCTTGCGATCCCCGGTTTCATCACCGCCATGTCCTACGTGTGGCTGTTCAATCCTACCTCGGGGTTGGTCAACACGCTCTTCGGCATGACCAAGTTCACGGGCGGCGCGCTGTTCGATGTCTACCAAGTGTCCTGGATCTGCTTTCTGCAAGGCATCGTGCTGGTCCCGGGCGGGGTTTTCATGATGCTGCCGGCCTTCCGAAACCTCGATGCGTCGTTGGAGGAGGCGGCCTGGGTCAGCGGCGTGTCCAAGACCTACACGGTATGCCGCATCGTGCTGCCGCTGCTGGGCCCCAGCATGGTGGCGGTGTGCATCTTCTATTTCGTGCTCGGTGTCGAGATGTTCGACTTCGTCGCCATCATCGGCATGCCCGGCGACGTGCTGGTCCTGTGGATCTACGACGCCATCGCGGAGTCGGACGGTCCGCCCAACCTGGGCTTCGCGGGCGCGGCAGGCGTCGTCTTGTTCGCCATCTGTGGCGTGGCCATCCTGTTCTACGCGCGATTCCTGAAACAGGCGCGGAAATACGCGGTGGTGGGCGGCAAGGTGCGGGCCTCGGCGCCGCAACCGCTGGGGCGTTGGCGCTGGGCCGCCTATTGCTGGGTTAGCGTCTGGGTGATGGTGAGCATCGGGATTCCGGTCATTACCATCATTTGGGTGGCGCTGGTGCCCTTCTTTCAACCCCCCTCCATCGCCGCTCTGGATACCATCAGCCTCGACAGCTTCCGCGACGCGCTGGCGTGGATCGGCGAGCCGCTGCGCCATACGCTGATCCTGATGGCGGGGGCCATCGTCGTGGCCGCATCGCTGGCCACCAGCGTCACGTGGGTGGTCACGCGCAGCCGCAACCGCGTGGCCCGCTGGGCCGACAACATCGTGTTCCTGGCACCGGCGGTGCCTACCATCGTGACGGGGGTCGCGTTCCAGTTCATCGGCATCGAAATGTACCACTGGTTGCCGTTGTTCGGGACCATCTGGCTCGTAGCCATCGCCATGGGAACCCGCATGCTCGCCTACTGCACCCGGACCATGAATGCGGCTTCCCTGCAGATCCACTTCGAGCTCGACGAGGCCGCCTACGTGTCCGGCGTCTCCATGCTCGAAACCTTCCGGCGCATCTTTCTTCCCTTGATGGCGCCGGCGATCTTCTATTCCGCGCTGATGGTGGGCATGCTCTCCGCGCGCGACCTCACCCTGCCGCTGGTGATGAACACCGGAAACTCCGAGGTCGTCGCCACCCTGATCTTCAATCTCCAGACCAACGGCGAGCAGAACGCCGCGGCGGCGGTCGCGTTCTACATGATCTTCATTCTCGCCATCCTGGCGCTGTTCGCACGGCGCATGACCGGGATGCAGGAGATCCGCGGCCACGATGTCGCGCGGCGCGATGGTCTGCTGAGCCGGCTGTCCGGCTGGATGGGCGAACTTGCAAGAACGACCCGCAAGCGAAGGCTCGAGTACGGCAGTTGAACGGATTCCGGTGGGAGGACCGGAAATACCCTGGCCAACAAGGAAAGGAGCGAGAAAATGAAAAGGATGCTCACGACTTGGGTAGGGCTGCTCGCCACGGCGGCAGTGTTGTTCGGCGTACCGGCGATGGCTGCCGGCGCGGATCTGCCGGATGCGGTTAAGAAGCTCCTCAAGCCGGCACAGGCCGAAGGCGAGGCCACCGTCTTCGGCACCACCATGAACCCCCGCCAGGTCCAGATGATGAACAAGGGGTTCAACTCGTTCTATGGCACCAACATCAAGCTCAATCAGATCGGTGGCCGCCATACGCGCAAGCGGGTGGAGGTCATCCGCGCCCTCAAGAACAACGTGCCGACGGGGCTCGACGTGTTCTGGACATCGAGCCCGCGCGCGCTGATCGAGGGCGACGCCATCGTCAAGTTCGACTGGTCGGGCGAGTTCGGCCTGCCCAAGAGCCTGATGGAGGGCGAGTACGGCATCAAGACGCATGACGGTTATCTCACCCTGATGACCATCAATACCAACCTGGTGAAGCCTGCCGACGAGCCCAAGAACTACAACGACCTGCTCGACCCGAAATGGAAGGGTCGGATCGCCATGCCGCGTTCGCCGGCTCCCTGGGTGCACTACACCTATGCCTGGGGCGAGGAGAACGCGAAGAAGTACCTGGAGGCCCTGCTGCGGCAACAGGAGGTCAAGATGCTGGCCCGGTATCCCGACGTGCGCTCGCGGATCATCGGCGGTGAATTCGCCGTCGGTCTCGGCACCGATGCCTGGGCCGAGATCGCCAAGGGCGCTCCGGTGAAGCATCCGGACGTGGACACGATCATCTTCGGCTCCCGTGGAGCGTACATCGTGAAGGACGCCAAGGCGCCTAACATCGCCAAACTGTGGGGCTACTGGGTGGTGTCGCCGGCCGGGCAGAAGACCATACACGACGTCCGCGGCTATTCGCTGGTCAGCTCGAAGAGCGGCTACATGTACAACTACATACAGGGGAAGAAGGTCGTCGACGTGCCTTTTGACTGGCGGATGCAGAACGAAGCGCGGCTTTCGAAGACGTTCCGCGCCGCCCTGCGCGAGAAGTAGCAGGCCGGTGGCGACGGGGGCCGGACCGGAGAGACAATCATGATGAAGACATCGGGGCACGCGGGTGAGCCCTTTGAGAGACACACCGCCGACCTTCCGTCCGGCCCGGTGACCTACCATGTCGCCGGCGAGGGGCCGCCCGTGCTGTACTTGCACAGCGCGGGCGGCATCCGCTTCACTTACGCCCTGGACGAGCTGTCGCGCGATCACCGGATCCACATGATGGTCGCCCCCGGCTTCGACGGGACCCCGGCCCATGAGGATCTCGACACCATGCCGGCGCTCGCCGATCTCGCCGGCGAGTTCGTGGATTCGGTGATCGGCGGGCCTTGCGACCTGATCGGCCAGTCCTTCGGCGGGTTCCTGTCGGCGTGGGTCACCGTACGTCACCCCGAGAAAATAAGCTCCGCCGTCCTCCAGTGCCCGTCGGGCTTCCGTCCGCCGCACATCCCGCAGAAGCCGGCGGGCAGCCCGGAAGAGATGCGAAGCCGGATGTTCGCGCACCCGGAACGGATTCCGCCGGGTGAGAAGACGCCCGAAGAGCTTGCCGAAAGCCGGCGATGGGCCAACTACTACCACAATTCCATCGGACTCGATGAGGCGCTCGTGGCCCGGTTGCCCGAGATCGAGCAACAGACCCTCGTGTTGCAGGGCACCAAGGACGGCATGATGCCGCCCGAGAGCGGGCAGCTCCTGGCGCGGGAGATTCCCCATGCCAAGCTGGTCTACGTTTACGACGCCGGCCACAACATCGAGGTGGACCAACCCGAACGGTTCGTCGCCCTAGTGCGCGACTTCTTCACCCGTGGCGAAGCGTTCATCGTCAATCCGGGCGACGAACGAGCGGGTGTCATGGCGACATCCCGCCAACCGGGCACCGCCTGATCCTCCTGGAAACGTTGCCTCAAGAGCGCAGTACGCTGTACTGTAGCGTACGATTCGCACGAACTCGGTTGCGGACTGATACGTTTTCCAATCAGGAGGAGCTTTGTTTATGGTAACCGGAAGGTGGTTTGCCTCCACATCCATGATTCTCTGTGTCGGCGTGCTCGTGCTGGCCGGCGTCCTTTCGGATGCGCGCCACGCAGTGGCGCAGACGGGAGAGGCTTGTCCGCTCCCTGCCGGCGTGACTCCTCCTCCGGCCCCACCCGTGACGGCGCAACAGGTGGAAGACGGCGGCAGTCTGAGGGACTTCGCTCTGGCTGTGACGGCGCAATTCAGGGAGCAGAACGAGTCGGTGGATCTCGGGCCGTTCCTGTACTTCTCGTGTCTCCTGAGACAAGAGGGGAGCCTTTGGCGGGCCGGTTCCACCTACGTCGTGGTACTGTCGGCCGACGGCAGGCTGTTCCTGCATACGAAAGACATGACACTGACGGGCAGGCGACTCCACCCGTCGATCTATGCAGCGATCCTTTCCGCGCTGGGAGTTCCCCAAACCGTTCTGGCTGACTTGACGTCTCCCGACCCCGCCGTCGCCGGCTGCGCTCAAGCCGCCTTCATCGCCACATTGTCCCAAGAGCCGGACTCCCCGTTCGATGCGACCAGCGCCGTACCCGGCGCCGCCGGCTATGCCAGTGCCTATGTCTCGACCGCCTATGGAGGGCTCCCCTTCGTGGCGCTTGCCGGGTTCGATCTTGGCGAGTCTCACTTGTTTCCGTTGGCTTCGGAACAAATCGACCATGGCGACCCGGCCATTACCGCGCGGGACGTGGTGGACCGCGGAACGTTGAAGGCCTTCGTCACGGGAGCGGGGAACTACATTATCGAACTCCTGCAGAGCGGAGATGCGGCCGCTAGCGCGGAGGCATTCCTCGCCCTGCGGGATCCGAACGGGCCCTGGCGACACGGTAACGTGTACCTCTATGTCATAGATCGCATCACCAACACGATCCTGTTCCACGGCGCAAATCCGGACCGATTCGAGCTGCGACAGCCGGGAATTTCCGTGGACGCCGTGACCGGGGAACGCATTGCGGATCAGGTTTTCCGCGCGGCGGACAGCGGCCCGGAGGGCGACTTCTGGCAATACCACTTCGACGATCCCACGGACGACACCGACAGCGCCGAGATTCCCAAGACAGGCTATGCAAGAGTGTTCACGGGTGCGGTCGAGGGGCAAGGCGGAACACGTCCACTCAACTTCATCGTCGGATCGGGTTTTTACCAGAATTCACCCAACGTGGTGACCGCGCGGCAAAACAATGCCGTCAAGACGGTGCTGCCCCAGGTCATTCGGGCCATGACCGCCAGCACGGTGGATGCCGTCTCGGACCGCATCCAGCAGGCCACCTCCGGCACACCGCCGGCCCAGGGGTTCAAGCTCGGCGGCGCCTCCACGTTCTCCGATGTTCTTCTGACAAACGCGCGCGCGCTGCGGAACGGCACGTTCAACCTCGGCCGGCTGCTCGCGGGCTCCTCCTTCACCCTGCCGCTCACCGCGGCGGGCACCGGTGGCCTGCTGGGGAACCTGGCGTTCTGGGGAAGCGGCGGCTACCGCGACTTCTCCGGCGGCAACCCGGAGACTATGGACTATGACGGCAACGTGGTGAGCGCCAACCTCGGGGTGGACACCCGGTTGAGCGAGGACCTGCTGGCGGGGGTGTCGCTGGGATGGGCGCGAGGGACCGTGGATTACACGTCCTCCGGGGCGATGGGCGAGTTCGCGACCACGCTGACGAGCGTCAACCCGTATGTGGGCTGGCAGGCGCCGGGTGGGATGAACCTTTGGGCCACGGGTGGCTATGGCCGGGGGGAGGTTGAGATCGATGAATCGGGGGGCACCCAAGCTAGCGACCTGACGCAACGGATGGTGGCGGCGGGAGTGAACGGGCCTCTGGTATCCAGCGATGAGTTGATCGGGGGTGGGACCACGAGCCTGCGGGTGAAAGCCGAGACGGCGTTTTCGTGGGCGGAGATCGAAGGGTCCGGGAATCTTGAGGAAACGAAGTTGAGCGCCAGCCGGCAGCGGCTGATGCTGGAAGGGGTGCACGAGCGGAAACTTGCGTCGGGGGCGACGTTCACGCCGTCGATCGAGGTGGGGATGCGCTACGACGGCGGGGACGGGGACACGGGCAGCGGTGTCGAGACCGGGG
Source organism: Candidatus Binatia bacterium (assembly GCA_022823055.1). Taxonomy (GTDB): domain Bacteria; phylum Desulfobacterota; class Binatia; order UBA9968; family JAJDTQ01; genus JAJDTQ01. The sequence goes on along the minus strand of JAJDXX010000251.1, from coordinate 20,205 downwards.
GCGGGCTGCGCTTTACGGACGCGGCGTTGGGGCTGACGGTGGAAGGGCGGGCGCGGACTTTGTTCGCCCACGGCGAAGATTACGAGGAGTGGGGGGTGAGCGGGCTGGTGCGGCTTGATCCGCGGGAGGCGGGGCTGGGGTTCGCGGTGAGCCTGCGGCCGGCGTGGGGCCAGGCGGCGGGGGGCGTGCAACGGTTGTGGAACAACGGGGTCGGCGGGTTGGCGGGGGAGGATCGAACGGGGCGCGTCCATGCGCGCGTCGCTTATGGTTTCGGCGCCGTGTGGGGCGGCCGGGGCGTGCTGACGCCCTACACCGACGTGTCGCTCTCCGGCGCGGGGACACGGCGGCTGAGCGTGGGCGGGCAGTTCAAGGCGGGGTCGAGGGTCACGATGAGCCTGGAAGGGGTGCACAACGATCCGGCCGGCGGCTCGAACAACCAGGGCGTCATGCTGAGCGCCAACATGAGCTGGTAGTCGTACCGGTAACGCGCTTTTCCCGATCGCCCGCGGCGGCCGCCGGCTAGTTCCGCCGCAGGGCCGGATCGGCGAGGGTGGTGTCCTGTCCCGGCGGCGCCTCGTCGAGCGCCTCTTCGAGCGAAGGTCTCGGCGCCCATTCCTCGGGCGGGCGCGCCTCGCCGTCCCATTCCACCTGGTCGAGCCCCCAGAATATCTCCAGGCTGTGGCCGTCCGGGTCGCGGAACTCCACCGACACCTGGCAGCCGGCGCGACGGCGGCCGTGGAAATCGATGGGCACGCCGTGCTTCTCGAGGTGCTCCCGGGCGCGGAAGACGTCGTCGAGGGTGGGGACCTCGAAGGCCAGATGGTGCAGTTCCCGTCCCGCGGAAGCCTCGCCGGCCTGGCCGATGACGCCGAGCCCGTGATGGTCTTCGTTGAAGCGCATGAACACCATCCGGCCCGGCACCATGCTCTCCGGGTAGACGTCGGAAACCTTGAAGCCGAGCACCTGGGTGTAGAACCGGACCGAGGTGTCGACGTCCCGGACTACCAGCACGGCGTGGCTCATGTTGCCGATGCGGAAGGGCATGTCGGCCGGCGGCTGGATGCCTTTCATCGCCTGGACCTCGGGACCGTGCAGCCCCTCCAGGTCGACCTTGCCTCGTTGGGTCATGTTCTTGGCCATGTGCGTTTCCTTCCGTGACGGCAACCGCGTTCCGCGCCGGTGCATTGGGCTTGCTTTGAGAGTGACTTGCGCTGTACGGTATAGCGCAATCGGCCCGCCGCGAGCGAACGCGTGGCGCGCCCGGCTCACCGGTATCCGGCCTGTGGCGGCGGCATGTCCGCCGCGATTTTGGAGACATGGGAGGCTGACATGAACGCAATTCCCCGTACAAGATTCATGGCGTTGGGCGCTGCCTTGGCGGTGTTGCTGGCGGCGGGCGCCGCTTCGGCGCAGACCGTCAAGGTGGCGGTTCCGACGTTCCTTACCGGGGGCGGCGCGCCGACCTACGGCACCGCGTCCAAGAACGGCGTGGAGCTGGTGGTCCGCGCCATCAACGAAGGCAGCCTGCCGGCGCCCTACAACAGCGTCGGGCTTGCCGGCCGCAAGATCGATCTCGTGGTCTACGACGAGTCGGGCGGCGGCACCAAGCAGGTCACGGAGCTGCGCAACAAGGTGCAGAAGGAGGGAGTGGACGTCGTGGTCGGCTACGTCTCCTCCGGGAGCTGCGCCGCCATCGCCCGGGTGGTGGAGGAGTTGCGGGTCCTGACCCTGCTGACGGTATGCGGCACGCCGCGCATCTTCGAGGAACTGGTGAAGGAACCGAAGTACCTCTTCCGCATCATCAACCACAGCACCGCGGGCAACGTGGGCGCCGCGCACTACGTCGTCAAGAAGCTCCGGAACGAGGCCAAGGACGGCTACATGGGCATCAACCAGAACTACGCCTGGGGCCAGGATGCCTGGCGCGATTTCAACCTGGGCGTGCAGACCCTGGCGCCGGAACTCAAGCCGGCCAATAAGCAGCAGTTCCCCAAGCTGTTCTCCGGCCAGTACGGCACCGAGATCTCGGTGCTGCTCAGGGCCAAGCAGAAGGTGGTGCACTCGAGCTTCTGGGGCGGCGACATCGAGGCCTTGATCGCCCAGGGCAAAGCCAGGGGACTGTTCAAGCGCAAGACGTTCGTTTTCACGGTAGGCGAAATAACGGCCCACCGGATCGGCAAGAAGTTCCCGCCGGGACAGCTCGCCCGTGGTCCCTACGGATTGTACGCGGAGGGTATCGACACCCCGCTCAACAAGTGGTTCCGGAGCGAATACCGCAAGGCGTACAAGCAGCCGCCTTCGTCGCCGGCCTATCACTATGCCGATGGCATCGTGGCGGCCAAGTACGCCTACGACACGGCCATGAAGGCCAACGGCGGCAAGTTCCCGTCCACCGATCAGGTCATCAAGGCGCTGGAGCACGCCACCTACGACATCTTGGCCGCCAAGGTCAAGATGTCCCTCGGCAAGGGGCATCAGGCGGTCACCTCGGACCGCTGGGGCTATGCCGAGTGGGACGATGCCAAGGGCGAGATCGTGGTCAAGGACGTGGTGGAGTTCAAGGCCGAGTGCGTGAACCCGCCGGAAGGGGTCAATGCGGCGGACTGGGTCAAGGGCGGCATGAAGGGCGCCAAGTGCGACTGATCGGCGCTCTGATCTAGTTTCTTCGTGACCCGGGCGCCGAAGTGCCGGCGCCCGGGTCCGTCCTCATCCATTCCCGCGCACGGGGGAACCGTTGGATTTCGAGCTCCTACTCATCATCCTCGTCGACGGACTCGTCTACGGTTCGTACCTGTTCATGGTGGCGGTGGGCCTGACCGTCATCTGCGGCGTTCAGAAGCTCCTCAACGTCACTCACGGCGCGCTCTACGCGTTCGGCGCCTATCTGACGGCCACGTTGCTGATCCTTTATTTCCAGGTGGACTGGCCCCAGTTCGGCGCCTTTGCGGTGATGCTGTTCGCTGCGCTCTTCCTCGGCGTGCTCTTCGGCGTCATCATCGAGCGCGGCCTGCTCCGGCATCTCTATCACGAGGACGAGCACATCATCGTGCTGGCGACCTTCGCGGCGTTCCTGGTGCTGGAGGACGTGCTGCTGCTGATCTGGGGCACCGATCCCTATCTCGCGCCGGAGCCCCTCGGGCTGCTGGGTTCGACGGAGATCGCCGGACTTCCCTTCGACAACTACAGCCTGTCCATGGTCCTGTTGTCGGCCGTGGTGGCCGCGGTGCTCTGGTACGGGCTCAACCGGACCCAGTTCGGCAAGCTGCTGCTGGCGGTGATCCATGACCGGGAGCTGGCCCAGGCCATGGGGATCAACGTCAACCGGATCTTTCTGTTGACCTTCATGCTGGGCTCGTTCCTGGGAGCCTTGGGCGGCGCCTACCAGGCGCCGGCCATCTCGGTCCAGCCGGGCATCGGCGTGGAGGTGATCGTGCTGGCCTTCGCCGTGGTGGTCATCGGCGGCATGGGCAGCATTCCCGGCGCCCTCATCGGCTCGGTGATCGTGGGCGTTGCCCGGGCGTTCGCGGTGCACCAGGAGCCGGCCCTGGAGCTGTTCGTCATCTACCTGATCATGGCAGCGGTGCTCATCGTCCGGCCCCAGGGGCTGTTCGCGCCCGCCAAGCCGAGGACCATATGACCTGGCGCCAGGACAAGACACTCTGGGGCCTGACCATCGGCCTCGCCGCGCTCCTGCTGCTCAACTTCGTGGTGCCGGACTGGTTCCGTTCCATCCTCACCCTTTCCCTGGCCCGGGGATCGGTGGCGCTGGGTCTCCTGGTGCTGTGGCGTTGCGGGCTGATCTCTTTCGGCCACGCGCTCTACTTCGGCGTCGGCGCCTACACGGTCGGGCTGATGAGCCGGTACTTGGGCATCACCGATGCCTTTCTCACCATCGCCTGCGGGGTCGTGACGGCGGGGCTGCTCGCATACGGCCTGGGGTTCCTGCTGCGGCAGTACCGCGGCATTTTCTTCGCGCTGTTGAACATGGCGTTCTCCATGATCCTCTACGGCGTGCTGGCCAAGCTCGAGGAGTTGGGATCCACCGACGGCATCAGCCTGGAGACGACGACCTACCTCTGGTACGCACCGCTGGGAGCGGAGAACAAGACCGCGCTGTTCGTGTTCGCGGTTATCCTGACCTGGGGGGTGGCGGTGCTGGTGCACCTCTACCTGCGCTCCACCCTGGGCAACATGACCACGGCGGTGCGCGAGAACGAGATCCGGCTGGGTTATCTGGGCTACTCAGGGGAACGGGCGGTCCACGCCAAGTTCGTCGTCTCCGGGCTCCTTGGCGGTTTCGGCGGCGCCATCGCCGCCCTCACCATCGGCCACGTGGACCCGGACTCCATGGTGTACTGGCCGGTGTCCGGGGACTTCGTCTTCATCGCCATCCTGAGCGGCACCGGCAACGTCACCGCGCCCTTCATCGGTGCCTTGATCTACGAGCTCATCCGCACCTACGCCTTCGACAAGTTCCCCGAGATCTGGCAGCTCATCATGGGCGGAACGCTGCTTGCCATCATCATGTTCCTGCCCAACGGCCTGTGGTCGCTGGTGGACCGGTGGCGGGGCCGGAAAGCGGCGGTTGCGACCCTCCGGACCGGGAAGGAAGAGGCATAACCGGCCATGTCCGCGGTCCTGGAAGTCCACGATCTCGAGAAGTCCTTCGGCGCGGTGGTAGCCGCCCACGACATCAACGTCGTGGTGGAGGAGGGCGAGACCATCGGCGTCATCGGCGCCAACGGCGCCGGCAAGACCACCTTCGTCAACCTGGTCACCGGCCACCTCCCGCCCGGCGGCGGAACCGTGGAGTTCATGGGCCGCGACATCCTCGGGCTTTCGGTGCGGGCCATCGCGCGCATGGGCCTGTGTCGCTCCTTCCAGGTGCCCCAGGTGTTCCTGTCCGAAACCGCCTTCGACAACCTGATGATGGCCTACGGCGTCGCCGAGGAAGACGGGGCGGGCCTCCTGACGCCCCTCGTGGAAGAAGAGCGCGCGACCCGCGTGGAAGCCCATCTCGCGCGTTACCAGATTTCGGAATACCGCGACGTTATCGGCTCCGCGCTGCCCCAAGGCATTCGTAAGCTGCTGGACATCGCCATGGCCACGGTGCGCAAGCCGAAGCTGCTCATGCTGGACGAGCCCACCAGCGGCATCAGCGCGGAGGAGAAGTTCGCCATCATGGACATCCTCATGCAGGCGCTGAGGGAAGAGCGCACGACCGTGCTGTTCATCGAGCACGACATGGAGATCGTCGAACGCTATGTCGACCGTGTGCTCGCCTTCTACCAAGGCGAGATCATCTGCGATGCGCCCACCGCGCAGGCCATGCGGGACCAGGGCGTGCGGGAATATGTGCTGGGCCGGCGTCATGAAGCGGGCGCGGAAGCACGGGCGGCGGCATCAGGTCGTTCCTCATCCGGAGAGGAGACCCTCGCCGTCAGCGACCTCGACGTGAGCATCGGCGCCACCCAGATCCTGCGTGGGGTCGATTTGAACGTCCCGTCGGGATCCATGTGCGGCCTCATCGGCCGCAACGGCGCGGGCAAGACCACGTTCATGCGCGCGGTCATGGGTGCGTTGTCGATCCAGCGGGGCGCGGTACGGCTCGGCGACGTGGACCTCGCCGCGACCCCGGCCCATCGCCGCGCGCACCTGGGGATCGGCTTCATGCCCGAGGATCGCCGGCTGGTGCCCGAGCTGACCGCCGAGGAGAACATCCTGCTGCCGGTCTGGGCCACCGGCGCGGAAAACACCCGGGCGCGCCTGCAGTGGATCTACGGCCTCATGCCCGAGGTCGAGGAGTTCCGCCACCGCGGCGCCACGAGCCTGTCCGGCGGCCAGCAGAAGTTCGTTGCCTTCGCCCGCGCGCTAATGTGCGGCACCCGGCTGCTCCTGCTCGACGAGCCCGGCGAAGGCATCGCCCCGATCTTCGCTCAGCGCATGGTGGAAATACTCGACGACCTCAAGAAGGAGGGCGCCTCCGTGCTGGTGGCGGAGTCCAACGACGTCCACATCGCCCGCCTGCTGGACCGGACCTTCGTGATCGAGCGTGGAAGCATCGTGGACGACGCGTAGAGGAAGGAATTGGTGCCATGTACCGCGCGGTTTGACGTGATCCGTGCGGGAGACTGGTTGGGCACAAAAGAAAGGTAGAGGAAGTTTGAATGCCGGGACGAAGTCTTAATCTCTTGAACGTGACGCTGTTTGCCGGCGTCACGGGCGGTGCGATCATTGGGTTGCCGGCGCACGGGTATTTTTATGGTTATTCCCTGGTCGATTGGGCCATGTTCGTCGTGCTCTATATCATCACGGGACTGGGCATCACCGTGGGGTATCACCGTTTGTTGGCGCACCGCAGCTTTGCCTGCACCCGTTGGGTGAAAGGCCTTCTCTTGATCGCGGGAGGGTGGGCGCTGCAAAATTCGGGCCTCAGATGGACGGCGGACCATATCCGCCATCATGCCCGGTGCGACCGGGAAGAAGATCCCTACAATGCCAAGCGGGGGTTCTGGCATAGCCATTGTGGTTGGTTGTTCTGGAGCGATCCCCACAAAGACGACAAGTTTGCCCGCAAGCTGCAACAGGACGCCGTCGTAATGTGGCAACACCGTTACTACATCCCCATTGTCCTTTCCGGCTTGGCGCTGCCGTTCGTGGTGGGGTTCTTGTACGACGGCTGGTTCGGGGGGCTGGGATGTTTCCTGCTCGCCGGAGTGGGGCGGACCTTTTTCGTCTTGAACTCCACGTTTTGCATCAATTCCATTTGTCACCTGTGGGGTGCCCAACCTCACGGGACGTCCGACTCCAGTCGTGACAGTTGGTGGATCTCGCTCATCACCTTCGGAGAGGGCTACCACAATTATCACCACAGGTATCAAAGCGATTATCGGAACGGCCCCCAGTGGTATAACTTCGATCCGTCCAAGTGGCTTATCTACAGTCTTTCCCTCGTAGGGCTCGCCAGTTCCTTGCGCCGATTTTCTTGATCGGGACACCAGGCTAGTCCGCGCCGGGCCGGTCGCCGGGCAGGTCAAGCGGCTTGAGAACGCGGATGGCCAGCGGCCCCACGAGTAGCACGATGGCGATGTGGCCGAAGGCGATGCCCCAGTTGACCACGCTTTCGCCGCCGAGCACGTGCAGGATCAGGCCCATCATCAACGGCCCGACAAAGCCGCCGCCGTATCCCAGCATCGCGTGCACGGCCAGCGCGGCGCCGCGCCTCTCGGGGTCGGCATTGCCGACCGTGCCGGCAGTGAGCGACGAGGAGTCCGCGTAGATCGCCGCGTTGTAGAGGAGACAGACGACAGCGGCCGTACCGTATCCTGCCCCCGCCGTAAAGCCGACTGCCAGCGCCAATGCCATGGATATCGTGAAGACGAGCAGGATCCAGCGCTTGCGGCCGAGGCGCCGCGCCATCTCGTTGCCGAGGACGCTGGAGGCCGTGCCGAGCAGGCTCGCCAGGGTCGCCACCACGGTCGGAACGAGGACATTCGGCGCACCGTGGCCCTGGGCCGCCGCGAAGGTCAGGAACGTCACCATCCAGGAACGGACGACGAACATCTCCCAGGTGTGCACGCAGTATCCCAGGGCATAGGCCATGACCGAGGCATTGCGGAGCACCGGCTTGAAGTCCAGGAGCCGTGCCGCGGAGGCCGGCCGCTCCCTCCTCGGACTTGCCGGGAACAGGGTCAGGGCCACGAGCAACGCCCCGAACGCCCCGCCGGCCCCGACCATGAACGCGGCCTGCCAGCCGAATTGCGCCGTCACGGCGCCGGCGATGACGAAGGAGAACGAGCTGCTGATCCCCGTGCTGGCGCCGTGAACGGCCACGGCGCGCGATTGCGCCGGCCCCTCCACCCGTTCGGACAACGCCTTGAGCCCCACCATGTAGGTGCCGGCCCAGCCGATGCCGTTCAGCGCGCGGAAGACGAGGCCGGTCCAGAAGCCCTCGGCCAGGAAGGCCATGCCGAGATGGGAAAGCATGGTGATGGAAACCGCGCACATGTAGACCCTGCGCGCGTCGACGCGGTCCGTCAGCGGCAGCAGGATCGGCACCGCGGCGGCGTAGGCGCCGAACATGATGCCGGAAAGCCACCCCGCCTGCGCGTGGCTGAGGGACCATTCCGCGAAGAAGGCCGGCAGCAGCGCCGCGAACGCCATGGCGCCGATCTGGGCCAGGGATTGCGCCAGACAGAAGACGGCGATGATGTACATTTCCCTCGTGCCGCTGGCCATGCGTCGTATGATAGGATAGCCGTCGGTGCATAGAAACACGACGAATCAAGGAGGTTCGGCCATGCCCAAGCCAGAGCTCGAGTTCTTTCCGGTGGACGACCTGCCCTGGGTGCCGGTGGAGGGCGCGCCGCCGGGTCACTATCAGAAGATCCTGACCGAGGACCCGGAGATCGGTTTCGTCACCCGGCTTCTCAAGGTGGACCCCGGTGGCGCGAGCACGGAGACCTTCGTCCACGATTTCTGGGAGGAGGTGTACATCGTGGAGGGAAGCCAGTGGGATGGGGACAGGCTTCTCAAGAAGGGCATGTATGCCTGCCGGCCCCCGGGAATGAAGCACGGTCCCTACCGGACCGAGGAAGGCTGTACCACGCTGGAGTTTCGTTACGTGAGGTAGGCCGTGACCGAGACTGGCGAAAGCGGGAGCCCGTGGATTGGGCCTGTTCGGTCAATTCGTTGGGGCGGCGGTCGGCATCAGGCCGGCGCGAGCACGAAATCGAAGCGTCCGAGCCAGCCTTGTGAGGTGCGCCTCAGGTCCATCAGCAGGTCGTCGTGAAAGATACCGTCCCGGGCGTTGTCCTCGGGCACGTCGGGAAAGTAGAGCTGGGTGGTGAGCGGGCGCGTGGACGAGCCCTGGACCTTGACGTGGATATGCGGCGTGCGCCCCGTGTAGCGCACGGGCCGGATGGTCTCGAAGCGAAACGCTCCGGCGGCGTCGGTGTACTGATGGCCGCGGTACCGGAAACCGGAGTTGTCGTAGCGACCGTGCTCGTCGGCATGCCAGATGTCGACCACGGCCCCGCCGATGGGGCGGCAGTCCGGCGAGAGCACGAGTCCCGTCAGCACCAGCCGCCGGCCGTTCGAGCCGGGTTCCCGCAGATTGGTCCGGCGCGGCGTCCCCGGCGTATAGAACGGTCCCTCGGTCGTCTCGGGTATGGCACGGGTGCAGTCAAGCGGCGGCGCGAGTCCGAGCGAGCGGTCCGGGGCGGGACCGGAAAAAGGATAGTCCAGGAGCGTCGCCCGCGAACGGGCCAGCCACGACAGGCCCGTGACACCCGCGGCTGCCGCGGCAAACAAGGCGCCGCGGCGGGAGAACGTACGCTTCCACATGAGAAAATCATAGGCTGACTCGGAAGGATTGTAAAACGGACTCCAGCGGAGACAACGACTTTCTGCTTTACGACGGCGAATGCATCTACTGCCGGACGTACGCGCGGAAGTCCAGGTTCAAGACCGCCGACGGGAGGCGGTTGCGGTTCATCGACGGCAGAAACGCCCCCGACCTCGTGGACGAGTTGCGGCGGGACGGATGCGATATCGAGGACGGCATGATCCTCGTGTTGGAGGGCCGGCGCTACCAAGGAGCCGAGGCCATGACGGTGCTCGGATCTCTGGCCGTTGAGTCCGGCTGGGTCAACATGCTCACGAGATGGGTGGGATCCAGTTCCGAACGGGCGCGTTTTTTCTACCCGTGGTTCCGGCGGTTGCGTCAGGTGGGTCTCTGGATGGCCGGCAAGTCGGGTTTTCGGAAGTGACGGCGAGACGGAATTTCCCCGCCGCCGGGGAAGCCCTATACTGGACGCTCCATGGCACAGCCGTTGGACCGACGCAGCGACAGGGAGCTGGTGGAGCTATGCAACCGCGGCGACCGCGATGAGGCGGTCCAGGGCTTTGAAACGCTGTACCGGCGGCACCGCGACTACGTCACGCGGGTGGCCCTGCGGTTCGGCGCCGACCGGGACGCGGCCGTCGACGTGCTGCAGGAGACGTTTCTCTACCTGCTGAAGAAGTTCCCCCCCACGGGCGAAGGGCTGGTGCTCACGGCGCAGCTCCGGTCGTTGCTCTATCCGGTCGCCAAGAACCTGACCCTTTCTTCCCTGCGCCAACACGCGCGCCTGGACGACTCCGAGGAGTTCGACCCGGACCGGCTGCCGGCGCCCGGCGGCACCGATCCGGCGGAGCGAGACGCGGCGCGGTTGTCGTCGGCCCTGGCCCGTCTGTCCGCGGAGCGCCGCGAGGTGCTGCTCCTGCGTTTCGTCGACGACATGTCCCTGCAGGACATCGCGGACACCCTTTCCATACCCCTCGGCACCGTCAAGTCCCGGCTCCATCTCGCGGTCAGGGAGCTGCGGGAAAGCCCGGAGATCAAGGATTTCGGCAAGCCGTGAACCTTTTGCCGGTCTCGCGCGCTTAACGGGGTGGAACCATGGAACGTGACGACGACGGAGGCATCCTTTCCACGCGGCCGGCACACGACGTGCCGTCCGTTGAAGAAGAGATCGACCTGCCCGAGGAGTTGGCCCGGGAACTCACCCGCCTCGACAGGTCGGTGACCGTCATGTCTCCAGAGGCGGACCGGCGCATCGCCGATGCCGCCAGAAACCACTTCGGGACACGGCCTCGGCGCGCGCATCCGTCCGGGGTTCGATGGGCCATGGCCGGAAGCCTGGCCGCGAGCCTCCTGGTGGGTGTCCTTCTTTGGCGAACGTACACCCCGATGGGACCCGCCGACCTCGGCGTCACTACGGTCACCAGCATATCCGACGACATCGACGGCTCGGGGACCGTGGACATTCTCGACGCCTTTGCGCTGGCCCGGATGGCGCGCGGCGACCAGGCGCCGGCCGCTCGGGCGAAGATTGACGCGCTGGCCATGAGCATCGTGGCGTTGGACAGTTCCGCGGAGAAGCTATGAGCCGCTGGCGCTCGAATATTCTGCTTTGCTTCGTCCTTTGCGCCGCCGCTTTGCCCGGCTGGTCGTTCGCGGAAGAGGCGAAGGTCCGTTTCGCAGCACTGGACGTCCACCTGGAATCCACCGGGCCCGTGGCGGCCTGGCAGTTCGAGTTGTCCGAAACCGGCGGCCGGATGCGCGTGGTGGGGGTCGAGAACGGGGACAGTCCGGCGTTCGCAAGGGCGCCCTACTATGACCGCAAGGCGGTCAGCGACGGCCGCGCCGACCGCATCATCGTCGCCGATTTCACGTTGCGGTCCGGGAAAGAAATCCCGGTGGGCCGGGTCCGCATCGCGACCGTTCACGTTCGCCTCGCCGGCGACTCCGAGCCCGCTTACGTTCTCAGACTGGTCACGGCCGGCAATGCGGAGGGCGAACCCGTGCACGCCACGATTCACCTCAACGACCGGTCGGGGAGATAGCGCAAATGAAACAACAAGGAATCGCTGATAGATGGATGACCGTGGCCGCCCTGTGCATGGTGCTCACGATGGGGGCATGCGCGCCCGAGGCGCCGCACTCCGAACCGGGCAGCGCCCCCTCGGGACCGGCCTCGCCCCAGGGCGCCACCGGGCAGGTCGCCCATGTCCCAACTCCGCCGGCCGCCGGGGCCGCTCTCGAACGCAGGACCGGCGCTCCCGAATCGTCGCCCATGCCGCGGTCCTTCAGGCGCCGCGCTTTCGGAAAAAGGGGAGGGTGGAGTGGGCCGGCACTTGCCCCGCTGATGGCTCAATCAGCAGTTGCCGACCTGGCGATAGCGGCGGCGAGGCCTCTGGACCCGGATGAGGAGTTGTGGATCATCGTGGCGCGCCGGCCGGTCGAAGTCGAGCAGTCTCCAACGGAGCCGGAACATCCGGGCTCGGGGGCGCTTGTGGCCACCCGGCCCTCCGCCGGCGACGACAAACAGGAAATCCCGCTTCCGCTCAAGCACACCGAGGTCCACGCGGCGATTACCGGGTACGTGGGCACGGTGGACGTGACCCAGCAGTTCCAGAATCCCTTCGACGAGAAGATCGAGGCCGTCTACATGTTCCCGCTGCCCGAGAAGGCGGCGGTGAGCGAGTTCGTGATGACCATCGGCGAACGCCGCATCCGCGGCATCCTGAGGGAGAAGGAGGAGGCCGAGGCCATCTACCGGGAGGCGCGTGCACAGGGCTACCAGGCGAGCCTGCTGACTCAGCACCGCCCCAACATCTTCGAGCAGAAGGTGGCCAACATCGAGCCCGGGAAGCGCATCGACGTGAATATCCGCTACTTCCACTCGCTGGCCTACCGCGACGGCTGGTACACGTTCGTGTTCCCCACCGTGGTCGGTCCGCGCTACAACCCGCCCGGCTCCAAGGATCCCGTGCACCCGCTTCCGCGCGCCCACGTTCAACCCGTATCGACCGGCACTGGCGTGCGGTATCTGCGCCCCGAGGAACGATCGGGGCACGACATCGGCATTACAGTGAAGCTCGACGCCGGCGTCGGCATCGAGGCCATCGAGTCGAGTCACCGCATCGACCGGACGCGCACGAGTCCCGAGGCCGCCACCATCAGGCTCGCCGATCAGGCGACGATCCCCAACCGGGACTTCGTCCTCAAGTTCAAGGTGGCGGGCGGGCGCGTCAAGACGAACCTCCTCACCTACGTGGACCGCAAGAAGGGGCAGGGTTACTTCACGATGGTGCTGTATCCGCCCGAACACCTGGACGCCGCGCCGCGGCATCCGATGGAGATGGTGTTCGTGCTGGACTGCTCCGGCTCCATGCATGGCGAGCCCATCGCCCAGGCCAAGGCGGCGATTCTCGCGGCCCTGGATATGCTCAAGCCCGGAGACACCTTCCAGGTCATCCGTTTCTCCAACAACGCGAGCCAGTTCGGGCCGGAGCCCGTTCCGGCCACGCCGGAGAACGTCGCCCGGGCGAAACGGTACGTCCGGCAACTCAAGGGCAGCGGCGGTACGGAAATGATCGAGGGCATCCGCGCCGCCCTGAGTTTTCCACACGACCCCCGGCGCCTGCGCTTCGTGACCTTCCTGACCGACGGCTACATCGGCAACGAGGTCGAGATACTGGAGGCCATCCACAAGTCCATCGGAGCGTCGAGGATCTTCAGCTTCGGCGTGGGGGACTCGGTCAACCGCTATCTCCTGAACCGCATGGCCAAGGTGGGGCGCGGAGCCGCCGCCTACCTGGCACTGGACGATTCCGGCGCGGAAGTCATGCGCTACTTCTTCAACCGCATCAGCCGGCCGGTCCTGTCGGACGTCGAGATCGACTGGGGAACGATGAAGGTGACCGACACCTACCCCAAGCGGCTGCCCGACCTCTTCGTCGGCCGCGCCGTGGTGGTCACCGGCAAGTTCACGGGCGAGCCGGGCCAGCCCGTGGTGCGGGGCCGCGCCGGCGGAAAGCGCGTCGAATACGCCGTCCCTCACTCGGACGGAGAGGACGCCCACGCCTTCATCCCCAACATCTGGGCGCGCCTTCGCATCGCCGACCTCGCCGACCGCCAGGCCTGGATCCACGACCCCCATAACGAGCTGGCCGGCGCCATCAAGAAGACCGCCCTGGAGTACGGCCTCATGTCCGACTACACGGCGTTCGTCGCCGTGGACGCGACCCGGCGCACCGAAGGCAAGCACGGCACCACCGTGCATCAGGCGGTGCCCGTGCCGAGAGGGGTGCGTTATACTACGACGGTCAAGGAGGAACGCACGATGAAGGAGGAGCGATGACTATGGATCGTCTCGTGACTCAGCCCAAGGCCCGTCCCCGCTACTCCCTTGAGGAGCTTATGGCGCAGTGTGACGAAAACGAAACTCCTGGGTCCGAGGATCGTGCCTGGATCGACTCCAGGCCGGTCGGCCGGGAGCTGCTGTAGCGGCGTTCTTTGTCAGGCGGTCCGCGTTCCCGCCGCCTCTGCCGACCCTGTCACCGGCGCCGGCTGCTTCTGCCCCCTCCGTGTCTTCAGAAACGCCACCATCACCACCAGCCCCAGGTACATGAGGCCGATCAGGAGGAATAGCTGGTGGTAGGCCAAGGTCACACCCTCCGTCAGCAGGCTGAATCCTAGCAGGGACTCAGCGCGTTGGTCCAGGCCGATGCCGAACTGGCCGGCGTGCTGGAGCAGGGCGCGGAGCTGGAGCATCACGTCGGCCTGCAGGTTCTCGGCGAGGCGGGCGCCCACGCCCGGGGTCATGGCCTCGACCTTGTAGAAGATGTGGCGTTCCAGGAGGAAGCTCAAGGTGGCGATGCCGAAGGCTTCGCCGAGGCCGCGGGCGAGGCCCAGGATGCCGCTGCCCATGCGCGACTCGCCCTCGGGCAGGGCGCCCAGGGCGATGGAGTTCAGCGGCGCGTTGATGGTGGACTGGCCAATGCTCTTGAGGATCACCAGGAAGTAGATCACGCCCGCGGCGGTCCAGATGGTGACGTTGGCAAGCGAGAACAGGGTAACGGTCAGTAGCACGAGTCCGGTCACCAGCAGGATCTTGGGTCCGAAACGGTCCGACAGCATGCCGGCGAAGGGCGACACGATGCCCACGGCCACGGCGGCGGGAAGCATGAAGATGCCGGCCTGCAAGGGCGGGTAGAAGAGCGCCTTCTGCAGGAACAGGTTCAGGATGAAGCTGGTGCCGCGAAAGCCCATGACCCGGATCAGCACGATCATGCTGGAGATGCTGAAGTTGAGGTTCTTGAAGTAGCGGATCTGGACGTAGGGGTGCTCGGCCCTGATCTCGGCGATGATGAAGACCGCGATAAGCAGGGCGGCGGCCCCGAACAGCGACAGGATCCAGGGGCTGGTCCAGCCCTCCGCCTGACCCTGTGTGAGCCCTAGGAGCATCGCCACCAGCCCGCCGGTGAGAGTGAGGAATCCGAGCAGGTCAAAGGCGGCGGGCTTGTGGGACGAGGAGCGCTGGGGGAGGATGAGCAGGGCCGCCATGACCGCCACCATCAGGGTCGGCAGGGGCAGGTAGAAGATGGTGCGCCAGCTTATGTACTGGGCCAGGTAGCCGCCCGCCGGCGGTCCGAAGAACGGTCCCAGCGACCAGCCGGTCATGAACAGCCCCATGGCCAGCCCGCGCTCGTTGCGGGGGAAGGCCTCGTACATGATGGACATGGAGACGCCGATGAGCGGCCCCACCCCCATGCCCTGGATGATGCGGAAGAAGATGAGCGAGTTGACGTCCCAGGCCATGGAGCACAGGAACGAGCCCACGCCGAAAGTGGCGGCGCTCAGGATGAACAGGTTGCGGTCGCCGATGCGCTGTCCCAGCCAGCCGACGCAGGGGATCAGCACGGTGCGGGTGATCATGAACGCGATCAGCACCCACTGGATGCGGTGCAGCGAGGTGCCCAGGGACGACATCATCGCCGGGATGGCGGTGTCGACGCCGGTGATGCCCAGCCCCACGCTGATCATCCCCAGGGAGAGGGTGATGGTGATGGGCCACTTCCGGGCGGGGTCGTAGACCTGGACCGGAGGCTCGGGCGTCATGGCGTGGCGGGTGGGCCGTTATTGGCCCGTGCCGCTGGCGTGCAGTCCATCCTGCCGGCCTTCGGGCTTCTCGATGCGCACCACGGCGAGCATGCCGACGCGGAGGATGCCGTCGGTGTCCTGCACCGCGATCTTGACCGGCAGCTTCTGCGTGGACTTGATGAACACCCCGGTGAGCTTCTGCGGTGAGAAAAGCGAGAACTCGGAAGTGGTGGCGCCGCCTACGTCCGTGACCTCGCCGTCGAACTGGACGCCGGGATACGAATCCAGCCGAACCGCCGCCTTGCTGCCCGGCTTGACGAAGCGGATCTGCGTCTCGTCCACGTTGGCTTCCACCCAGTAGCGGCTGGAATCCACCACCATGAACACGGGCTGGCCCGGCTGCACGAACTCGCCCCGGTGGGCGTTCTTCTTGACCACCATTCCTCGCACCGGACTGCGCAGCGTCATCAAGCCGAGCCGGAACTCAAGCTCCCGCAGCTCCGCCTCGGCCTCCCGCACCCGCGCCTTCCTGGCGAGCATGTCGGCTTCCCGGATCTCGCGCTGTCGCGCGTCACCCGCGTGGCTCAACTCCCGCTCCGCCTGCAACAACTGGCTGCGCGCGTAGTCCACCGCCGCCTTGTGTTGCTCGATGCGGATGCGGATCTCGCGCGTGTCGAGTCTCACCATGACCTCGCCGGGCTTGACCGCGTCGCCCTCGTCCTTGTGCAGCGCGCCGATCCGTCCCGGGACCTCGGTGCTGATGGTGACGATGTCGGCCTTCACCCGGGCGTCGTCGGTGGTGATGTAACCCAGCGACGACCACACCCACGTACCCACCCCGGCCACGATCAGCAACATCACGATCGCGGTCCACGCGAGCCACTTCTTTTTGCTCGATTCTGTTGCAGCCATGTGTATGGGCGCCTAGTGCGCTCGTGTTGAAGACGAGGGCGCGGCTTGTGCCCTCGATACGTTGTCCGGGTCGGAAAGGTTACGTGGTGGGGTGTGGGTGCTGTCGGTCTGAAGCACTTACGTGACCCTCAAACAGACCCTCCAGACGGGCCATACGCTCGCGCAAGTCGGCAATGTCGCGGCGCATCTCGCGTTGTCCGGCGATAATGAGTCCCGCCAACGCCACCCCCACGAGCAACAGCGAGATGGTTTCCTGGGTCAATTCCATGCTCTCATGCTATCCTTGACGAGGACTTCACGCAAGCCTCCAGTTCAGGCCTCGTCCGGAAACTCTGCGTGCCGTGCCCCGCTGTCCATCGCCCGCCGAATTCTATATGCTGCCCGGCATGAAAGAGATCCACTTCGTCGACACCACCCTGCGCGACGGGCCGTCGAGCCTGTGGGCAATGGGCATCCGCACCGACATGATGCTGCCCGTGGCTGCGCAAATGGACGAGGCCGGCTTCCTGGCCATGGAGATCATCGCCTCGGCCTTCTTCAAGAAGTGCGTGCGCGAGTTGAAGGACGATCCCTGGGCGCGCGTGCGGCGAGTGAGGGAACAGGTGCCCAAGACGCCGTTGCGGCTCATCCGCAACCGCTACATGGCCGCGTTCCAGCACACCCCGCCAGCGGTGCAGCAGCTCTGGCTCGAACGCCTGGCGGCCAACGGCATCAGCGAGGCGCGCACTTCGGACCCCTCCAACACACCGGCGGTGTGGGCCGAGCAGGTACGTACCGCCGCCGAGGCTGGCCTTGAGACCATTGTCAACCTGATCTTCTCCATCTCGCCCAAGCACACCGACGAGTACTACGCCGAGCGCACGCGCGAGGCCGCCAAGCTGCCGGTGAAGCGCATCTGCCTCAAGGACCCGGGCGGCCTGTTCACGCCGGACCGCACCCGTTCACTGGCTCCGGTGGTGTTGGAGAACGCCAGCGATGTCCCCGTGGAGTTCCACACTCACTGCAACAGCGGTCTCGGGCCCCTGTGCACGCTGGACGCCATCGAGGCCGGCATTCCCATCATCAACGCGGCGCTGCCGCCGCTGTCGGACGGTTCGTCCAACCCGTCGCTGTTCAACATCGTGCGCAACGCCCGCGCCCTGGGCTACAACCCGGTCATCGACGAGGACGGGCTCCGGCCGGTGTCGGAGCACTTCACTCGTGTGGCGAAGGAGGAGGGGCTCCCCATCGGCGAACCGCTTCACTACGACGCCTACCACTTCCAGCACCAGGTGCCCGGCGGGATGATCTCCAACCTGCGGCACCAGCTCGCCAACATCGGCATGGGCGACCGCCTCGGCGAGGTGCTGGACGAGGCCTGCCGGGTGCGGGAGGAGTTCGGCTATCCCATCATGGTGACGCCGTACTCCCAGTTCGTCGGCAGCCAGTGCGCCATCAACGTGATCCTGGGCAAGCGCTACGCGCAGGTCACCGACGAGGTCATCCTGTACGCCATGGGCCACTGGGGCGAGGAGGAGGCCTCGTCCATGGACCCGGAGGTGCGCGACCACATTCTCGACCGGCCGCGGGCCAAGGAACTGGAGAGTTGGCGCCCGCCGGACACCTCGGTGAAGGAGCTGCGGGAGAAGCTCGGCGGCCCAGGCGTGTCCGACGACGAGCTGCTGCTGCGCTACTTCACCTCCGAGGAGGACGTGCGCGCCATGCAGCAGGCGCCGCCGCGGTCACGCAACGGCGGCGGGCTCGTGGGGCTGATCCGGTCGCTCACGGAGCGCTCCGAGACCAAGCAGATCTACATCCGCAGGCCGGATCTGTCGGTGAGGCTGGGCTGACCATCCCGCCACACCCCCACCCCTGGATTCCCGCTTCCCAGGCTGTGTCAAGACTCCGCTCAGACACGAAATGGCACCAACCCCCAAAATCGTCATTCCCGCGGAAGCGGGAATCCAGGTGGGGTGAGGCGGGGAACAGGCCGTTTGCCCCTCTCCACCCCTGGATTCCCGCTTCCCAGGCGGTGTCAATACTCTGCTTCGTGGCGACCAAACCCCAATCCGTCATTCCCGCGAAAGCGGGAATCCAGGGGTGGTGGCAGGGCGCTACAGCGGCGTTTCCCCGCTCTACCCCACCTGGATCCCGCTTTCGCGGGAATGACGTTTCTGGGGGTTGTTGCCTCTCTTGAATGGTGTTTTGACACAGCCTGTTCCGCGGGAATGACGTTTCGAGGCGGCGTGGGAAACCGGTCTATGAGATCCCGTAGAACCGCTTGGCGTTGTCGCAGAGGATCTTCTGCTTGAGGCCCTGGGACAGGTCGGGGCGTTCCAGGAACTCGGGGATGTCGGTGCCGAACTCCGACACGGCCTTCTCGTGCGGGTAGTCCGACGGGTACATCAGGCAGTCCTCGCCCATCTCCCGCGCCACCACGTCGAGGATCTTCTCGTCCAGCTCGCAGGTGACGAAGACGTTGCCTTCCCTGACGTACTCGCTGGGCAGCTTCTTCAGCGGGAAGTGCTTGCGCTTGCGGTCCACGTGGAACTTGTCGTCCATGCGCTCCATCATGTACGGGACCCAGCCGGCGCCGGCCTCCAGGTAGCCCACCCGCAGTTTCGGGAACAGCTCGAAGACCCCGTCCAGCACCATGCTGGCCATCTGGATCATCTGCGCGATGGGGTGCTCCAGGGTGTGGATCATGGACATGGTCTGGAGGAAGTCGAAGCCGAGCCCCTGACTCGGCGCGCCGTGGATGGCCAGGGGGGTGTCCAGGCGTTGCGCCTCCTCGTAGAGGGGGTGGAAGTCGGAGTGGCCGAAGCCCTTGTGCAGCACGTTGACCGCGGGCAGGAGCCCGCCCACCATGCCCTGCTCGGTGACCGCGTGGCGCAACTCCTCCACGGCTTGCGGCACATCGTGCACCGGCAGGATCGCGACGCCCTTGAGACGCGGGCTCGTGCGCGTGTACTTGTCGTGGAACCAGTTGTTGTAGGCGCGCGCCAGCCCGCACGCCCAGTCAGAGTCCTGGATCAAGCCGAAACCCAGGCCAGCGGTGGGATAGAGCACCGCCGCGTCGATACCGGCGCCGTCGATGAACTCGAGCCAGCTCTCCGGCGAGGTCTGGCTGGCCTTCTTCACCCCCTTGACCGCGCCCCGGGGCCAGCCGTCCAGAGACGGGAACAGCCCGAACACCTTGTGCCTGCGGTGTCCCTCGTACGGGCCTTCGAAGTAGTTTTCAAGCTCGTCGTTGTCTTCGAGAATGTGTCCGTCCGCGTCGATGATCGGAACCTTGTCCATGGATCGGTCCTCCTCCCTTGCTCCAATGTGCGCCCGGTCCCAGTGTCCCCAAGGGCGACAAGCGACAAGGTATCGGATTATTCGAGTAAAGCAAGAGGCGGCGAAACCGTCGGATCCAGGTTGCGTAAATCAGATTGTCAAATACTGAAATACATGTCAAATTCAATCAGACATGGAAAGATTCAGACGCTTGCTTGCCCTGCGCGATTCGACTCCCGGCACCTTCTTTCTCTGGGGGCCGCGCCAGACGGGGAAGAGCACGCTTCTCGCCGAGCATTTCTCCGATGTGCCGTGGATCGATCTCCTGCGGCCCGAGTCGTACCGCCGGTACCTGCAGGCGCCGGAGATGCTGATCGAGGAACAGCGCCGGCACGGCGCCGGGTTCATGGTCATCGACGAGGTACAGAAGGTGCCGGCGCTGCTCGACGCGGTGCACTGGCTGATGGAGCACCGGGGCGTTCACTTTGCGCTGTGCGGGTCGAGCGCGCGCAAGGTCCGGCGCGGCCACGCCAATCTCCTCGGCGGGCGCGCGGAACGCCGGGAGCTTCACGGCCTGTCGGCCGTGGAAATCGGACCGGACGTGG
>JAJDXX010000206.1 GCA_022823055.1 Candidatus Binatia bacterium | reverse complement strand
AACCACCGTTAAATCCACGCTCTCCCATCCCCGCCGCCTTCACACACACTGCCACGAAGCCGACTGCGTCGGTAAGCCCCTTACAGATGCCCCTCTGTTTCATCCCACGGGGCGGCTCCCCTCGGAACCATGGCCGTTTGTTCATGGCGAACTGACCGGCACGGACTACCTTGTAGTTACTCAGGTCATCAGGAATATAGTTGTGGTTCTCGTCTGTGCTGGCTCTGTCTCGTACGATGACACCGTGCTCGCGAACTACAGACAGAAGTGGAAGGTCAGGCCGGTTCCGTTCTGTGTGGCGTCGTAGGATGTGGCGTAGCTTCACTAAACCCCAGTGCTTGGGTACCTCCCCAAGCCATCCAACGCCGGATTTCTTCATTGCAGGGTGAGGCTTGATATCCGTGAACATCACCCCGCCTTCCCTAAGATTTCGCCGAGTAGCCCTTCCGTATCTCGTTCCAGCGCCAGGATGTCGGCTCGAATCTCGTCCAGCGTGCGCAGGGCCTGTGGCTTGTAGAAGTAGCGGGTAAAGCTGATCTCATAACCGATCTTGACGCTGTCAGGCTGATACCAAGCGTCGGCGGCGTAGGGCAGAACCTCGCGCTCAAGAAAAACCTCGATGCCACCCGCCTCTTGCAATGGAATCTGCTCGGTGTCGCGCAAGCCGGTGTCGGGCTCGTACTCCACTACGATGGACCGGCCATTGATGGTGGCTGCGAACAGGCCGCGTAACGGGTCGGCCTCGGTGCCCCGCTTGTGAATCTTCCTGATGACGGGCGGGGCGTCCTCGCTGCGCTCGCCGTCTTCCTTGAGCTTCTTGATCTCGGCGGCCTTGTAGGCGCGGTCGGGATCGATGCCTTGGATGCGTAGGGGCCGGTCAACCGTGACCTTCCAATAGCCGAAGGCGGTGTTGTCGAAAATCTTGCTCTGCTCGCTCTCCTTGAAGTCGCGGAAGGTGTCGCAGATACGGGCGATGTCCTCCTCGCCCAGCTCACAGTTCTTCTTGCCCAGGTTTTTGCGCAGGGGCCGGTACCAAGTGGTGGCGTCTATCAACTGTACCTTGCTCCGGCGGTGTGCGGGCTTGCGGTTGGTCAGCATCCAGACGTAGGTGGCGATGCCGGTGTTGTAGAACATGTTGAGAGGCAGGGCGACGATGGCCTCCAGCAAGTCGTTCTATATGATCCAGCGGCGGATGTTGCTCTCGCCCTGTCCCGCGTCGCCGGTGAACAAAGAGCTGCCGTTGTGCACCTCGGCGATGCGGCTACCCAGCGGGGTGTCCTGCTTCATCTTGGAGAGCTTGTTGGCCAGGAACAGCATCTGGCCGTCGCTGGAGCGGGTGACCAGGGAATACTCGGGGTCGCCGGCGTGCTCAATCACGAATCGCGGGTCGCGCATGTCGCTCTTGCCGCCCATGCGTTCCAGGTCGGTCTTCCAGCTCTTGCCGTAGGGCGGGTTCGACAGCATGAAGTCGAACTCGCGCAAGGGGAACGCGTCGTTGGCCAGGGTCGAGTGCTCCGGGCCGCCCACGATGTTGTCGGCGGCTTCGCCCTCGCCCTTGAGCAGCAGGTCGGCCTTGCAGATGGCGTAGGTCTCGGCGTTGATCTCCTGGCCGTAGAGATGGGTGGACACGTCCTTGCCGTATTCGGCGGCGAGTTGCTGCAGGGTGTCCTCCGCCACGGTCAGCATGCCGCCAGTGCCGCAGGCGCCGTCGTAGAGCAGATAGGTGCCGGACTGGATCGCGTCTGCAACGGGCAGGAACAGCAGCCTGGCCATGAGCGTGACGGCGTCGCGCGGGGTCCAGTGTTCGCCGGCCTCTTCGTTGTTCTCTTCGTTGAAGCGCCGTACCAGTTCCTCGAAGATCGAGCCCATGCCGTGGTTGTCGAGGCCAGGGTGCCTGACCGAGCCGTCGGTGTTGAGAACCGGGGCCGGACTCAGGTTGATGTCGGGCGAAGTGAGTTTCTCGATCAGCGTGCCCAGGGCGTCGGCTCTGGACAGCCGCGGGATCTGGTTGCGGAACTCGAAGTTGTCGAGGATGTCCTGCACGTTGGGCGAGAACCCGTCCAGGTAGGCCTGGAAGTCCGCCGTCAACTGCTGCGGATTCGCGCGAGCCCTGAGGTCCCGCAGGGTGAACGGCGAGGTGTTGTAGAAAGCCTGGCCCGCGGCCTGTCGCAGGGCCTGGTCCTGTTCGACGACCTCCGCGGCGTCGAGTGCGGCCTTCATCTCAAGCACGGCCTGCTTGCTGTCCTCCAGCACCGCATCGAGCCGGCGCAGCACGGTCATGGGCAGAATCACGTCGCGGTACTTGCCGCGCACGTACAGGTCGCGAAGCACGTCGTCGGCGATGCCCCAGATGTAGTTGGCAATCCAGTTGAGGTCGTTGCTTCCCATGCCCATCCCTTTTGGGTGTCAGCCTTCGCCAGTTTTACCCGGCACTCCCCTGATTCGATTCCGGCTTGAACCGCCCGGGTTTACCGGACACGGATTCGTGTGTGTCAGGCCACCAGGGTCGCCCCTGAGACACTGTTCACCGAGCGGCCATCTCTCGCTTCACGTCGGCAAATGCGGCCTCTTCGAGATCGAGGCGATCTCGAATGATCCGTTCGATCCAGGCGTCCACGCTCCTCTCCCGGTGGAGGCGGGCGAAAAACGCGGCCCGCGTGGCTACCGGCGCAGACAGTGGGACGCTGGTGGGCTTGGCTCTCCGGGCTCGGACAGGTTTTCCCCAAGCCGCGTCATCGTCGGTCTCGGCAATGACGGCGTCGTCGATTTCTCTCTCCGTTAGAGGTGTCGTCTTCTTTCGGGAAGACCCGGAGCGCCCCAGTTTCGGGCGCTAATCGGGATTTTGCCACTTGGTGAAGGGATTTGCCACAAGGTTGGCGTTGTAGAAGCGTGGGTCGTGGGTGACTTCCTCGCCCACCCACGGGGGTTTCGTGAACGGGCGGTCTTCGCGGTCCAGTTCCACCTCCGCAACGACGAGGCCCTGGTTTTCGCCGAGGAACTCGTCGACTTCCCAGACGAGACCGTCGTGCTCCAGGCGGCGGCGTACCTTCTCGATTAGCGGGGGCTCGCACAGGCGGAGCAGTTCGGCGGCGTCTTCGGACGAGATGTTGTACTCGTACTCGGAGCGGGTGGCGCCACGGGTGATGCCCTTGACGTCGAGTGTGGCCTTGTCGCCCTCGATGCGGACACGGACCGTGCGTTCGGGGTGGGTGCTGAGGTAGCCCTGGCGCAGGACGGTGCCATCGGCCTTGCGCCATTCGTCTCCGGTGACCAGGAACTTGCGCTCGATCTCCAGCGCCATGAGATCCTCGGTTGCCGCGCCAGCCTTGGTGCTAGGTGGGTACTAGATACCCGACTGGCCCTGGAGAGACCGATCTCCGATACGCCAACCACATCGTGCCCCAACCCGGGTGCCGAGCGGCAGATGCATAACGTCCTGGTCGAGCAGGAACCTCATCTACCCGGTCGCCGGCCGCAGGCGAATGTCCTCGGCGTCGACCAGGGCGATCGCGTAGCGAATGCATGCGTGGACATCCTCGACGGTCAGGTCGGGATAGCAGTCGCGAATGATCTGGTTGAAGGGGATGTCCTCGTCGACCAGTTCCAGGACATCCCGTACCGCGATGCGTGTGCCCGCGACGCATGGTTTACCGAAGTGAACTCTCGGATCAACGACGATTCGGTCCATTCGATGCTTCTGTCCTTCTCCCCTGTGGCGGTTTGAGGGTACGGGACGTCTTCCATTGTGGAATCCATCCCATCATCGAGGTGCATCCGATGGTGGCTGAGCGAGTGGCCGAGCGGGTGTCACAGTCAGTTCGTACTCGTCACAGTTTGGAGTTAGGTGGGACCACCACTACTGAGTAACCGGCGGTTTTTCGGTCTTTACCACGAATGGAATCTGAACGACTACGTGGTCGTCAACCGACACGTCAACGGAGTATAGGCCCTCGCGGGGGATCTTTACATTCTCGAAAACGAAGTTCACGTCTGCGATGCACTGCTGGTAACCCTCGGTTTGATTGTTCGCTTCAATCGGCCCCTGAAAGCCCACCCTGAAGTCACCCTCGTGCGAACGCGCTTCCAGTTTAAGTGTGCGACGACCCTGACTATGGAAGCCTAGTCGTACGAAGACCGTAAACTTCGGCAAAGGCTGCTGATAGTTGGAGACATTGAAGTCCGTAAAAAGCCCCATCAGGCTTAGTTTCCCATTGACTTCTTGTCTCACATCATCGCACAGGACGGCGACGTGCACCTCTGGCGGTTTCGAAGGCATACTTCTCCTAGGCAACAACACCCATGGTCTCTGCCGTCCGTTCCAAGTTCGAGTGGGAGCTTGGCACAGAATGCGAAGCCAAAGGTTGACCACTTCCAGAAGTCAGCAGTTGACCGACCGAATCTGTGGTTTGTGCTAGTTGCCAAGGAGGATGAAGGGGTGCTGGGAGAGGCAGGCTGTCTTGTGTCAAGACCTCTAGCCAAGCGCAGACGGCGACTTGAATCTCTTCAAGTGCTTCCACTGGCGTATCTCCGTAGGCTGAAAGGTCGGGCATCTCGACACACTTCGCCTCAAAGCCCTCCGAATCCTCGCATGTCTTCCAAGTGTAGGAATATGGCGGCAATTCATGAATGTCCATCGCAATCACCCCTCTTACTCAATTAAACCCATGTGCCTCGCCCGTTTCAATACCTCTTTGACTTGTTCCTGCTTCGCTTTGCCGTTCTTCAAGCGCTGCAAATTAAGCGGGCGCGGGAAAGCATCCCTAAAGGCCTGCGCCTGCGGATGGATAAAGATACGGTGACTCCCCTTCTTATTTCGTTCTTCCCATCCAAGTTGCTCCGCCAGCTTACACAGGTCTTCAAACGGGAAATTGGCCGGGGCATTCTCCGCCCTTTCCACAAGTTTTTCGTCCACCGCCACGACTGTAAACCCAACCGCCGAACCCCCTGAGTTCTTGCCCCCTTCTCTACTACCTATAGTTGATGTGTAGCAACCCTTACCTACCGTCTCACCACAGATCCCGGGCGATTTCGGCGACGACGAGACCCTGGTTGTCGCCGAGGAACTCGTCCACTTCCCAGACGAGGCCGTCGTGCTCCAGGCGGCGGCGGACCTTCTCTATCAGGGGCGGCTCGCAGAGCCGAAGCAGCTCGGCGGCTTCCTCAGGCGGGATGTCATATTCGTATTCGGACCGGGTGGCGCCGCGGGTGAGGCCCTTGATGGTGAGGGTGGCCTTGTCGCCCTCGATGCGGACGCGCACGGTGCGTTCGGGGTGGGTGCTGAGGTAACCCTGGCGCAGGACCGTTCCCTCGGCCTTGCGCCACTCGTCTCCGGTGACCAGGAACTTGCGCTCGATCTCCAGCGCCATGGGGTTTGAGCTACCTACTTCATCCGGTGCAGCACGTTCTCGGCCAGGGCCTGGATGTATTCCTTCCGGCCGGAGAGGTCCTTGGGCATGTTGAGGAGCGTCATGCCCACGTACTCGACGCCGTCTGCTGCCAGCCGGCCGAGGTCTTGGAGGCAGTCGTCGCCGTTGCCGGACACGGCCCAGGCGCTGACCTCGGAGTCGGAGGCGATGTTGATCTTGACCATGGTGTCTTCCTGCATGTTCCAACTGCTGTACATCTTGTAGGAAGACGCCGCGGACTCGCGCGCCTCGGCGATGGCGGTCTCCTTGTCCTTGGCGAGGGCCACGCCCCGGGAAATGGTGATGTGGCCGGCGTCCTGGCCGGTGACGCTGCGCTCGTCGCGGTAGATGGAGATGAGATGGGCGACGTCATCGAAGCCGACCTGGGGCGCCAGGTAGGCGGCGTCGGCGATGCGGGCGGAGCGGCGCACCGCGCCTTCGCTCTGGCAGGCAATCCAGATGGGGGGATGGGGCTTCTGGATGGGCGTGAAACCCATCTTCGCGCCGTGCACGGTCCAGTACTTGCCCTCGTGGTCGATCTCCTCGCCGGTCCAGAGCTTCTTCATCACCTCGATGGATTCGCTCATGCGCGAGGCCCGCTGCTTGCGGTTGGAGCCGATGGCCTCGAGCTCGGTGTCGCGGTAGCCGAGGCCGACGCCCAGGACGAAGCGGCCCTTGGCGATGTGGTCCAGGGTGGCCACGTCTTCCGCCACCTGGAGCGGGTTGTGCAGCGGCAGCAGCACGATGCCGGTCTGGAGCCGCATCTCGCCGACTTCGGGCGCAAGTCGCGCCAGCATCGGGAACGGTTGCGGCCAGATGGTGGGGTGCGACACCCAGTGCTGGGGCATGGTGATGGCGGCGAAGCCGCAGTCGCGGGCGACGTGGCAGATCTCGACGGCGTCGTCGATCTGCTCGTGCAGCGGGCGCGCGGGGTTGGTGAAGAAAGAACGGAAATAGATGCCAAGTTCCACTGAAGTCCTCCTGAATGGTGAACCTACTTCATGGCAAGGGTGGGGTGGGGTTGTCAAATTGGGGGGCGCCCGCCCCGCCCCGCCTGGATTCCCGCTTTCGCGGGAATGACGATTGGGGGGTGGGTGCCATTTCGTGTCTGGCCAGAGTTTTTTACACACCCTGGAAAGCGGGAATGACGGAGGGGGCGGGAGTCGCAAGTTGACAGAAACAGGTGCGTCCACTAACAGGTAGCGGCATGGCTTCATCATCCACCGGAGGGGGTTCGGGAGGGGTTCCCGAGGTTGACGTGCTCATCGCGGGCGGGGGGAACGCGGCGATGTGCGCGGCCATCATGGCGCGTCACGGGGGCGCGAGCGTGCTGGTGCTGGAGGCGGCGCCGAAGGCGTTTCGGGGCGGCAACAGCCGGCACACGCGCAACCTTCGCTACATGCACGAGGGCGAGGACGGATTCCTCACGGGCACATATCCGGAGGACGAGTTCTACGAGGACCTGCTGCGGGTGACGGGCGGCGACACCGACGAGGAGCTGGCGCGCTACTGCATCCGCCAGTCCCAGGACGCGGGTGAATGGATGTCGGCCCACGGGATCAAGTGGCAGCCGTCCTTGCGTGGCACGCTGCAGCTCTCGCGCACCAATGCGTTCTTCCTCGGCGGCGGCAAGGCGCTGGTGAACGCCTACTACGACACTGCCGAGAAGATGGGCATCCGCGCCGAGTACGACACCGAGGTGCGGGACCTGAACATCGAGGACGGTGTGTTCCGCTCCGCGGTGGTGGAGCACGAGGGGCAGACGCGCGAGGTGGCGGCCAAGGCCTTTATCGGCGCCTCGGGCGGCTTCGAGGCCAACGTGCCGTGGCTCAAGGAGTACTGGGGCGATGCGGCGGACAACTTCATCATCCGCGGCACGCCCTACAACAAGGGCCGGGTGCTGCGGCAGTTGTTCGACGCGGGCGCCAAGCCGGCGGGGCGGGCCAAGGGGTTCCACGCCATCGCGCTGGACGGGCGGGCGCCCAAGTTCGACGGCGGCATCGTGACCCGGCTCGACTGCGTCCCCTTCGGCGTCGTGCTCAACAAGCACGCCGAGCGCTTCTACGACGAGGGCGAGGACTTCTGGCCCAAGCGCTACGCCATCTGGGGTACCCTCATCGCCGGCCAGCCGGAGCAGGAGGCCTACTGCTTCGTGGACGCCAAGTCCATCGACCTGTTCCTGCCGTCGGTCTTCCCGCCCTTCCAGGCGGACTCGGTGCGGCAACTCGCCGCGGCCCTGGACTTGAACCCGGCCAAGGCGGAGGAAACGGTCAACGCGTTCAACGCCTCGGTCAAGCCGGGCACCTTCGACGCCACCATCCTGGACGACTGCTCCACCGAGGGCATGGACCCGCCCAAGAGCCACTGGGCGCGGCCCATCGACACCCCGCCGTTCTACGGCTATCCGCTGCGGCCGGGGATCACCTTCACCTACATGGGCGTCGCCGTGAACAAGCAGTGCCAGGTGCTGTTCGGTGAGGACACGCCGTCGCCCAACATCTTCGCGGCCGGGGAGATGATGTCCGGCAACATCCTCGGCAAGGGTTATCTGGCGGGATTCGGCATGACCATCGGGACGGTGTTCGGCCGCATCGCAGGAAGGGAGGCCGCGCGTGCCGTCGTCTGAGCATCTCAAGGAAGCCGACCGGGTCATGACCATCTGCAACGCCTGCCGCTACTGCGCGGGCTTCTGCGCGGTGTTCCCGGCCATGGAGCGGCGCCGCACCTTCGACACCAAGGACCTGGTCTACATGTCCAACCTGTGCTTCGAGTGCCGCGCCTGCTACTACGCCTGCCAGTACGCGCCGCCTCACGAATTCGCGGTGAACGTGCCCCAGGCGCTGTCACGGCTGCGCGCCGACACCTACGAGGACTACGCCTGGCCCCGGGTGCTGAAGGGCTTCTACAAGAACAACGCCTTCCTGGTGGGGCTCGTCACCACGGTGTGCATCGTGCTGGCCTTCGTGCTGACCCTGGCGTTCCAGGGGAGCGACACCCTCTTCTCCGCCCACCAGGGCGAGGGCGCGTTCTTCGCGGTGGTTCCCTACGGCGCCATGGTGTTCCCGGCCATGGTGATGTTCTTCTACGCCATCTTCGCGCTGCTGGCGGGGTTCGTGAGCTTCTGGCGCCGCACCCGCGGCAGCATCTCGGACCTGATCGACGTGCCCGCTTTCGCCCGCGCCGTGAAGGAGGCGTTCGGCCTGCAGTACCTGAAGGGCGGCGGCGACGGCTGTAACTACCCCGACGAGAAGTTCTCCAAGAGCCGCATGTGGCACCACCACCTGGTGTTCTACGGCTTCGCGCTGGACTTCTGCGCCACCAGCATCGCGGCCTTCTACCACAACATCCTCCACTGGGATTCGCCCTACCCCTACCTGAGCCTTCCGGTGGTGTTCGGCACCGTGGGCGGCGTCATGATGTGCATCGGCACGGTGGGGCTTCTCTACCTCAAGTCCAAGAGCGACATGGACCCGGCCGAGGAGAAGATGCTCACCCTGGACAAGACGTTTCTCTGGATGCTCTTCTGGACGAGCTTCACCGGCCTGCTGCTGCTGGTGTTCCGCGAGACGGCGATGATGGGCACGCTGCTGGTGATCCACCTGGGCGTGGTGGCCGGGCTGTTCCTGACCATCCCCTACAGCAAGTTCGCCCACGCGGTGTACCGCTACGCGGCGCTGGTCCAGAACGCCATCGAGGTGCGGGAGGACGAGAGCAAGATCGTGCTGGGGTAGCCGCGCCGGCTCTCCACCGTCATTGCCGTCGCTCTCGTGTCATTCCCGCCTCACTCTCATGTCATTCCCGCGAAAGCGGGAATCCAGGGGTGGCGGAGGGGTGTCACGGCCGTGGTTCCCTGCCCCACCCCGCCTGGATTCCCGCTTTCGCGGGAATGACATGAGAGTGAGGCGGGAATGACATGAGAAAGGCGGGACTGACGGTGATGAGCCCGGACTGACGGTGATGGGGCCGGACTGATGGTGGTGATGAGCCCGGACTGACGGATACGATCTGAGGATCAGTACGTGTCGAACATCCGCTGGATGGCGTCGGGGTCGTCGGTAGCACTGAGCGCCAGGGCCAGCAGCACCCGGGCCTTCCAGGGCTGGAGGTTGTCGGCGGTCACGACGCCGCGCGCCCGCAGACCGGGGCTCCGCGCCACCCTCCCCGAACCTACCCGGCTACCGATACACAACGTCACGCCCTTCTCCCGGGCGCGCGCAAAGGCTTCGTCCTGAGCCGGCGTGGGGCGGCCCGCGCCGGTGGCGGCGCAGACGATGCCTCTGGCGCCGGCCGCGACGCAGGCGTCGATCATGGCGCCGTCGGCGCCCGCGTGCGACACCACCACATCAACCCTGGGCAGCGACTCCAGCCCCGCCACGTCGAACTCGGTGGCGGTGGTGTGAAGCTTGACGGTGCGGTGGTAGTAACAGACGCGGCCATCGCCGTCGGCGAAGCCCAAGGGCCCGAGATCCCGTCCCTGGAACGCTTCCACACGGTACGTGGCCGTCTTGGTCAGGTCACGCGCACCGTAGATCCGGTCGTTCAGCACCGCCAGCACTCCTTGGCCGCGGGATGCCGGTTCCGCCGCCACGCGCACCGCGTTGAACAGGTTCAAATAGCCGTCCGCGCCCAGGGCCGACGCGGGCCGCATGGACCCCACCAGCACCACCGGCCGGTCGGTCTTGAGAACCAGGTTCAGGAAGTAGGCGGTCTCTTCGAGGGTGTTGGTGCCGTGGGTGATGACCGCGCCGTCGGCCTCGCCGCGCTCGAAGATTCCGTGCAGCAGGCCCGCCAGGTCGAGCCAGTCCCGGTCCACCAGCGCATGGCTCGGCAACCGCCGGAACGGCACCTCCTCCACTTCCGCGATGCCGGCCAGCTCCGGAACGGAGCCCACCAACTCGCCCTCACCGAGCCGCTTGTTGTTCTCGATGTACCAAGCGAGGTCGAGCCGGTCGGCGCCCACCGAATCGATGGTGCCTCCAGTGAGGACTAGGGCAACTTTGGGCAGGGTCATCTCGTGGTCCCGTGTCGACGAACGAAATGCAGCGTCTGATACGCACAAACCGGGTACAAAGCCGGCAGGAACCTATCCGACAAACCATCGGCTGTCAATTAGGCGTCGGTCGCTTCGAGTCAAGAACGAGAACCCTGTCGATACGTGGACGCCGTACTCGATCCACTACAACGTATACGGAACCTGGAAAAACAGACATCCGAGTTCCGTTTTTCCAGGTTCCGAACGTTTCCGAGCTCATACCGGGGAGCGTCCGGTCATGGTTCAGCTCTCGTCCGAGGCAGCCTCATCCGCACCACCATCGGCTCGTGGTCGCTGGCCCGCGCCGCGGTCTCCGCGAACTCGGCGTTGACGTGGACGATGTCGACTTCGGCCGACGCACTCAGCGATGGGCTCACCAGGATGTGGTCCAGGGACTGGGCGTTGCCCTCGAAGATGTAGGTGTAGCGCTCGAACGGGGGCAGCGTTTCGGTGAGGTTTCGGAGGCGGCGTTCGAGGACCTGGAGCGGGGAGACGAACCCGAACTCGTTGAAATCGCCCAGCACGACGATGGCGGCGTCGCGCTGTGCCGCGAGCCGCTGGGCGACGAACGCCCGCACGGCCTCGGCCTGTCTCCGGCGGTTGCCCAGGCCGCCGTTGACCGCCGGGTCTTCCTGGCGCTCCGTGAAGGGCTGCACCTGCCCGAACAGCGGGCGGCTGCCGCGCTTGGAGTTGAAGTGGTTGTTGACCACGGTGACGGGAGTGCGGCCGGAACCGCGCGCGCGGAAGCTCGCCACCAGCGGAAGGCGGCCGTTGAAGAACGGGTTGCGCGGGTTGGTGCGCTGGTCCGCCGGGTCCGTGACCGTGGCCACCGAGCCGGGGACGAGGTCCACGCGCGCCGGGTTGTAGAGGAATGCCACGCGGATATTGCCTCCGGGCTGGCCGCCGCTGGTATCGTCGCCGATGAACGGGTGGTCGATGAAGCGGTAGTGCACCGGTCCCAGGGCGGCGATGCGCTCCACGAGCAGGCGCAACGTGGCGCCGGCGGCCTTGATCCCGGTCTTGGCGGCGCCGTCGTTGTCCTGGATTTCCTGGAGCGCGACGATGTCGGGGTGGCGCAGGTTGCGAGCGATGATCGCCGCCACCGCGTCGAAGCGGCCGCTTGCCACGTCCGTGTCGCCGTCGGCGTCGTTGGGATCGAGGTTGAGCACGTTGAAGGTGGCGATGGTCAGGTGATCGTCGCCGGCCCGCAAGGACGTGGTTTCGGGCTTCAGCCGGCCCCGCGTGCGCAGGAACGTCTTGGTGAAACGCACCTCGTAGTTGCCGAAGCCGTAGCTCATCACGCCGGTGACGTCGCCCAGGGAATCGCCCACCTGGACGTGGGGCGTCGCCATGGGGCTCAGTCCGAAGTCGTCGTCGATCTGGATGCGCTCGGGGTTGAAGTCGTCCGGACGCAGCGTGAGGGTGCCGCGCGCACTCAAGCCCGATGACGCCGTGCCGCGGGCGCGCACGAAAATTTCACCGAAACGGCTGGTAGGGCTCACGGCCACCGCGTCCCTGACGGTGACCCGCATGCCTTCGAGGGTCTCGTAGAAGTCGATGCCGTCTTCTCCCGGATCGAATACCGCGAACCCGTCGTTGTCGATGACGCGGCCGGGCGGGATGCGCCCACTGGACCCCAGCACGACGGGCGCGGGAAGCCGGTTGCGGCGCGACAATCGCGTGAGCCGCGGGCGCGTGATCTGGGTGATGGTGAGGTTGCGGGTGGCCGCGCCGCCGGGCTGGAACTCCGTGACCACGCCGCGCACACGCAGCCGGTCGCCCGTAGAGGCCGCCGGAGCCTTTCGTGTGAAGACGAATATGCCGTCCGAGGTATCGGGGTCGCCGTCCCCCGCCGGGTCCTGCAGGTAGAAGCCATCCGTGTCCACGGCGGTCACGATGCCGCTGGTCGTGACCCGCCGTCCGCGAAAAGGCGAGATGTGGCCGCGCCCCTGAATCCGCCCGATGGAAGTCTCGGCGGCAGCCTGCGCGACGCGCGGCTCGCGCGCCGAACCCGCGCCGCCGGATGGATAGGAATCCTTCGCAGTACTCGCGGCGGGCGTCACGCTCGTGGCCAGCGTCACGACGAGCAGCGCCCCGACCGCGACAAGCCACCCCCGCGACGCAGCCGAAACGGAACGTCTCACACAATAACCCATGCCGACACCGTGTAACAGGGTGGATGCGGACCCTCAAACGGCGGCAAATCGCCGCAAGTTTCGTCAGGCCCCGCAGTCGTCATACCCGCGGAAGCAGGGTCCAGGTGGGGCGTGGCAGGGAAACAGGCCGTTTGCCCCTCCACCCCTGGATTCCCGCCC
>JAJDXX010000080.1 GCA_022823055.1 Candidatus Binatia bacterium | reverse complement strand
AGGAGGTATTGCCATGAAGCGTGCAAAGGTTTTCGTACCGGGCCTGATCCTGGCCGTGTTGCTGGCGTTCTCGGGTTGGAATCCGGCCGCCGCCGACACCGTCACCTTGAAACTGGCCACCTATGACCCGAAGACGGCCGTCACCCTTTCCGCCATCCCCAAGTTCATCGAGCTGGTGGCGGAGAAGTCCAAGGGCAAGCTCAAGATCGACTGGATCGGCGGACCCGAGATTACGCCGGGAAGGAAGCAGCCCGCGGCGGTCCAGAAGGGCGTGCTGGACATGAGCGTGGCATGGGCTTACGTGCTGCACGTCAAGGCGGCACAGGTGATCCACCTCTCCCAGCTTACCCCGGCGGAGGAACGGAAGAGCGGACTCTACGACTTTCTCGTCGAGGAGTTCGCGAAGAGCGGGTTCCGCTACCTGGGACGGACCTCGACGGCCACGCCTTACGTGCTCGTCTCCACAAAGAAGGCGGAGAAGCCGGAAGACCTCAAGGGCCTGGGATTCCGCACTTCCGGGATCTATGAGCCGATCATCGAGCGGGCCGGCGGCCGCAAGGTGCGGGTTGCGAGTCCGGAAGTCTATTCGGCCCTTCAACGGGGCCTGATCGACGTAAGGCCGGCCCCCATGGCGACCGTAGTGGACGGGAAGCTCTACGAGGTCCTCAAGTACTGGGTGGGCCCCGGCTTCTTCACGGCCCAGAACACGGTGCTGTGCGTGAACCTCAAGAAGTTCAACGGCCTGCCGGCCGACCTCCAGAAGGCCCTGGTCGACGCCGCGGCGGAGACCGAAAAGGGCCTCGTCAGCCTCAAGAAGAAGGAGTTCGACGACGCCTGGCAGGTTGCCAAGAAGAACGGCATGGTGCGCATCGACTGGCCCAAGGACGTCAACGACGGCTTCTTCAACGACGTCATGGCGAAGTCCTGGGCGCGGGTCGAGAAGAGCGTCGGCAAGGAGCTGGTAGACAAGATGCGGCCCTTGATGAGCCAGTAGCGCGGCTCGCCGCGAACACCTGACGGGAGGGCAGCCCCCGCGCCGCCGACGCCGGACGGACGCGAGGCCTGCCTTTCCTGTTTCACCATGCATTCACGTACGCTCTCGGCGAGCTCCCGCCGGAAGGGTTAGGACGCGGTGAAGGTCTTCCTCACGAAACTCGGCGCCGTCTGGGACCGTTTCCTGGACGTTTCCATGCTGGTTTCCGCCGTTGCCGTGGTCCTGGCTTCCCTGCTCACCCTCTCCGACATCGCCAGCCGGCAGTTCTTCGCTTCGGCCCAGGGCTGGGCCATCGAGATCGCCGAGTATTGCCTCCTCTACCTGGCGTTCTTCGGTGCGGCCTGGCTCTTGCGCGAAGACGGCCACGTCAAGGTGGAGGTGGTGGTGGAGGTGCTGGGCCCCAGGAGCCAGGCGTTCCTGGGGATGGCGACCTCGGCCGTCGGCGTGCTGGTGACCGGGGTGCTGGCTTACTTCGCCACCACCACCACCATCATGGAGTACATGGCCGGCACCAAGATGTACGAGAGCCCCCTCAAGCCGCCGCTGTATCCGCTCCTGATCCCCATCCCCGTGGGCGCGGCGTCGCTGTGCATCCAGTTCATGCGCCGCACCTGCGGCTATTACCGGCGCTGGCAGAATGCCCGGACAGCGCCCGCGGTTCGCGAATGAGCGCGCGGCGTCCCTGCGCGGACCGGAACCCGTAACGCCATGGATTGGCCTCTCCTGCTGCTGACCTTCTTCTCGGTCATCGTCGTGCTGCTGATGACCGGCCTGCCCATCGCTTTCGTCTTCATGCTGGTGACCGCGGGCGGGGCGCTGACCCTCTGGGGCGGCGGCCCGGGCATGGAGCTGGTGGTGCTCAACATGCAGACCGCGCTGTCCACCTTCACGCTGCTGGCCATCGTGGAGTTCACGCTCATGGGCATGGTGATCTTCCACTCCGGCATGGGCAACACCATGCTCCGGGTGCTCGGCGACTGGCTCGGCAGCATACCCGGCCGGCTGTCCATCCTGGGCATAGCCTTCGCCACCCTGTTCGCCACCATGAGCGGCTCGTCCCTGGCCAGCTCCACGGTCATGGCCACCGTGCTGACCCCGGAGATGGAGAAGCAGGGCTATAAGAAACCCATGAGCCTGGGTCCCATCCTGGGCGGCGGCGGACTGGCCATGATGATCCCGCCCAGCGGGCTCGCCATCATCCTCGCCGCCATCGCCAAGATATCCGTCGCCAAGATCCTCATCGGCGGCGCAATCCCCGGACTCATGCTGGCGGCCCTCTACATGATCTACATCGTCACCCGCGCGGCGATCCAGAAGGACTTGGCTCCCGCGTACGCGGTGGAGCGGCCGCCGCTGCCGCGGCGCGTGTACGAGACGCTCGTGTACGTGGTGCCCCTGGGCCTGATCGTCTTCCTCACCCTGGGCCTCATCTTCCTCGGGGTGGCGACGCCGTCCCAGTCCGCGGTCACCGGCGCCCTGGGGGCGTTCATCCTGGCCGGAGTGTACGGCAAGCTCGACTGGAACCTGGTGCTGGTGTCGCTGCGCGGCACCGTCCGAGTGTCCACCATGATCTTGATGATCTTCGCCTCCTCCGCCACCTTCAGCCAGATCATGGCGTTCGCGGGCATTACCCGGGGCATCAGCGGTTTCGTCGCCGGCCTCGACGTGGCGCCCATCCTGATCATCATCGGCATGATGGTCGTGGTGCTCATCCTGGGCATGATCATGGAAGTGGTGACCATCTTCATGGTCACCATCCCGATCTTCCTGCCGGTGGTGATCGCGCTGGGCTACGACCCCGTGTGGTTCGGGCTGCTGATGCTCCTCAACGCCGAGATGGCGCTTACGAGCCCACCCTTCGGCACGAGCCTCTTCGCCGTCAAGGCCGCGGCGCCGCCCGACACCACCATGCGCGACGTCTACGTCTCCGCCCTGCCCTTCCTGGCCTGCGACCTGGTGGTGCTGGTCCTGTTGATCGCGTTTCCGGGCATCGCGCTGTGGCTGCCGAACATGTTGTGAGGGCCGCGGAGAGGAACAAGAAGGCATTGCCTGGAAAGGAGGTGCAACTGGAACGGGCGCAGGTAATTTGGAGGGTTCGAAAGGAGGAAAGACCATGAAGCGCATACGCAAACTGATGGGAATGGTTGTCGTCGCCACCCTCGTGTTTCCGCTGTTCGCGCCGGGTGACGCGGTTCTCGCCCAGAACAAGGAGAAAATCGTCGTCTCGCACCCGCCGGGTTTCGTCATCGGCATCCTGGACTTCCTCAAGGCCATGCGCCCGCACCTCGACGAACAGGGTCTTGAGTTGAGCCTCATTCCGGTGCGCGGCGGCGCGGACAACGCCACCACGGCCGCATCCGGACGCGCCGATGTCGCCATGAGCTCCATCTCGCCGGTCATCAACGTCGCGCTGCAAGGGGGGCCGATCAAGGTCATCAACGTCTACGGCTTCGAGGACGCTGAACACCGCACCGGCACTGTGATCGCCGTCAGGAACGAGATCAAGGACTGGAACGGGTTGCGCGGGAAGATCCTGGGCACCCACCGTCTCGGTTCCCTCAGTGAGATCACCGCCCGGATCCTGCTCCAGGCCAACGGCCTCGAGCCCGGCAAGGACGTCGACATCATCGAGCTGCCGTTCGGCGGCATGGCGCCGTCACTGAAACGGAACCAGGTGCAGGCGCTGGCATTCTTCCCGCCGTATGTGGCCCAGGTCTACAACGAAGGCTACGGGCACGAGTTGGGAAAGACGTCCGACGTGATTCCGACGTTCGCACGCGAGGGCTGGATCGCCAACACGACGTTCCTCGAAAAGAGACCCGACGCCGCGTTGCGCCTGATGAAGGCCATCCTGCTGACGACGTACGATCTCTCGCGCATGACCAACGAGCAGTACATCGAGCTGATCACCGACCTCTGGAAAGGCGACACCTCGATCCTGCCCGACCTGGCCAAGTACAAGATGCTCCGGGACCTGTTCGTCTACGACCCGGGCGCGGTCAAGGAAGCCGTGGGCGCCCACTTGAAGGTCATGCGCGACTTCAAGGTGGTGAAGAACGTTCCCGACGGATTCCTGGACTCCGTGATCGACGCGTCCGTCATGAAACGCGCCCATGACGAGTTGCGGGCCGCCAAGCGTCTGCCCTAGCCGGGAGCCGGTGCGCGGTGCTGCCTTTGCCTTGTATGGATCGGGCGCGGCACTGCCGACGCGGGTGCCGCGCCCGACCCCGCATCGCCTTGTGCTTTTCGGACCGTAACGGCTGACCCATGGAAGGCGGAGGAATGGCCACGCAGGGCCGGCTCGCCGTAGAGTCCGTGTCGAAGTCATACCCGGTGCGGGAAGGAGCCGTTGTCGCCCTGTCGGACGTCACCTTCGACGTGGCCGCGGGGCAGTTCGTCGTGCTGATCGGTCCCAGCGGGTGCGGCAAGAGCACCCTGCTCCACTGCATCGGCGGTTTCGTGGAACTCACCGACGGAAACATCCGGCTCGACGATTCGGCAATCCGCGGCCCCGGCTCCGACCGGGGGATCGTCTTTCAGCGCGAAGCCCTGTTTCCGTGGATGACGGTGGAAGACAACCTGCGAGCGGCATTGCGCCCCAAGGGAATCACCGGAGCCGAAGCCGAGGAGCTGATCGACACCTATTTGAAGGCCGTGGGCTTGGGCGAGAGCCGCCGGCTTTACCCGAGAGAGCTCTCCGGCGGCATGCAGCAACGCGCGGCCATCGCGCGCACCCTCATCTACCAGCCGAGCGTGCTGCTGCTGGACGAGCCCCTGGGAGCGCTGGACGCACAGACGCGCGAGTTGATGAAGGAATGGCTCGTCGGCATCTGGCTCAGGGAACAGAAGACGGTGGTCTACGTCACGCACGACCTGGACGAGGCGGTGTTCCTGGCGCAGAAGGTCGTGGTCCTGAGCGCCCGGCCGGGACGCGTCAAACGCATCGTCGACGTCAACCTCAGGTATCCACGGGACCGCCGGGACCCGCGCTATGAAGAGAAACGGGAGCAACTTTGGAAGCTGATCCGGGACGAAGTGCGATTCGACTAAGGACGCGGAAGGCGGGCCGCGCCGTGCTTGACGGCGTGCTCTATTTCTACCCGCTGATCATCCTGGCCTCGCTGTGGGAGATCGGCACGGCGTTCGAGCTGATCGGCGAGGACGTGCTGCCGCGCCTGGACTTCGTTTTCGCGTCCCTTTGGCGAGGCCTCGGTGACGGCGAGCTGTTGTGGCACACCGCCGTCAGCCTGTTCAGGGTGGTCGGCGGGTTGGTCATAGCCTGCCTGCTGGGGGTGGCCTTCGGTCTGTGGACCGGCCTTTCGAAGCGCTGGGACGCCTACCTGATGCCGCTCCTGGTGGGGTCCCAGGCCTTTCCGAGGTCGGCCTTGCTGCCGCTCTTCATCGTGTGGCTGGGACTGGGCGAGACCCAGAAGCTGGTGGTGATCGTTTCCGTGGCCTTCTTCCCCATCATGATCAACACCTACGAGGGGCTGAAACGCGTCAACGAGTCTCACGTCTGGGCCGCGCTTTCCATGGGCTACAGCAACCGGGAAATACTCCGCCTCGTGAAGATTCCCGCGATACTCCCCTACATCATCAGCGGTCTCCGCATCGCCGTGCCCATGAGCGTCACCATGATGGTGGTGGCCGAGATGGTGGGAGCCTATTCCGGTCTGGGACAGTTGGTCATCATCGCCGGACAGACCTACGAGCTTGCCAAGATGTTCGCCGGCATCGTGCTCCTGGGCCTGATGGGCCTGTTGCTGGATCGCGCCGTCGAGGCGTTGGGGCGCTGGACCACGCCCTGGAATCGTTAGGAGCCTGCCCGAAAGCGTGGCGTTCACCAGGATTTCGCGAGAAAGGATGAACAGGGTCGCGTGATGGAGCGTTTGCGCAGTCTGGGTCCGGGGCTGATCTCGTTCGCGGTCGTCGCGCTGGTCTGGGAGGGCATCACTCAGAGCGGTTTCGTGCCCCGCTACTTTCTGCCGCCGCTCAGCACCGTCCTGGCGGAGGCGTGGCTGCTCCTGGTGCAGGACTCTTCCCTCTACGGCGACATCGGCATCAGCATCGTCCGCATCGGCGCCGGGTTCGCGTTGTCCCTGGCGTTCGGCGTCGTGTGCGGGACGGCGGCCGGGTTGAGCCGCAGGGCGGAGAGCTTCCTGGTGCCGTCCATCAGCACAATCGCTCCGGTGCCGAAGGTGGCTTTTCTGCCGCTCTTCGTGGTGTGGTTCGGCATCGGCGAGCTGGCGAAGATACTCGTGGTCTTCGCGAACAACTTCTACCAGCTCTTCGTCAACACCTTCTCCGGCATCAAGGAAATCGACCAGCGCTACCTTTGGGCGGCCGCTTCCATGGGGTTCTCCCGGTACGAGCTGATCCGCTACGTGGTCCTGCCGGGATCGCTGCCCTACATCATCAGCGGTGCGCGCATCACCGCGCCGGTGGCCGTCGTCATCATCGTCCTGGCCGAGATGGTGGCGGCACGGAACGGCATCGGGTTCTTCACCTACCAGATGGCCAGGGACTACCGCCTGGCGGAAATGTTCGTCGGCCTGGGCGTGCTGGCCGTGATCTCCATCGCGTTCGACGCCATCGTCAGCGCCGTCGGCCGGCGACTCACCCACTGGGAGCCCACTTCATGAGCACCGAGAAGTTCATACTCGCAGGGACACTCCTGTGCGCGGCGTCCGAACCGGTGTCGCGGAACCGGCTGGTCCGGATCAGGGGAGACCTGATCGACGGCATCGAACCGCTGCCGGACACGTTCTCGGCGGAGGGACGCGACGTGGTGGACGCGCGCGACAAGGTCGTCATCCCCGGCTTCGTCAACGCCCACACGCACCACACCGAGATCCTGCAGCGGAGCCTACGGGACCGGTTTCCCTTCGAGCTGTGGCATTTCGAAAGGCGGGGGACCGAGGACATCCTCGATCCCGGCTACGACGACCTGCTCGCCGCCAATCACATCGCCCTGCTGGAATCCATCAAGCACGGAACGACGAGCGTCCTGCACCATCTCTCCAGGCGGCGCGGCATCGATCTTCAGGAGATTCAGGCCTGCATCGATGCCACCCGGCGCATCGGGGTTCGGACCGCCGTCGCGCCCTCGGCCACCGACGGCGGATGGAGCGCCACGCCGGCGCGGGAGCTGTCCGGCACCGGGCCGGCGGAGATCGCGGGGCTGAAGCGGGCGCACGACCTCATCGGCCAGGGCCCGGCCCACGCCATGGGCGTGGTCGCGCCCACCTCGCTCCATACCTGCTCGGACAGCTTCCTGACCGAGTGCCTCGCCATGGCCGAGGACCGGGCCTTGTCCGTCCACACGCATTTCATGGAGACCCGGCAGGAGGCGCGGCAACGTTCGGCCGACGGCGAAACGCCGGTTCGAAGGGCGGCTCGGCTCGGGCTCCTCAAGCCCGGGGTATCGCTGGCCCACGCCGTGCACCTCACCGACGTCGAGCTGGACATCCTGGGGGAGAAGCAGCCGGCCGTGGTCCACAATCCTTCCAGCAACGCCAAGCTCGGGAGCGGCCTGGCGCGGGTAAGGGAAATGCTGGACCGCGGCATCACGGTGGCCCTGGGCTCCGACGGCGGCGACACCAGCGACGGCTATTCCATGTTCGACCAGATGAAGATGGCCGCGGTCATGCGCCGGTGCAGCGTTACCGACTTCGAGTCCTGGATCACGGCAAGGGAGGCCTTCGCCATGGCCACCACGGGAGGAGCCGAGGTGCTCGGTATCCGGGCCGGCCGAATCGCCCCCGGCTATCTGGCGGACATCTGCATCCTCAAGCCCGGCACGAGGATGTGGCCTTCCACCGAGCTGGTGCAGAGCCTCGTCTACTCCGAGAACGGCCGCAGCGTCGATACCGTGCTGGTCGGCGGCGAGGTCCTGCTGGAGGGCGGCCGGAGCCTGCGCATCGATGAATCGGAGGTAGCGCGTCAGGCCGAGAAGGTCACGGAAAAGGTCCAGAAAGCGCGTGAGAAGTGGGCCGAGCACAAGCGCGCTCCCGAGGTGATGGAGAGGGAGCGCGCCGCGGAGAGAGGATACCGGGAAGCGGCCGCAACGGCGGTGAAGTGACCGGCGCCAAGATCATCCTCGCGGGAACGCTGCTCGCCTCGGCCTCGGAGCCCGTGCTCAAGAACCGGCTGATCCGCATCGACGGGGACCTTGTCGAGAGCGTCGAGCCCATGCCGGCCGCGCCGCCGGAAGCGTCCACCGGAGCGTTCGTCATCGATGCACGCGACAAGGTCGTGATGCCCGGCCTGGTGAACGCCCACTGCCACCATACCGAAGCCCTGCAGCGGAGCCTCCGGGACCGCGTGCCCTTCGAACTGTGGTTGCCGGAGCGGCGCGGCATCGAGGACGCCCTTGAACTCGGCTACGACGAGTTGCTGGCGGTCAACCACATCGCGCTGCTGGAGAACCTGAAACACGGCACCACGACCGTGCTGCACCACCTCTCGCGGCGGGGCGCCATCGACCTGGAAGAAATCCGCGCGTGCATCGACGCGGCCGAACGCATCGGCGTCCGCACCTTCATCGCACCGTCGGTGGCGGACGTAGGCTGGCGACGCGTGGTGCCGGCGCAGGAGGCGTCCGCCGAGGCCCTCCAGGAGCTCCGGCGGCTCGAACAGGCGCTGGACCTCGTCGCCGACGGACCGGCCACCGTCAAGGGCGTGGTCGCGCCCAGCTCGCCGCACACCTGCACGGACGACTTCCTGAGCCGCTGCCTGGCCATGGCCGAGGACCGGGAGCTGCTCATGCACGCCCATTTCCTGGAAACCCGGCTGGAAGCCACGCAGCGCACCGCCACCGGCGAAACCACGGTGGAACGCGCGTCCAGGCTCGGGCTGCTGAGGCCCGAGACCTCCCTGGCTCACGCGGTACACCTCACCGACCTGGAGCTCGACGTCCTCAAGGACAAGCAGCCGGCGGTGGTCCACAACCCGTGCAGCAACGCCAAGCTCGGCAGCGGCCTGGCGCGCGTCCGCGAGATGCTGGACCGGGGCATCACCGTGGCGTTGGGCTCCGACGGCGGCGACACCAGCGACGGCTATTCCATGTTCGACCAGATGAAGATGGCGGCGGTCATGCGGCGCCCGAGCGAGCCCGACTTCAACACCTGGATCGCCGCCGCGGAAAGCCTCGCCATGGCCACCACCGGCGGCGCCAGGGCCCTCGGCCTCCAAACCGGCCGGATCGCGCCGGGCCACCTGGCCGACATCTGCATCCTGAAGCCCGGCGCGCGGATGTGGCCGGCCGTGGACCTGTTGCAGGCCCTCGTCTATTCCGAGAACGGCAGCAGCGTCGACACCATGCTGGTGGGCGGGAACGTGGTGCTGGAGGACGGCTGGAGCCCGCGCATCGACGAGGGGGCGTTGGGCCGTCAGGCCGGAGAACTGGCGGAGAGGGTCGAGCGTGCAAGACATGAGTGGGCCGACCGGAAGCGCATTCCGGAGGTCGCCGAACGCCTCAGGTCTGCGGAGGAGGAGTATGATTCTGCACGTTGAAGCCGATCCGTAACCCATCGAAAGTCCGGCCCGGATATTCGGACCACGGACACCGATCTTCGCCGCGGCATCCTAGTGAGCGACCCCCGTTGACATACGCCATAGTGCGCATTACAGTCCGTCATGATACGCAGCTTCAGGAGCCGGGCCCTCCGGCGTTTCATGGAGCGTGGCGACCCGCGGCGCATCCACCCGGAGCACCGCGAAACCGTGCGCGACATCCTGGTGCGCCTCAACGCTTCTGCGACCCCGGACGACATGGACCTGCCGGGGTTCCGGCTGCATCGGCTGAGCGGCGAATATGCCGGTTTCTGGGCGGTGACGGTCCGCGCCAACTGGCGGGTCATTTTCCGGTTTGACGGCGGTCACGCCACCGAAGTCGACTACCTGGACTACCACTAGGGAGGCAATGCCCATGCTCATGCACGATCCGCCTCATCCGGGCGCATTCATCCGGCGCCAGTGCCTCGAACCCCTGGGCCTGACGGTGACCGAGGCCGCGAAGGGGCTCGCGGTATCGCGCAACACGCTGTCCCTGCTGCTCAACGGCCGCCTCGGCATATCCCCCGAGATGGCCATCCGGTTGTCGGAAGCGTTCGGCGGCAGCCCCGAGAGTTGGCTCACCCAGCAGATGCAGTACGACCTCTGGCACGCGCAGCATGACCGCGAGCCGGTCGAGATCAGGAGGTTCGCCACCGCCTGACCGCCGGGCACCCGTTACACCAGCCCAACCGGGACAGCATTGACATAGTCGTCCAAGGGGACCGCCTGGTCACTGAGACACACGACCGCTCCCTCGCCCACCGGCATGTCCAGCCGCCGTAGAGCAGCGAAGGCCGGCAACCAGGATCTCCTGGGCGAAGCTGACTTCTTGATCTCAACCGGATAAAGGGTCCCATCGGCGACGAACAGCAGGTCCACCTCCCTGCCTTCCTTGTCGCGGTAGTAATACAACTGCGGCCTTCTCCCCCTGTGCCACCAGCTCTT
This sequence comes from Candidatus Binatia bacterium, assembly GCA_022823055.1. Taxonomy (GTDB): domain Bacteria; phylum Desulfobacterota; class Binatia; order UBA9968; family JAJDTQ01; genus JAJDTQ01. The sequence continues at coordinate 2,921 of JAJDXX010000080.1, read as the reverse complement.
CAGGATTTCGGCCACCACGTGGGTCTCGAACACGGCCCCCGACATGGCGCCGGCCTCCAGGGTCTCGGGGGAGGACCACTCTGCCAGATACGCGCACAAGCCGGTATCGAGAAAGTACAGCTTCGGCCGTTTGACCAGACGTTTCGTGACGTTGGCATGGTACGGCTGAAGAAGCTCGATCTGGAGGCTCGCCTGCAGGATCGAGAGCCAGTTCTTCGCGGTGTTGACGCTCACGTCGGCGTCGCGGGCCAGATCGGACAGATTGAGCATCTGAGCGGTTCGCGCCGCGCATGCTTTCAGAAAGCGGAGGAACGCCATTTCGTTGCCGACCTGCGACAGGGCCCGGACGTCCCGTTCAAGGTAAGTCTGCAAGTAGGAACTGTAGAACAGTTCGCGGTCGTGGATCGCGCCGGCAACGAGTCCGGGAAAGCCGCCTGTCCAGATATCCCGGTACACTTCGTCCAGGCTGCTCGCACCAAGCGTTGTCTGGCGCTCGGCCAGAACGGGCCGCGTCGGCAGAAAAGGAGACGCGGCGGGACCGAGTTGATGGCGTTCGCGGGAGGAGAAGCCCAGCAGGTTGATGATCCCCACCCGCCCCGCCAGGGACTCGGAAACGCCCCTCATCGCCTGGAACTGTTGCGAACCCGTCAGCCAGAACAGCCCCGGCCGGCGGCTGTCGTCCACGATCACCTTGATCAGCGGCAGCAGTCCGGGAGCATACTGAATTTCGTCGATGAGCACCGGCGGCTCGTACCGCTGCAAGAAGAGCGCCGGATCGTCATTCGCCAGATCACGCAGCACCGGATTGTCGAGGGAGACATAGCGACGAGCGTCTTCGGCCAAGTGCCGCAGAAGGGTGGTCTTCCCGACTTGGCGTGGGCCGGTCAGCAGCAGCACGGGAAATTGCCGCGAAACCTCCAGCCAGTACGATTCAAGAGTGCGGGCGCGGTACATGGTTGACTAATTTGCAATCAGTTTGCAAATTAGTCAACCACAACAGGCATTGGATCTGCAATCAGTACCTAGACCCTCACGTCGTCTACGGCTCTGCGGCCACGACCTCCGATTCGAGCAGGACGCTGCAACCCGGACAGTACCACCGCCGGAACTCGTACTGGCCGGTGAGCAGGTCCATCAGAGGCCCTGCTTCGGTGGGTGGCGCCTCGCCGACGGAACAGGCCTCCCGCCAGTCCTTGTCGCTCTCGCACAGGAGATGGCCGCACCGGGTGCACCGCACCCATGGGCGGTCGCCAACATCGCACAGATCGAGGGACTCCTGGAGCGGGTGCCGGACGGTTGCCGTGCCGGCGCCGGCGGCTTCGGACGGTTCCGCCGCCCGGGTGACCGCTGCCTGCCGTTCGCGCTTCAGGGACTCGCGCTTCGCGCGGGTGGCGGCGGCGTCCAGGCCGTCACCCTCCGCGAACGCGACACCGTAGATGGACTCGGCGGCTTCCCGCGACACCAGGCCGTCCGCCACGTCCACGGCCACGCTCTCCGGGTCCCGTTCCAGCGGGTCGCCGTAACCACCGCCGTTGGCGCAGCGCAGGTAGAGCAGGTCGTCGGCGTTCAGACGGAGGTCGCGGTAACCCAGCAGGTTGTGGGTGCCGCCGGCCTCCGCCAGCTCGTCCGGAAGGGTGCCGCCGGCCACGTGCTTTTGTACGTCGCTGTCCTCGACCTGCACCAGGATGCTGGGCGCGCCCGGGTGGCCGCCGTAGATGCCGAACCCGGAGTTCCTGAGTCCGGCCACGCCCAGGGCGACGATCTGGATCTTGGCCTCCGGGGCGTCATGGGTCATGAGGAGGGATTCCTCGCCGGCGCCGCCGCGGAACTTGCCCGCTCCAGCGCCGTCCTGGAGATGGCGGCGATAGAGGTAGAGCAGCGGGAAGTTGGCCTCCACCCACTCGACGTTGTGCACGGTGGAGGGCCGACCCATCTCGATGCCGGCGGTGTTGATGCCGTCGCCCCAGGAACGCGCGCCGATGCCGCCCAGGCCCACCAGTGTCGAGACGTAGTAGCCGCCGGTCTGGTTCACCCCGGCGTGGCGCGCCAGCCGGGTGCCCAGGGTCTGGGCGGTGACTTCCCTGGACCACTTCTCGCTAGTGCCGATCATCTGGATCAGCGTGCTGCCGGCCAGGAAACGGGCCACCGCGCCGCCCGAGGTGGTGTTGAGGGACACCGGCGCCGGGTAGGTGGGGTTCACGATGGTGCCCTCGGGCGCGATCACCTCCATGACGCGGAACAGGCCGTGGTTCTTGGGCAGGTCGTAGCCCAGGGTCTGGAGCAGCGACTCGAAGCACGCGCCCACGGTGGCGTGGTAGGGCAGGTTGATGCCCACCGGCGCCTGCTGGTCGGTACCGGTGAAGTCGAAGGTCAAAAGGTCGCGCTTCTTCGTGAGTTGCACCTGCATGTTCCACAGGTGGTCGCCGGCCTCGATGTTGCCCTGGGCGCGCCAGACCCCGTCAGGCACCTCCAGGAGGCGCCGGCGCAGCAGGCTGGCGGTGTGGTCGAGCATCTCGCCGGTGACCTTCTCCATCAACTCCACGCCGTAGTGGCGGTACAGCTCCTGCATGCGCGCGCGGCCGACGTTGTTGGCGGCGATCTCGCACTTGAAGTCCAGCCCCACCATGACCGGTTGCCGGGTCATGTTGGTGATGGTGTCGAACACGTCCCGGCGGATCTGGCCGCGCTCGATGAGCTTGATGCCGGGGATGCGGATGCCCTCGTGGCAGATCTCGGTGGCGCCCGGCGAGTTTCCGCCCGGGGACATGGCGCCGACATCGGCCACGTGCACGAAGGTCGCACTCCAGCCGATCAGGCGCTCGTCCACGTGGATCGGCGACACCACGTACATGTCCGGCTGGTGGATGGCCGCGAGGTAGGGGTCGTTGATCAGGAACATGTCGCCGGGGAAGATCCCGCCC
>JAJDXX010000220.1 GCA_022823055.1 Candidatus Binatia bacterium | reverse complement strand
CGGCGGGCGCGGCCGGGGCGGCCGCCTCGCCTGCCCCCTCTCCGGTCCGGAAACGGGATTCGAACTCTTCGCCGAAATCCACGTCCGTGTGCAGCACCCGCGCCCGGTCGATCAGCACCGTCTCCGACTCGACGTTGTTGGGGTCGGTCACGCAGCAGTCCACGGGACAGACCGCGGCGCACGCTTCGTAGTCGTGGAACCCGACGCATTCGGTGCACAGCACCGGGTCGATGACGTAGATCTCATCGTTCTGGGTGATGGCTTCGTTGGGACACTCCGGCTCGCAAGCGCCGCAGTTGATGCAGTCGCTGGTTATCATCGTCGCCATGGAAACAACGCTCCTGAAAACGCTCTCGAATCGTATCCGGCCGCCGGAAGACGGATCCGCCACCGTCCGTTCCGGGAACCGGCACCTTGCAGCCTCTACGGGTCAAAATAGTTGATTTTTCGAGTTTCCTCAACGTCCGGGCTTCACCTTGAACAACCCCGAACCCGTGTGTTACACGTTATGATTCGGGCGGCGTACCCAAGTGGTTAAGGGAGAGGTCTGCAAAACCTCCATGCGGCGGTTCGAATCCGCCCGCCGCCTCCACCTCAGTTCCGCTTCAGCATCTCGTCGAGCAGGCCGCCGTAGCGCTCCATCACGATCCGGCGCTTGAGCTTGAGGCTCGGAGTCAGCTCCCCGGTGCCGGTGGAGAAGTCCCCCGGCAGGACACGGAAGTCCCGCACCGCCTCGAACGGCGCCAGTTCCCGGTTGCGCTCGCGGATGCGCTGGCGGAGGTGGTCTGCGAGCCGAGGGTCGGCGGCCGCGTCCTCGGGCTTGTCCCACTCGATGCCTTCCTTCTCCGCCCAGCGACCGGCCTCGTCCGCGTCCAGCGTGACCAGCGCCACCAAGTGGCTGGTCTTGTCGCCCCACACCATGGCCTGGCTGATGAGCGGTTCCTGCCGCAGGTGGTTCTCGATCATCTGCGGCGCGACGTTCTTGCCGCCGGAGGTCACGATCAGGTCCTTCTTGCGGTCGGTGATGCGCAGGAAGCCGCCGTCCTCGATGCACCCAACGTCGCCGGTGTGGAACCAGCCGTCCTCGTCGATGGCTTCGCGCGTCGCGGCGGAATCCTTGTAGTAGCCCTTCATCACGTTGGCGCCGCGGATCAGGATCTCGCCGTCGGCGGCGATGCGACACTCGACCCCGTCCATGGCGAGACCCACCGTGCCGATGCGGTAGCGGTCGATGCGGTTCACGTGCGTCACGGTGGAGGTCTCGGTAAGGCCGTATCCTTCCACGATCCACACCCCCAGGGCCTGAAAGAAATCGGCATGGGTGTCCGACAGCGGCGCGCCGCCGGAGATGGCCATGCGCAGCCGCCCGCCCATGCCGGCGCGGACCTTCGACAGCACCAGGGAATCCGCTAGCCGGTGGCACAGCCTCAGCCACGGGCCGGACGGCTCGCCCCGGCGCGCCCGGCCGTTGTAGCGCTGGCCCACGGACACCGCCCAACGGAACAGGCGCTGGCGCAGCGGGCTGGCGCTCTCCACCCGGTTGAGGATGCGTCGATGCGCGTTCTCGTAAACCCGCGGCACCGAGAACAGCATGGTGGGGCGGACCGTCTGCAGGTCGGCGGACAGGGTCTCGATGGCGCGCGCGAACGCGCACTCGTAGCCCCGGCCCACCACGATGAAATGCTCCAGGCGCCCGAAGGAGTGCGCCAGTGGAAGGAACTGGAGCGCCACGTCGTCCTCGCTCACGGCTATGGCGCGGAGGGCGGACATCATGATGAACAGGTAGTGGCCGTGGGTGGTCAGGACCCCCTTGGGCTCGCCGGTGGTCCCCGATGTGTAAATGATGGTGAGATCGTCGTCAGGTCCGAGGGCCCCGGCCAGTTCGCGCAAGGCACCGGGATGGGCGCGCGCGTACTCCCTCCCCATCTCCTTCAGGCGTTCGAGGGAGCAAACCGAAGCGTCCGGGGCGCCGTCGCCGTCGAGCAGGACGACGGTCCGCAGCGCCGCCAGACCCGCCCCCGATCGGTCCAGCCGCTCCAGCGCCGCGGGCGAGTCCACCACCAGCACCGTCGCCCCGGAATGCGCGACGATGTACTCCACCTGCGCCGGGGTGCTCGACGGGTAGACCGGCACGGTGAGGGCGCCGATGCAGATATCGGCCCAGTCCAGCAGGCACCACTCCACGCGGTTGGCGGCGAAGAGGGCCACCCGGTCGCCCTTCTTCACTCCCGCGGCCACAAGCCCGAGAGCGATTTCCTCCACCTCGGCGGCGACCTCCGCCCACGTCTGGCTGCGCCACTCCCCTCCACGCCAGAAGCGGTACAGCACGCGTTCCCCGTGCGCGTCGGCCTGGGACAAGAACAGGTCGGCAAGGCTCCGGTAATCCATGGCCGGACTATAACACAAGGGACTCATCGCGTGCCCCCTTGGCCAAGGTGACATCCTCCCGAAACGTCATTCCCATGACGCTCGGCAAACACCGTTTCAGCTTCCGTAAAATGCGCGGATGTGCGTGCCGACGTATTGCTGCTGCGCCGCCGTCAACTCCGAGTAGATGGGCAGCGCCAGGGAGGATCGGGCCGCCGCCTCGGACTCGGGGAAGTCACCGGCGCCGTAGCCCAGGGTCTGGAAACATTCCTGCTGGTGCAGCGGCAGCGGATAGTAGATCTCGGTGGCAACCCCGCGCTCGTCCAGGTAAGCCCGCAGGCGGTCGCGCTCCGGCGCGCGGATCACGAACTGGTTGTAGACGTGGCCGGGACAGTCGCCGGGAAGAACCAGTCGGTTCTCCGACGCCACCGGTTCCAGGAGTTCCCGGTATCGCCGCGCATTGCGCCGCCGCCCCTGGACCCATGCCGCGAGATGCTTCAGCTTCACCCGCAGCACCGCGGCCTGGAGGCTGTCCAGCCGGAAGTTCCCGCCCACCAGGCGGTGATGGTACTTGGGCTCCTCGCCGTGGACCCGAAGCAGCCGGATGCGCCGGGCCAGCGCCTCGTCGTCGGTGATCACCATGCCGCCGTCGCCGAAGGCGCCCAGGTTCTTGCTCGGGTAGAAGGAGAAGCAGCCCAGGGCGCCGACGGTGCCGGCGTTCCGGCCCCGGGAATCGACCGCGCCGAAGGATTGCGCCGCGTCCTCGACCACGGCGATACCGCGCTCGCTGCACGCTTCCAGGATGGGATCCAGGTCCATGCAGCGGCCGAACAGATGCACGGGCATAACCGCGCGCGTGCGCGGGCCCAGGCGCGCCGCCACCGCCTCCGGGTCCATGTTGAAGGTGTCGGGGTCGATATCGACGAAGACCGGCCGCGCCCCCAGCCGCGCGATGACGCCGGCGCTGGCAAAGAAGGAATAAGCGGTGGTGATGATTTCGTCCCCCGGACCCACGTCCAGTGCCATCAGCGAAGCCAGCAGTGCGTCGGTGCCAGACGAGACGCCCACGGCGAAGCGCGCGCCCGTGCAGGCCGCCACCTCCTCCTCGAGGGCGGTCACCTCCGGCCCGAGGATGAACCGCTGCGACGCGCACACCCGCAGCACCGCCTCCTGGATCTCCTCCCGGATGGTCTCGTACTGCGCTTTCAGGTCCAGCAACGGCAGTTCCATGCAAGTCACCACGCGCGTCCTAGTGTCCTGTCCGGTTAATTCGCAGCATAATATGCGGAGGATTTTTTGTCGTCGGCAAGGCGCGATGACGAGCAG
>JAJDXX010000247.1 GCA_022823055.1 Candidatus Binatia bacterium | reverse complement strand
TGCGGTGCTCCCGATGTGTTGGTACGGCGAAAACGGACGTGAGGCAAACGGCAAGAATGGCAGATCGTGCAGTCCTGATTGAACTTACGTAACTCCTTGCCGTGATTCCCAACACTCATGCCTTGCCAGCCCGGCGCCTCGCCGCTCCCGGTGCTCGGGCGGATTCATCCACGGACTGCTAAACTCTCACCGGGATCCGCCACAAGCCAATCCCGATCGTCACACTTCCTACCCCGATCACGCCGATATGTCCTTGACTACGCTGGTGTCCCCGGACGAACTGGCCGCCCACCTCGACGATCCCGACTGGGTGATCGTCGACTGCCGCTTTTCCCTGGCCGACGCCGAACACGGCCGGCGCGAGTACGAGCAGGCGCACGTTTCCCGGGCGGTCTACGCCCACCTGGAGAAAGACCTGTCCGGCCCCATCATTCCGGGCACCACCGGCCGCCACCCGCTTCCGCCGGCCGAGGACTTCGCGCGCACGCTGGGTGCCTGGGGCGTCGACGGGCGGGTGCAGGTCGTGGCCTACGACGACATGGGAGGCGCCATGGCGGGACGGCTCTGGTGGATGCTCGGCTGGGTCGGGCACGACGCGGCCGCCCTGCTCGACGGCGGCTGGCAGCGCTGGTGCGCCGAGGGGCGGCCCGCCACGGCGGAGGTGACCGCGCGGCCGGCGCGGGTCTTCTCGCCCGCACCGCGGCCCGAGCGCCTCGTGCGCGCGGCCGGCGTGCTCAGCCGCCTCGGAGACGCCTCCGCCCCGCTCATCGACGCGCGCGCCGGCGAACGCTACCGCGGCGAGGTCGAACCGCTGGACCCGGTGGCGGGCCACATCCCGGGGGCGGTGTGCGCGGCCTTCGAGGAGAACCTCACCGCGGACGGGAGCTTCAAGTCCCGCGAGGAGCTCCGCCAACGCTTCCGGGCCATCCTCGGGGACACGCCGGCGGAGCAATCGGTGTCCTACTGCGGTTCCGGCGTCACCGCCTGCCACAACCTGCTCGCCATGGAGCACGCAGGGCTCAGCGGCGGGCGGCTCTACGCGGGCTCATGGAGCCACTGGGTCACCGATCCCGACCGTCCGGTGGAGCGCGGCTGAGACCGCCTGGCCTCGTTTTGACGCGGCCCAACATCGCCAGCAGGCGCCCCGCCGGGACGCAGCGCCCTCACCCGGTTCCGAGCACTCTCGCCACCCGTCTCGCGACCCGGATCGGCATCGCGCGCAGCGCTCTCCTCAGCCGTCCCCCTCCGGCACCGCCATCGCCCTCGAACCGCCGCGAAGCCCTCAGATCCGGCTCCAGGACCCGGCGTCGGAACGCTTCGACGACCTCCGCTGACCGGAAAACCGCGACGATCTCGGCCAGGAACCCGTTGTAGCTCATCAGGTCGAAGTTGGAGGACCCTGTGACGAGTATACCGTCGTCGATCAGCATGCACTTCATGTGGATCATGCCATCCTGGTACAGCCAGACCTCGAAGCCGGCCCGCTCCGCCATCGCCAGCAGATACTTCTGCAGATAGGCCTTGTTGTTCGCGCGCGGGGTCACGATCCGGACGCGGGCGCCACGCGCCGCGGCAGCCGCCAGATGGTCCGTGAAGGGCGGGCTCAGATAGGGGCTGATGACGTCGATCGAGCGTTCGGCGCCATCGATGAGCCCGAGCAGGTCGCGATAGGCCGCGCGGTTGCCTTCGCCCGGCAGCAGATGAATGTCCAGCTCCGGCCCGGGGAAGGAAGCCCGGGCATACCGCGAACGCCCGTCCCAGGAAGACTCGAAGTCTCGCCTGAGGAAACGCGCGACATCGGCATCCTCAAGCCGCACCATGAGGTCGTGCCACTCGAAGTTGTGCTCCGAAAAGTTGATGCCCCCGATGTAGGACACGCGGTCGTCGAAGAGGATGACCTTCTTGTGGTCGCGGTTGAGGAAGCGCTGGCCGAGGATCCCGAAGGGACGGCCGAAGCGGACACCCACGCCTTCGGCCCGCAGCAGGCGCACCAGCCGCCCGGTGTTGCGCACCTCCGCCCGAAACGCGGGATCGAAGAGCGTGCCAGGCAGGGCGATCCAGCGGTCGTTCTGGTTCGCCCGCGTATACGAGTCGACGAGCAGCCTGCGATCCGGGGCGCGAGCGGCGAGCAAGGCGTCCGAGAGCGCCGTCCCCACCCAATCGCCCTCGAACGAGTAGGTCTGGATGAAGGCGTACTCGCGCGCTGCGGCGAGATCCCGCTGCACCGCTGCCCACACGGCTCCCGAATCGACCAGGACTTCCGCTCGCGCGTTCACCCGCGGCAGAAACCGCCATCGTGGGTCATGGCTGGAAGAGCCCCTGCAGCCAGAGCACCACGAACGCCCCATAGAACACCGACATCGCGACCAGCGCCACCCTGCGCCACATCGGCGGCCGGATCTCCTCCGGCAGGAAGCGCGTGTTGATGTAGAGAAGGTGAAGCGAGGAGATGACGAAGACGATGCCGGCCATGTTGGCGCCCAGCTGCAGCAGCACGATCGGCTGCGCCAGCCCGAGGCCGATGATCCCCCACGCGGCGATGCCGACGAGCACCGTGTAGTAGACGAAGCGCACGTCCCCCCCGCGCCAGCGCCGCACGCGCCGGGAGCCCGTCCAGAGGATGTCCGTGATGGCGCGCGTCATTCCGTCGACGATGTCCAGTTGGGTCTTGAACAGGATCCAGACGCCCATGAGGGCGATGACCCCGCCGAAGAGCGCGCCGGCCCGGGTGGCCATGGCGTCGGCCAGCGCCGCCGCCACCGACAGGCCGCGGATGTCGGTGCCGGCCTCGATGAAGGTCACGTAGAGCACGGCGGGGAGGATCATGCCCAGCAGCGCGCCGGTGAAATAGATCCCCCACTGGTCGGCGCGCACGATCCGCCACCAGCCCCGCCATCGGCCCATCGCCTCCGCGGTGGCGTCGAAGATGTAGCCGGTCGGGGCGAGGCGCACCTGCTTCCCGCCCACCGCGGCCGGGATGTAGCCCACCACGCTGCCCATCCCGTACCCCTTGTCGCGCGCCCAGTTGGAGAGGGTCAGGTTGGTCATGCCGCCCGCGCCCGAGTAGGCCGCGAAGGCGCCGATCAGGAAGAAGTCGGCCCCCGCCGGAATGAAGCGGAACGCCCCCTGCGCCGGGTCGTACCCCACCAGCCCCGCCGCCCCCGCGACCCAGGTCTCCGGCGCCACGAACATGAGCGCCAGCACCAGGAAGGTCCCGAGGATCGCCACCACCAGGATCCAGTTGAGGATCTCCAGCGTCCGTTCGATGCGGCGCCCGAAGAGCAGGATGGCGACGCACAGGACGAAGGTCCCGACCCCGAAGGCATGCACCAGCCCGGCGTTCTCCGGCCCGGCCAGGTCGCGGAACACCAGGAAGAACACCGCACCCGCCGCCGTGCCCGCCCAGGCCGGCCACCCGAGCTGCAGGAAGTAGAGCAGCGCGTAGACCACCGCCCAGAACGGCGCCGCCGGCCGCGTGCGCATGAACCCGGTGAAGGCGGGCTCGCCGGTGGCGATGGTCCAGCGCATGAGCTCGGTGTTGAACACGGTCTGCAGGAAGGTGGCGACCAGCGTGACCCAAAGGAGGACCAGGCCGTAGCGCACGAAGGCGGAGGGACCCAGCAGGAATTCCCCGCCGCCGATGGAGGCGCCCAGCACGATCACGCCGGGGCCCACGACCCCGAGCCACGCAAGCCCCCGGGGCCGGGGCGGAGCCGGCAGTTCGGCGCTCCGGAACGGGGCCAGGCCGGTTCGGGCTTCGGGGGTCTTTCGTTCAGGCACGGGTCACCGCCCTTCGTTTCGGTTTGACCGCGTATCGGCAACGGACGCGCAGCGTCCCCAAAATCTTGCCATCGAAGGCGTTCTGGTACATCATTGGGGACACTCGGGGTCGGATGCGACCCCCAGCGCCAACGGGCCTTCCGGCCCAGCCACAAACGGGGTCGTACCCAGACAAGCCGTTTTCGTGACCAACACTCGGCCCCTCCCCCGCTTCCGCCTCGCCTCCGGCTGCCGCGGCGCCGGTCTGCGCTGACGCCAACTCCGCGAGCCGCATGCGCCTCCCCGGGTCCCCCGCCAAGGACTGATGCAACCTACGGACGTCGGCAACCCCGACTACTACCACAAGGTGGTGGACTGCCAGTGGGGCTGTCCGGCCCACACCAACGTCCCCGAGTACATCCGGCTCATCGCCAACGGACGCTACACCGATTCGTTCTGGCTGAACCGGTCCTCGAACGTCTTCCCGGGGATTCTGGGCCGCACCTGCGACCGTCCCTGCGAGCCCGCCTGCCGCCGCACCCGCGTCGACGGCAAGCCGGTCGCCATCTGCCGCCTGAAGCGGGTCGCCGCCGACCTGCGCGATCCGACCGACAACCGCCTGCCCGAGATCCCCGTGGTCAAGAACGGCAAGCGCATCGCCCTGGTCGGGTGCGGGCCGGCGTCGCTCACCGTCTGCAACGACCTCATGCCGCTCGGCTACGAGTGCACGATTTTCGAGGCACTCCCCCGCTCCGGCGGGCTCATGCGCACCAACATCCCCGCCTTCCGGCTCCCCTGGGAGGTGCTGGACGAAGAGATCGACATGATCCTCGACATGGGCGTGGAGGTCCACTACAACACGCGCATCGAGTCGATGGAGGAGCTTCTCGAGGAGGGCTACGACGCCATCTTCGTGGGCACCGGCGCCCCCAAGGGCAAGGAGCTGAACATCCCGGGCCGCCAGGAAGCCGCCGACAACATCCACATCGGCATCGAGTGGCTGGAGGCGGTGCACTTCGGGCACGTCGACGCCATCGGCGAGCGCGTGCTGGTCATCGGGGTCGGCAACACGGCGATGGACTGCTGCCGCACCTCGAAGCGCCTCGGCGGCACCGACATCAAGGTGATGGCGCGCAAGTCGCGGCCCTACTTCAAGGCGTCGCCCTGGGAACTGGAGGACGCCGAAGAGGAGCTGGTCGAGATCGTCGAGAACTACTCCCCCAAGCGGTTCGTGCTGGAAGACGGCAGGCTGGTCGGGATGGAGTTCGAGCTGGTCAGCTGGCACAAGGACGAGGAATCGGGACGCCTCAAGGCGACGGTTCACGACACCGAGTTCCTTCCCTGCGACGACGTCATCCTCGCCATCGGCCAGGACAACGCCTTCCCCTGGATCGAGCGCGACATCGGCATCGAGTTCAACCACTGGGACATGCCCGAGGTCGACCGCACCACCTTCATGACCACCCGCGAGGGGATCTTCGTGGGCGGAGACGCGGCGTGGGGGCCGGAGAACATCATCTGGGCGGTGGAGCACGGCCACCAGGCGGCCATCTCGATCCACAACTACTGCCAGGGGCTGTCGCTCACCGATGACCGTCCGCCCCAGGACCACAACCTCATCTCCGCCAAGATGGGGATGCACGAGTGGGCCTACTCCAACGACTACAATCCGTCGCCGCGCCAGAAGATGAAGCACGTGGAGCTGGTGCGCCGTTTCGAGGAGCTGTCCATCGAAGTGGAGATGGGCTTCGACCCGGAGCAGACCGCCCACGAGGTGGAGCGCTGCCTCAACTGCGACATCCAGACCCACTTCGAGGCGAAGCTTTGCATCGAATGCGACGCCTGCATCGACATCTGCCCGGTGCACTGCCTCACGATCACCGTGAACGGCGATGAAGAGGATCTCCGGACCCGTCTCATGGCGCCCGCGGAGAACCTCACCCAGGATCTGATGGTATCAGAAGGACTCCCCCAGACCGGACGCGTGATGGTGAAGGACGAGGATCTCTGCGTGCATTGCGGCCTGTGCGCGGAGCGCTGTCCCACGGCGGCCTGGGACATGCGCAAGTTCGAACTGATGATTCCCTACGCGGGGCAGGAAGCGGCATGTCCGACCCACGTCTAGAGCAGGCCGACCGGACCAACGACTTCGCGTTCAAGATCGGGACCGTCAACGGCACGGGCTCGGCCAGCGCGAACGGCCTCATCATGCAGGCGATCTTCCGCATGGGGATCCCCTGCACCGGCAAGAACGTCTTCCCCTCGAACATCCAGGGACTCCCGACCTGGTACGAGATCCGGGTGAGCCACGAAGGCTACTCGGCGCGCACCCCGGAGTTCGACCTCATCGTGGCGATGAACCCCGCCACCTACGAGCGGGACATTGCCGAGGTGCGCCCGGGCGGATACCTCCTGCACGACTCCTCGTGGCCGATGGCAAAGGAGTTCCTGCGGGACGACATCACCTTCCTCGGGGTTCCGCTGGGCGAGATGTGCGTGCGCGAGTTCAAGGGTGCGCGGGTGCGCATCCTGATGAAGAACATCGCGTACGCCGGAGCCCTGGCCGCGCTTCTGTCGATGGATCTGGACGTCATCCGAGGGATGATCCAGGAGAAGTTCGCGGCCAAGCCCAAGCTCATCGGGTCGAACTACAAGGCGATCGAGCTGGGCTACGACTACGCGATGGAGCACTTCGACTGCCCGCTGCCCATCCGGCTCCAGACCATGGACGCGACCTCGGACCATGTGCTCATGGACGGCAACACCTCGGCGGCGCTCGGCTGCGTGTATGCCGGGGCAACGGTGGGCGCCTGGTATCCGATCACGCCCTCGACCTCGCTGATGGACGCCTTCAAGCGCTTCTGCGAGCGCTTCCGCAAGGATCCGGAGACCGGCGAACGCAGCTTCTTCATCGCCCAGGCGGAGGACGAACTGGCGGCGGCGGGCGTGGTGATCGGAGCGGGCTGGGCCGGCGCGCGCGCCTTCACCCCCACCAGCGGCCCGGGCATCTCGCTCATGAGCGAGTTCATCGGGCTGGCCTACTACGCGGAGATACCGGCGGTCTTCGTGGACGTGCAGCGGGTGGGGCCCTCGACAGGCATGCCCACCCGCACGCAGCAGGGCGACCTCGCGGCGGTGGCGTATGCCTCGCACGGCGACACCAAGCACATCGCCCTCTTCCCGGCGAACCCGGAGGAGTCGTTCCACATGGCGGTGGAGGCCTTCGACCTGGCCGAGCGGTTCCAGAGCCCGGTCTTCCTGGTGCAGGACCTGGACATCGGCATGAACGACTGGATGATCCCAAGGCTCAACTGGGACGACGGCTTCGTGCCCGACCGCGGCAAGGTGCTCGGGGCCGCGGAGCTGGAGAAGATCGAGAAGTTCTACCGCTACATGGATGTGGACGGCGACGGCATTCCCTACCGGTCCCTCCCGGGCGTGCACCCGAAGGGGGCGTACTTCACGCGAGGTTCGGGGCACACCAGCCGCGGGACCTACACCGAGGACGCCGACGAGTACACCGAGGTGATGGACCGGCTGCGCACGAAGATCGACTCCGCCGCAAGCGAGGTGCCCGCGCCGGCCGTGCAGATGCGCGAGGGCGCGACCATGTCGCTGGTGACCATCGGCTCCTGCGACGGGGCCGTGCGTGAGGCGGCAGACATGCTCGAGCGACAGGGCCTGCCGGTGAACTTCCTGCGCGTGCGCGGCTTCCCGTTCGACACCCTGGTACCCGAGTTCCTGGACGCCCACGAGCTCAACTTCGTGGTCGAGCAGAACCGGGACGCGCAGCTCAGGCGGCTGCTGGTGACCGAGACCGAGGTGGAGCCGGCGCGCCTGCATTCGGTGCTGGACTACGGCGGCTTCCCCATGAGCGCGGCCTTCGTGGCCGGCGAGGTGAACGAACACCTGGGTCGCGCGCCGGAGGAAACGAAGGTGCGGCCGGCGGCGGAGCGGCCGGAAGGAGCGGTGGCATGACCTATATCGCCAAGCCCGCGGTCCGGCATCCCGGCCTGGGGGCCAACGACCTCGGCCTGCACATGCGGGATTACGAGGGGACGATCTCGACCCTGTGCGCGGGGTGCGGCCACGATTCGGTCACAGCCGCGATCATCCAGGCCTTCTACGAACTCTCCATCCCGCCGCACCGGATCGCCAAGATGAGCGGCATCGGCTGCTCGGCGAAGACGCCCGCCTACTTCGTGAACGAGGCGCACGGCTTCAACGGGGTGCACGGGCGCATGCCGGCCCTCGCCACCGGGGCCAACGCGGCCAACAAGGATCTCTACTACATCGGCATTTCCGGCGACGGCGACTCGCTCTCCATCGGCCTGGGCCAGTTCTGCCACGCGATCCGCCGCAACGTCAACATGCTGTACGTGCTGGAGAACAACGGCGTCTACGGGCTCACCAAGGGCCAGTTCTCGGCTTCCGCCGACGTGGGCTCGCGCTCGAAGCGCGGCGTGCCCAACAAGAGCGAGCCCATCGACCCGGTGGCGCTGGCGCTGACGCTGGGGGCCACCTTCGTCGCGCGCGGCTTCTCGGGCGACAAGCAGCAGCTCCTCCCGCTGCTCAAGGCCGGGCTGATGCACAAGGGCTTCGCCTTCCTGGACGTGATCTCGCCGTGCGTCACCTTCAACGACCACGTGGGGTCGACGAAGAGCTACCTCTACACCCGCCACCACGGACACGAGCTGGTGCCGGTCGACTTCGTGCCCATCCGCTCGGAGATCTCGGCTTCGTACGAGAAGGGGAGCCGCACCTCCATCACCATGCACGACGGCAGCATGGTGCGCTTCCGCAAGGTCCCCGAGGACTACGACCCCACCGACCGCCTGTCCGCCTACGAGCACTACCGCTCGCTGCAGAACCGCGGCGAGGTCGTGACCGGGCTCCTCTACCTGGACCCCGGCGGCGAGGACATGCACGACGACAACGCGACCACCGCGACGCCCCTCGCCGAAATGGCCTACGAGGACCTCTGCCCCGGCAGCGAGCAGATGGACGCGCTGATGGAGGAGTTCAGGTAGGGGGGTTACCTTTCGGTGTGACCATCCTTCGCACTCCTTCCGATGAGTTGCGTAGCGCCTGATGGCCAGTCCTGCCGGCTCGCCCATGCGAAGGTGGTTCCATGGCACCGGCTTACGATCGTTTCTGGTGTGGGTGCGAAGGGCGAGGACCGTCGTGGGCTCTCTGGTTGCTGCCGTATTGGTTGCAACCCCTCAAGGAGCAGCCGACCTATGGGCTCCCCTAGAGCCCGTGGTGGAGTTCGGTCATGAGACGGCATGGATCTGGCTGACTGGTGCTCTCGTCGTGGGAGGAGCAGCAAGTTGGATCTTGGGAAGCCTTCGCCATCCCGCTGTTTGGGATGCTACGGATGCGATCCTGGACGAATTTCAGGAAGCGCTGTTTGCGAAAGCGGGAGGAGACGCCGCTCATCATCGTGTCACGCTCTTCAAGCGCGTATCTTGGCGGGCAACGTTTGCCAGAGACAACGCAGGAAAGCTAAGGTGGCCGTGGAGTGGATGGTTGGTGCCAGTGGCGAGGTCAGGGCACGGGAACCGGCGAACTGGTGTTCACTTCCTGTGCCCGGACGATACCGACCACGCGCAGGGGGTGGCTGGAAGAGCGTGGGCTAGGACACAAGCAGTTGTTGTCGATGGTCTTCCAGAGCTAGGTGACTCGGACGAGCGCGCCCAGGATGAGATTGCAGGCTACGCTCAGAAAACATTTGTCTCGGAGGCTTGGGTCGTGAAGAATTCGCCCCGTGCTAGATCATTGATGGGCTTCAGGGTAGAAGATGCCCGAAGCAATCCCTGGGGAGTGCTCGTAGTGGATAGCCGGTTGCCAAGTCTGAACATCCAGTTGGCGCACGAACGCTTCAATTCCTATGCGCCGGTCCTGGCAAGACTCTTGCAAGGAGCATGACAGCATGAGGAAGCCGATGACGCAGCAAGAACACGGCGGGTGGATTCGGGTCAATCCCCATGACTACGACCAGCCTCATGAGATCGGCATGGCGGACGTCGAGGTCAACGTCTTCATCTCACCCTTTGAAATTCCGAGAGGTGTCAGGGGATTCTATGACGAAGCCCGCAAGCGGTTCATGATTGAGTTCAAGTACATCACACGTGAACCGCGTGAGGTGGACGACGGTGGACCGCCGGAGATTAAAACCCTCATAGGAAGGAAGACCGGTCGGATCCTAGGCTTTGAAATCGACGTTGTCGCTCTTCACGCCAGCTCTGTGTCCCTGCGGCTCGGAGCAATTGATCAAGCGCTCGAAGCGGTAAGAAGCCGTTCGTCACTCCCGCGCCGCGAGAACTCCCGGATCGCGAGCAAGGTTCTCCACGACCGAAGTGAGGAACTGTTCTCCGCGATGGCCTCTATTTAGGCTGGACCTTCACCCCCGCCGAATCGCCCGCTGATCGGGGCTGCATCAGCCCTGGAGCAGGCAGAACGTTGCTGACGCAGGACGGTCACGCTCTGCACCAGCGATCCCACGCCAGTTGGCTGTTGAGCCAGAAGCCCGCGGACACGCCGAGCGTCTTTTCGAGCCGAAGCGCGATGTGGGACGTGATTGATTCCCGTCCCTCCATGATCGCGTTGAGATGCTCGCAGGAGATGCCCATCGCGCCTACCACCTCCTTATGGGGGACGTCGGACTGGGAAATCGCCCTGCGAAGATGAACTCCCGGATGTGTCGGGAGGCGGTTTTTCGGAGTCAAAGGCATCCTCACCACCCTCATTCGGTTTCCCCTTCCCCGTACACGAACCGCTCCACCTCGCCGTGCACACGCTCGACCGTCTCGGCCGAGGGCGCCGCGGTGACCGCCGATACGGCGATGGCCACCACGAAGTTGGCCGCGAGGCCCCAGAGCCCGCCGTGGATGCCCATCGGGTTCGGATCGAGCAGGAGCGACCACCACAGGGTGGCCACGCCGGCGGCCAGCCCGGCCAGCACTCCCGCCTTGGTCAGCGAGCGGCCGCCCGGGAAGCAGATGCCGAGGATGGCGGGCAGCAGCTGGAGGGCGCCCGAGCCCGAGAGGTTGATGATGCTCACCAGCAGCGCGCTCTCCTGGAGCGACAGCCAGTAGGCCACGACCAGAAGCGCCAGCACGATGCCCTGGCCGACGCGCACGTAGTGCTTCTGGCTCTGGTCGCGCACAAGGTAGCGCTGGTACACGTCGCGGGTGAGCACGGTCATGTTGGCGTGCAGGATGGAGTCCAGGGTGGACATGGCGGCGGCCGCCGCGCCGGCCAGGATCAGGCCGGTGAGCCAGGGGGGCGCGAAGTTGAAGAGCAGCTCCGGGAAGACGCGGTCGGCCTGGGCAAGGTCCGGGAGGACCAGCGCGCCCCCGAGACCCACCAGCGCCGCCGGAATATAGAGCGTCATCAGGTAGATGGGCGTCGTCGCCCCCAGCAGCTTGAGCGTCTTGCCATCGACCGCCGTGTAGTAGCGGATCATCATGTGGGGCTGCAGCACGATGCCGAAGGACAGCGTGATCACCATCCCCACCCAGATGCCGGGTGTGAAGAGGCCCTCCGGTCCGGGGAGGGTGAGCAGCTCGGGGCGCTGATCGGCCACCGCCCGCCATAGTTCGATGGGACCCCCGAACAGCTCGAAGGAGAGCACCAGCGCGCCCGCCCAGACGGCGACGTACATCCACACGCCCTGCATGACGTCGGTCCAGTAGACCGCCCGCAGCCCGCCGATCGCCAGGTGCACCGCAGCCACCGCGAGCATCACGAACACACCGACCTCGAAGGCGATGCGCCCGTCCGAGGCGACCTCCACGATGTAGCCCAGCGCCAGGGCCTGCACCTGGATGTAGAGGATGGTGAAAACCACCGAGAACAGCGCGATCGCCACCCGAACCGCCTCGGATTCGTAGAAATCGGCCAGCATGTCCGCCGGGGTGATGTAGCCGAAGGTCTTGCCCAGCGCCCAGATGCGGGTACCGACCACGTAGGTGATGCCTCCGACCAGCACCGTCCACGCCCCGGCGGCCCAGAAGCCGATGCCGTGGGTGTAGAAGAACCCGCCCGAACCCAGGAACGCGAAGGCGGAGTGGAAAGTGGCCACCACCGTCAGGTAGAGGACTACGAAGCCGGTGCGCCGTCCGGCCAGAAGGAAGTCCTCCATGTCGACCGACATGTGCCGGTTGGCCACCACGGCCACCCCGAGCGTGATCAGCAGGTAGATGAAGATCAGGCTGGTGGCGACGACCCAGGTTTCCACCTACAACCCCCGCCGGTAGGCCCAGATCAGCACGCCGATGAGCACCGAGTAGACTACGAAGAGCGCGACGTAGAAGAACGGCAGCCCGAGGAAGGTGGGCTCGATCCGGTTGAGCACGCGGTGCGTCACCGGGGGCATCGCAAGCATGAAGAGCGCTACGAAGGTGACGAGGGCGATGCGCCCATCGCGGGTGCGCGGCCGGAAATGGCTACGGGGAGGGTCGGGCCTGGGCATGGCGGGGAAGATGCCCGGGGCAGCGGCTGCGGGCAAGCGCGCCCGCCGGCCCCTCAGTTCAGCAGCATCGGCTGACCCAGCAGCCTGGCCGGGTCCGCCCCCGGCCTGGGCACGAACTTCTGTACATGCCCGCCGTTGTAGGAGGCGACGTACAGGTTGCCCTCCTGGTCGACCGCCGCCTGGTGGGGCAGCACCAGCCCGCCCGGCCACGGCGGCCGCCCGATCGCGCCTGCCTCGCCGTACGCCCCCCAGGTGTCCTGCAGCCGCCCGTCGCGGTCGTACTTGAGCAGCCGGTTCAGGGTGGCGTCCAGCACCCAGACGGCGTGGCTCTCGTCGATGTAGATGTTCACCGGGTCGAAAATGTCGGGCCATTCCTCGATGAACTCGCCGTCCTCCGTAAACACCTGAATCCGGCTGTTGCGGCGATCCGCCACGTACACGCGCCGGTCGGCGTCCACCGCGATGCTGTGCAGCAGGTCGAACTCACCGGGACCATCCCCCGGCCTGCCCCACTCCATCAGGTACTCGCCCTCGGCACTGAACTTGACCACCCGGGTCTTCCAGTAGCCGTCCGCCACATAGAAGCTGCCGTCGGGCAGGAAGGCGATGTCGGCCTGGCGTCCGAACACGTACGGCTCGTCGTTGGCGCGCGCCTCCACCATGGTCTCGGGATAGTTCGCCCGCCCGATCTCCATCACCAGCTCGCTGCCGTCGTTGGTGAACTTGAAGATCTGCATGCGGCGGTTGTCGATGACCCAGACGTGCCGCTCCGGGTCGTAGGGGCTGATGTAGACCGTGTGCGGCTCGCGCATGATCGAGTCCCACTGGTTCCAGTTCTCGATGATGTTGCCGTTGCGGTCGACCACCACGATGAAGTTGCCAGGGCGCGCCTGCTCCGCCCACGGGCGGTCGTCGTCGAAGTCCACCGGGAGGTCGCCGCGGGTCACCACGATGATGCGGTCGGGGTTGTCCACCGCCACGCCCGCGACACGTCCCCAGGTCCAGGCCTCGTCGTGGCTGGCGGCGGCCTTCCACCACCCCTCCACAACCTCGTAGTGGCCGGTGCGATCGTCGCCCCCCTTCGGGCCGCGCGCGTCCATCGTCGCGGACGACGCCTCAGGAGCAGGGCCGCAGCCGGCGAGGGTCGCCAACCATACGAAGGGTGTCCACCAGCGCGTCGAGGCCGCCACCCGCGCGCCGCCCGGGGTTCTCGTCGAACCGATTCTCATGATGTTCTCCTCAGAGCCGGATGCTCCCTCGCACCCGAGCCCGCTTACGCCGCGGCGAGGAACGAACCGACCCCGGAGCCGGCAAGCCCCGGGGTCGGTCGTCCCGAATCGTAAGGCCGTCTGCGACTAGAAGCCGACCGGCCGCGTGGCCGGATCGCAGAGCGTCGCACGATCGGCGATGGTCGTGTTCTCGTTCAGGTGATACTCGTTGTCGGGCATGAGGAAGCGAACCCCGCCCTGCAACTGGTGGCCGCCGCGCAGGGTGGCGCCCACATCCCGCGGGAACCAGAGCAGATCCGGATTCTGGAGCTTGGTCATGAAATAACGGGCCTCGAGGAAGAGTGCCCGGCGCCGCTCCTCGATGATCATGTAGCGGATCTCCTCGGCGTCGCCGGCATTCGCGTAGGTCACCAGCGGCAGCCCGTCGGCAGCCCGAAGTTCGTTGACCAGATCGATCGCCCTCTGACCGCCCTCGACCTCGGCGCGGATCAGCACCATCTCCTTCCAGTTGACCAGGGGAATGTCGGCGCCCTCGGCGTCGTACCTGGCGTTGACGAAGGACTCGACCCCGACACCCTGGATCTCCGCCTGCATGTGCTGCACGCGCGTGTCCGGCACGGCGGCGTCCTCGTCCATCATGCGGTGCCCACCCGCCGTCCGGATCGGAATGCCGTCGTCCCGGATCGCTCGACCGTCGGGCAGGATCCCCAGGTTGAGGTAGCCGGTGAAAGGAATGACATCCGGCCACGGGGCGCCGGTCACCGGGTTGGGCGGTCCCTCCCACCAGTCGATGACGTCGTACAGCTCGCCGTAGTGAATGAAGGTGCCCGCGTAGTAGGGCTTGTTGCGGCGCACAGGGTCTCCCGCATCCCGGGTGACGTACGCGACGAACCCCTGCGGCACCTGCTGGGCATCGGCCAGCGCACCCGAGCCGTCCCCGGCCATCCAGCGCGCCTGTGCACGCAGCCCGTACGCCATGGCCTGGGCGCTCGAGGCGATGTCGAAAGGCATCTCGAAGTCCCCGGAACTCCCGATCTCGCCGAGGGCCCGCGTGAGCCGGTCCTCCGCCATGCCCAGCGTCTCGGCGGGCGTCATCAGCGATCCCCCGTCGATGGCGACCTCGCACATCGTCGAGCCCATCAGGCTGAACACGGCCCCTTCGTAGAGCGAGGCGATGGCCAGATACCGGGCGCGATTCGGCACCTGGTCCGCCGTCCATTCGCTTTCGAGCTTCTCGTGCAGTCCGGCGGCGAAGCTGCGCGCGGTCATGAAGTCGAGGAATCCGAATTGGTAGTTGTACTGGAAGTGTCCGCAGTCGGTGCCGCCGCTGCAGAGATAGACTTCACCGCCGTCCTCGCGGCCGTGAATCTCCCATACGTAGTCGTTGTAGGTGTTCTGGAAGTGGGTGATGATGGTGTTGACCTGGGTCTGGGCCCCGGCCGGATCCACCAGCGCCTCGTCCGTGAGCTGGGCGGGCAGGTCGACCTCCAGCACGTCGCTGCAGGCGCCGAGAGCCGCAAGCGAGAAGCCCGTCACCAGAACAGCGAGGGCTCGCTGCATCCAATGCGCGGTGCGCGCGTATTCAGGAAAGCTGTTCATATGCATCTATCCTCCGACAGTATTCGTTCCCGGAAACTCAGAAGGTGACCCGCATCTCGAGGTGCATGCTGGTAAGCGGCGCCATGAGCCTGTGGTTCGCGCTCCCGAAGTCGGACGTGCCCATTTCGGGGTCGAGAACCGGGAGGCCGGGATTCCCGGCCTGCGTGCCGAGGAAGTTCCCCACCTCCTTCTGGCGCTGCCAGATGGTCCACAGTTCGCGGCCCGAGAAGGACAGCGACGCGCGATCCGCCCCGATACGATTGGCCATCGCCTGGGTGAAGTTGTAGCGGACCCCGACCTCGCGGAGCTTCCAGAAGTCGGCGTCGAAGTAGCCCCAGGTGGCCTGGGAGCGATACCGGTCGCCCGCGACCCAGACCGGGTCGCACTCGCAGCGGGAGTCGTAGCTGTTGTTGTAGCGGTGCCCCCACTCCTGGGCGCCGTCCAGCCCCACCTTGCCATAGCCACCGTCCGCCAGGATATGGATGGAGACGGCGTTGTCGAGAAGGCTGATGCTCGGGTTGACCGAGAACCTGTACGGGAAGAAGGCCGGTCCGGACATGATGTTGTACCCGGCGTCCTGGCAGGGAATCAGAGGTCCCCCGAGGACCACGCCGTATTGATCGGTGGGCCCGGTACCGGAGGGAACCGTGGCCGGAGTGCCATCCGGACCGATGATGACGCCCGCGTCGCACATGGCGCTGACGTTCTCGCCGTAGGCGTTCCGGACCGGACCGTTGGGATCGAACTGAGCCGACATCACGTAGTACCTGGGCTCGGAGTAGTTCGGGTACGGCAGCCCGATCCGGATCTCGCGGGTGCCCGCGAAGGATCCCAGGTCCTTGATCCGGTTCATGACGTAGGACCCGTTCAGCCCCAGGTTGACGGAGATGCCCGACCCCTCGTAGAGCCGGGTGTTGACCGAAGCCTCCCATCCCCAGTTGTCGATGCGGCCCAGATTGCGCTGCGTGACTCCGCCGAAGCCGAGGCTGGGCGGAAGGGCCACGGCGAGGAGGGCGTCCTCGTTCTTCTGGTCGAAGTAGGTGAACTCGGCGGATACCCGATCGTCCAGCAGCGCGACGTCGAAGCCGACCTCGAGCTCCGTGCTGCGCTCCGGGCCCACGGCCGGGTTGCCCGGGTTGGAGGGGTCGAGGGCCGTGGTCCCGCCCGCTCCGGGAATGACGCTGTACTGGTTGGTTCCGGCGAAGGCGTCCGGCTGCCGGCCGGCCTGGCCCCACGCGCCGCGCAGGCGGAACGAGTTGACCATCTCGAAGTTCCAGAAGCTCTCCTCGGACATGACCCACGTGGCCGAGACCTTTGGATAGGTCTCCGGCTCGAGCTCGGCGCCGAAGGCGGAATTGTCGTCGAAGCGCACGGCGCCGGTCAGGAACAGGCGGTCGTTGTAGCTGAACTCCTCCTGCACATAGAAGCCGATGGACTTGTTCTCGATGTAGTCGAAGTTGAGGTCGGCGCTCGCGGGCGGAGTCTGGTTGACCGTGCGCGAGAAGGGAGACGCGAATCCCCGTCCGGTGGTGCCGAGCATGGAGAGGCGCTCGAAGTAGTACTGCGCACCCACGGAGGTCGCGGTGCCCCAGGCGTCGGTCAGGGGAACCCGGGCGGTGGCGGACCAGTCCGCCGTGAAGTTGGTGGTGACCGGGCGCTCCAGAACGACCAGCCCGGAGGCGGTCTCCTCGTACACCGGCGACAGCTGCACCTCGAGGGGCCAGAGCACGTTGTTCTCGTCCCAGCCCTTGTCCAGGCCGACCACGACCCGCGACGAGAGCCAGTCGCCGGTGGTGAAGTTGAGCGTGCCGCTTCCGGTGAAGCGGCTGAACTCGCGCGTCGCCTCGAGCTTGGCCACGTCCGAGGGGAGGTGCTCCTGGAACCCCATCAGCCGCGCGCATGCGTTGCGCCCGTTGATGCGCGGATAGCAGAAGCCGTTGCCCCACGCGAGGTCCTCCCAGATGCCGCCGTCGCCGTCCGCGGGCGACAGGAACCTCGTCTTGCCGTCCACATATCCGGTGGAGACGTCGAGCGAGAAGTTCTCGGAGAAGACGACCCCCACGTTGGCGCGCAGCCGCAGCGCCTTGTTCCAGTTGTAGTAGGTGATGCCCTCGTCGTTGTCGTAGTTCCCGGAGAGGAAGTAGCGGTAGTTCTGAGTGCCGCCGCGCACGCCCAGGTTGTAGCTCTGGCTGAGCCCTCTCTGGAACAGCTCGTCCTGCGGCCACGGGAAGGCTCCCTGGTCGATCAGGACGTTGGACTCCTCGTAGGCGTTGTAGGGCACGAGCCCTTCACCCTCGCGGCAGGGCGGGTCGAAGCTTCCCTGGCACGTCCACTTGGTGCCGATGCGCGCCGCCGGATTGCGCAGGTAGTTGGTGCCCATGCGCACCGAGGCGTCGAACTGGGCTTCGCCCTCGGCGCCGCGCTTGGTGATGATCTGAATCACCCCGGCGGAGGCCTCGGTGCCGTACAGCGTCGCCGCCGCCGGCCCCTTGATGATCTCGATGCTCTCGATGTCCTGGGGATTGAAGTCGTTGAGGACGTTGACCTCCCGCTCGTTCCCCAGATCGGGTCCGGCCTGGGAGTTGTTGTTAACGCGCACGCCGTCGACGTAGATGAGGGGATTGGAGCCCAGATTGAAGCTCCCGGTGCCCCGGACCTCGATCGCCGACCCGGTCCCGACGTTCCCGCCGGCCCTGGCGAACTGCACGCCGGGGGTCCGGGCGGTCAGCAGGTCCTGCATGTTGAGGACAGCGACTTCCTGGGTGACCTGCGCGGCCTCCAGCGTGGCCACCGCGTTGCCGATCGCGCGCCGCTGGGTACCGCCGGGCGTTCCCGTCACGATGATCTCGTCGAGCCCGAGCGCCTCCTCGGTGAGCTGGAAGTCCAGCAGGGTGGTCTCGTCGGCCGTCACCGTCACCTCGATGGTCGAGGAGGTATAGCCGATGCGCTGGGCCGTGACCGAGTGCGTGCCGGCCGGCACGCCCGCCAGGAGATAGCGCCCGTTCTGCTGGGTGAGGGCGCCGATGCTGGGTTCGGCGATGAAGACCTGCACGGCGGCCAGGGGCTCGCCGGTCTGCCGGTCGGTTACCGTTCCCGTCAGGGTCGCCTGCTGTGCCTGCACGCCTGGCACAAGCGCGAGGAAGGCCACGGCGGACAGGGAAAGAAGACAAAGTCGTCGAAGCATTGGCTCCTCCAGGGTGGGGGATGTGCTCGGGGCGCCACGGCGAGATGGGACCCGGGGCGGCGCCAGCGGCGTTGGAGCACAAGGAGAGTGCTCCGGGAGGTGGGTCACGCGGGACACGCTGCAGGCGATCGGGAGGCAGCACCAGCCCCGGCGACTCCGGCAGCGGAATTCCTCCGGCAGTCCGCGAATCTCGATCGGTAAATCTGATCGCCCGCTTGACTGATACGGAGCGGGGTTCCGCGTGTCAAACGGCGAGGTCGTACGGAGTTACGTTCGGCGGTCCGGCCAATCCGGCGCGCGAACTCAGCCCGGACCGGATCGGGTCTCGATGTGGATGGAGCCGTCCGCGGATCCCTGGAGGAAGGCCGAGGCCGCCCCTCGCAGCACCCGGATGTTGCGCACGTCGCGCGCCGGGATCTGGCTCAGGATCTCCATGGCGGGGCCGAAGGTTCCGATCCGCACCCCGTCGAGAAACACCGCCGGTTCGCCGCTCAGCCCGAAGGTGCCGGTGCCGCGCAGGCGCACCGGATTCGTGTTCAGGCCCAGGTTTCCCGAGTTCGGGTTCATGTCCAGGACCTTGCGGGCCACGAGCTCGGCGGCGGTCCTGGCTTCGCCCGTGCCGGCCGGCGGGGTTGCGAGCTCTCCCAGGATGACATCGGTCCTGGGCATCATGACCTGCATGTAGAGCACGACGTCGCGCACCACCTCCACCTGTTCCACCACTACCGGGTATCCCGGCGCCTCGATGCGCACGGCCAGCGCGCCGAGCGGCACGCCCTCGAACGAGAAGGTACCGTCCCCGCCCGTGACCGCCTCAAGCTCGGTGCCGACCACCGTCACGCGGGCCGAATCGATGAGGGACAGTGTGGCCTGGTCGGCGACCACCCCGTGAAGCGGTCTCTGGGCCAGGACCGCCGCCGGCGTGAGGCTCAGCCCCAGCGCGACGGCCAGGAAGATGAAGGCCGCCCGCAACCGGGATTCGAGTGCATGTGGTGGACAGGAAAACGGATTCAATGAAGCCCCCCGCGGACCGTTTTGCCTGGTAGTGGACTTAAAACATAGGCATCTCCGCGCTGTTGCGCCGCACCCGAGACCGCGGCAGCGTTGCCCCACCGACGCACAGCCGCCCGTTGCACGCGACATCCGAGCCATGAACAGTTCCGCAAACCGGCCCTTGACGACGCCCGGGGCTGGCAGCCGCAGAGCCCTGCACCAGTTCAGGACGTGCCTGCAGTCGTGTGCAGTCGTCGTGTTGGCCCTCGGTGCCCTT
>JAJDXX010000188.1 GCA_022823055.1 Candidatus Binatia bacterium | reverse complement strand
AATGAATTCAGCTGGTTCCCGGAGCCCGCTACAGCCCGAAGCGTCATTCCCGCGCAAGCGGGAATCCCGGGATGGAGGGATTGTGGCGTGCATCGCAGCAGCCCCACTCACCCCGCCTGGATTCCCGCTTGCGCGGGAATGACGATTCGGGCTGTAGCGGGCTCCTGTAACAAGCTGAATTCATTGAACAACATTTTATTTCATATCGAAGACTTGACAACTGTTGGCACAACTCTTAGCCTACGTAGGTAGCAAAAGGATTACATCATCATGAACAGCAAATACGCCCCGCTCGAATCGCACCTGCGTGATTCGGGCCGCGCGCACGTGCCCATGACGTTCAGCGAGATCGAGCGCATTGTCGGTCTGAGGCTACCACCGGCGGCCTTCAAGCACCGTGCATTGTGGTCCAACAACCCGGGCAACTGGGTGATGACCAAGGCTTGGCTCGCGGCGGGATACGAAACCGAGAAGGTCGACATGGAGAAGCGGAAACTCATATTCCGGAAGGCCGTAACGAATGCGCCGACCCTGGATGCCGGCGGCGACTCGTCCAGGGTCGAACGTAGCGGTTCGCTTGCGGACATCTTCGGCGCACTGAAGGACACCGTGACGATATCGCCTGGCACGAACCTGACGGACCCCATCGACGAAGACTGGAACGCCGCGCGGTAACCGCGACATGACCGACTACTTGCTTGATACGTGCGCCGTCATCTGGACCGCCCACAACGACCCCTTGCGCGAGCCGGCGGCGAGTGAATTGCAGGACGCGTACCGGCGCGGGGGGCGGCTGTTCGTGTCCCCCATCACGGCATGGGAGATCGCGATGCTCGTCGCGAAGGGGAAGATCGCGCTGGCACTCGACACGGGCCTGTGGTTCGAGCGTTTCTGCGCGCTGCCTTCGGTAACGCTGGCCGCGATGCCGGTATCCGTACTGGTCGCATCGACCACCCTGCCGGGTACGCCGCCTCACGACCCGGCGGATCGCATCATCATCGCGACGGCCCGTGCCTTCGGGTACGTGCTCGCGACGCGTGACGCCGAGATCCTGGAGTACGCCGGTCAGGGCCACGCGCGGGTCGTCGAGTGCTGACGGAGGATCCAGCACGGGCGTTGGCTGCGCTTGCGGCGTCACTAGACTTTGGTCAACAGCCGGAGCAGTTCTCCGGGTGCATCCACGATGAAGTCGGGGGCCTCCTTGGCGAGCGTGGCGCGGTTTTGGTAGCCCCAGGTGACGGCCGCGGTCCGGACGCCGGCGGCCCGGCCGTGGCGGATGTCTCCGCGGGTGTCGCCGATCATGAACGCTTCGTGCGGAGGGACGCGGAAGCGTGTCAGGGCGTGGCCGATCTTTTCGCCCTTGGTCCCGGGCTGTCGCGCGTCGAGCACCAGCGAGACGCACTCGTCCACGCCGTTGCGGGCCAGGCCCTGCCTTACCAGGTGCTCGTAGTTGGAGGTCACGATGATGATGGTGTGGCGCTCCGACAGGATGCCAAGTATTTCGGCAATGCCCGGGAACATGGCCGGCTCGTAGCCGTCCGCTTCCAGCAGGGCGTGGGTTCGCCGGGTGTAGCGGTCGATATCGGATTCAGGCACTCCCAAGAGCGCGGCGAGGCCCGCGGCATGCAGGTCCTCAATGGTCTCGAAGTCGTTTCGGGTCGGCGGTCGCCCGAGTCCGGTATCCGTCGCGGTGCGCTGGAAGGCGCTCAGGAGCTGGTCGAAGGAATCGACGAGAACGCCGTCGTAGTCGAAATGGAGCAACATGCGGATCGGTTCGAACCGCGGCGGTGCGTACGGCCCGCGGCTGGCCTTACGGCGGCGCGGCGGTAGAACCCGTGTGGGACACAGCGTCCTACGCCGCGGCGCTGCCCTCCGCCGCGGGGCGCACCTCCTCCATCAGCCGCGCGATGATGTCCAACGATGACAAGCCCTCGGCCTGGGCCTTGAAGTTGGGGATGATGCGGTGGCGCATGACCGACGGCGCCATGGCCTGCACGTCTTCCACCGACACAGCGAAACGCCCGTCGAGGATAGTGCGGGCCTTGCTCCCAAGCACCAGGAACTGGGACGCCCGCGGCCCCGCGCCCCATTCGACATAGTTCTTCACCACCTCGGGGGCCTGGGGATTGCCCGGTCGGGTGGCCTGGGCCAGGGACACGGCGTAGTTCACGACGAAGGGCGACACCGGCACCCGCCGGACGAGTTCCTGGTATCCGAGGATCGCCGGGCCGTCCATCACCTTGGCGGGCTCGGGCCGGTTGGTGGACGTGGTCTGCATCACGATCTGCACTTCGTCCTCCAGGGGCGGGTACGAGACCTCGATGTTCAGCATGAAGCGGTCGAGCTGCGCCTCCGGCAGGGGGTAGGTGCCTTCCTGCTCGATGGGGTTCTGGGTGGCCAGGACGAAGAACGGCAGGTCCAGGGGATAGGTGGTGCCGCCGGCGGTGACGCGGTACTCCTGCATGGACTGGAGCAATGCCGCCTGGGTCTTGGGCGGCGTCCGGTTGATCTCGTCCGCGAGCAGCACGTTGGTGAAGATCGGACCCTTCAGGAACTGGAGTTGCCGCCGCCCCGTGGCGGCGTCCTCCTGCAGGATGTCGGTGCCGGTGATATCCGACGGCATCAGGTCGGGGGTGAACTGGATCCGGTTGAACCGGAGATCCAGCACGTCGGCCAGGGTGCCGATGAGCAGGGTCTTGGCGAGGCCGGGCACCCCCACCAGCAGACAGTGGCCCCTGGAAAAGAGCGCGATGAGCACCTCGTCGATGACCTTGTCCTGGCCGACGATGACCTTGCGGATCTCCGCGAGCATGGTGCGGCGCTTGCGCCCGAATTCCTCGATGGCCTCCAACTCCTGGTCCAGCAGTTGCGCTTCGTCGGTGCCCACGTTGTTGTCCGTGTCGTCCATGGTGGTGAGATTCCTTCCGGTTGCCGGGAACCGTTGTCGCTCGGCCGCGTAACGCGGACGCGACGGTTGCGAATACGCTCTCCGCGTTATCCGCGCAGCCTCCTCATGACCTCGCGGGTCTTGCGCACGCTCGCGTCGTCGCCGATGGCCTCGTAGACCTGGCTGAGCACGCGATAGACCCCGGGATGGAAGGGGTTGATCTGCAGGGCTTCCCGCAGGACGTCGCGCGCGCGGGCGTGTTCTCCCGTTGCGTGGTGGAGTTGGCCCTTGAGATAGTACGTGTGCACCGCGTCGGGGTCGAGGTAGCCGGCCTTGTCCAGGTGCGGCAAGGCCTCGTCGTAGCGTCGCGATTGAATCAGGGTCTCGCTCAGCCGGTTGAGGATGATCGTGGAGTTGGGCCCGGCGCGGAGCGCCCGGCGGTACTCGGCGCTGGCCGCCCGCAGCCGGCCGCGCTGGCGCAGCCGGTCGCCCAGATGCGTGCGGTTGCGGGCGATTTCGGACTGGATCTCGTCCAGCTCCACGGCCGGGGGCTCGCCGCCTTCTTCCGCCAGCTTGTACGTGCGGATGCGGCTGCCCTGGACCACCGTCAGTCCCTGGCCCTCCACGAAGTTCCGCCAATCCGCCTCGAAACCGTCCAGCGGCATGCCCATCACCGCTTCGATGGCTTCCGCGGTGGAGAGCCGGTTCACCAGGGAAAGCACCTCGCGGATGCCCGCGGGTCCCTTGACCCGCGTGATGTAGTCCACCGCCGAGGCTACCTCCGCGTAGGCGAGCTGAACCTGCTGCGGCGTGTCCAGGCGGATCAGGGACGGCTCCATGTCCTTGAAGCTCACGAACTCCTGTCGTTCGACGGCCGTGGCCAGCAGGGTCTCGTTGGCCGGCGTGAGGTAGTCGGGGCGCTCGCCCTGCGTTGGATTGCGCCACACCGTCTCGTAGTAGCGCGCGATGCCTTCGTGCAGCCAGATAGGCGTCTTGTTGCGGGTCAGGTGGACGATGGCCAAGTGGATGTACTCGTGCACCAGCGAGTCCAGCCAGCGGTAGCCGCGGGCCATGACCCGCGGCGAGATGACCATCACCTTGTTGAACTTGCACAGGCCGATGGCGCCGGTTTCCTGGATGTCCCGGAGGGTGAACGTGGTGATGGCCATGAAGGAGCGAGAGTCGGGCGCGATCTCGATGCGCGCCTTGGCGCGCGGCCAGTAGCCCAGGGCGCGCCCGACCTCCTGGTGCGCCAGTTCCAGCGCCGCCAGCGCCGGTTCCGCGAGGATGCCGTCGCTCTCCTCGTGGAGGTGCAGCACGAAATGGTCGCTCTCGTAGCGCTTGAACTGCGAGGTGACGTCGTGGGTCTGTTGCAGCAGCAGGCGGAGGGCATGGCGCTGCTCATCGTCGGCGTCGACGGCCAGCGCCTTCTCCACGGTTTGCAGGGCCTTGTCGTAGTCGCCTTCGTAGTAGGCCAGGAGCGCCGCCAGGTCCAGCGCGTCCACCGAGCCGGGGTCCGCCGCCAGGAGGCGGTCGATCACCACGCGCGCTTCCTGGGCCGCCCAGGCACCGATCAACTCCCGAGCCTGTTCGATGTCGGACGCGGGCTCGTCCGCGGCGTGTGCCGAGGCCGCGGGGATCAGGGCGAGAAGGCCCGCGAGCCACAGGATCCGGCACACCGAATTGAGTTGCACCCGTTTCATCATGGTTTCCAGCCCTGTCCGAGCCGGCCGCGAGGTGCCCGCATGATCTAGCACCGGCCCGTGGCGCCCGGCTACTGTGACAGCTCCCTGAAGTAGCGCTCGATCTGTTCCTTGTACTGCTCGGGCACGCCTTCCTTGAGCGACTCCAGGACCTCCTCGCGGAACCGGTCCGGCCGGTAATCGTCCTTGCCGGGCAGCTTGAACTCCTCCGTGTCCATTCCCGTGACGTTCTCGGCGATGTCGTGCTCGGGGAATTGGGGCGCGCCGGTGGGCGGCAGGAACTCGCCGGTGGGCAGGAAGCGGCCTCGGCGGAACACGTGCACCAGCGGCACGCGGCCGAAGCGGCCGCGCTGCGCCATGCGCTGCATGGACTGCTGCATCTGCTGACTCGACTGGGACAGGAGGTTGATGGCCTGCTGCTCGGGTGGCACGGCCTGTCCCGGGCGCAACGAGCCCAACTCGTGCCGGGCTTCGCCCATGAACTCTCGCGCTTCGGCGATATTGTTGACGATCTTCGGGTCGAGCGACGGGAAGAGCTGGAACAGATACCGGAGCCGGTCGACGAGGTCTTGGGTACGGCGTTCAAGCACGTCCTCGCGCGTCGCGAGCGAGCGCGTGGCTTCCTTCTGTTCCGGGGTGAGTTCGGGCTCGGGGAGGCCGGCGATGGCCTCGTAGGCGCGCGCGATCTCGGTCATCATGCCCAAGGCCGCCGTCTGCGCCGCGTCCAGTTCGCCCATCCCGGCCAACTCTTCGGTCGCGGGTCCGAGCTGTTTGGACAGCGTGTCGAAGTCCCGGTCCTTGAGCCTGTCGCGCAGGCCCGACAGGAGCCCTCGGATGGCCTCGTTGCGCTCCCGCTCGGCGGGAGTGCGTCGCCGGTCGCTCTCGAGGTCGGGGGGAGCCAACAGTTGCTCCAGCACCGCCAGGTCGGTCTGCGCTCCGGCGGCCAGCTCCTGGGTGGCCCGCTCGCGGATCTCCTCGATCTTTCCGGCGATCTCCTTGTGGGTGCGCTCCGTCCCCAGGAGGATGTCCTGCTGTTCCTGGAGGATCTCCATGAGCTCGTTGCTGGACTGGCTCATGGCCCCCTGCATGCGCGACATCATGTTGCCCTGGGCCTGCTGTTGTCCGCTGCGCAGCATGGCCGCCAGTTGCGCCATCTGGTTGAACATTTCCCGCGCCATCTGCAGCGCGCCCTCGATGTCGCCTTCCCGCAGCTTCTGGCGGATCTGCTCCATCATGGAACGCATGTCCGAGAAGGGCATGTTGCGCATGGACGACGGGTTGACGAACTCGCTGGGCATCTGCCGGGCGAACTGTGCGAGGGAGGCCTGAAGCTCCTGAAGCTGCTGTGCCAGCTTGGACAGCTCCTGGAGCACTTCGTCCAGCTCCTTGTTGCCGCTGCGCAGCTTCTCCAGCGACTCGAGAAAGCGTTCCTGGTTCTTGACCATGTCGCGGGCGGAGTCGGACATATCCTGACCCGTCAGCCGGCGGCTCACGTCCTCGCTCAACATGGAGAGCCGCTCCAGCTCGGTGGCCATGGCGTCATGAGCCTGCTCGCGCTCCTCCGGCGACGCCGCCTCGCGCATCCGCTCCACCAGGTCCTCGCGCGCATGTTGCAGGTTGCGTTTCAGGGTCTCCAGGTCCGACCACGTGGCGAAGTCGCTGATGCGGTCCTCGCGCGTGCGCTGCATGGTTTCGTCCACGCGCTGCATCATGCGGTCGAGACCCTCGGCCAACTGCTCTATCGGCCGGTCCGCCGCCTGCTCGTCACCGGTGGGTTGGTCCGGCGGTGCCTCCAGGTGGTCGCCCAGGAGATCCACCATCTTGTCCGAGATGTCGCGGATCATCTCGGCGACCTGCCGGTGCTCGGCCTTGAGGTTCTTGAGGCGCAGGCTCAGGGGCCGCGACTTGCCCAGCTTGGGGCCCGAGATGGTGTCGTTGTCCAGCACCTCGACGTGGTAGACCACCACGTCACCTTCCTCCAGGCCCATGCCGTCGAGGTCCCAGATGAAGGTCTCCTGGAGTTCACGGGTCAGCTCGGCGCGCCACACGGGGATTCGCTCCTCGCGCTCGCCGATGGTGGCCACCAGCGTGACTTCCTGCAGGCCGTAGTCGTCGTTCGCGCGGTATTCCAGTGCGATTCGTTCGTCGCCATTCACCTCCAGGTCTTCCGAGGGCTTGAGCATCTCCACCACCGGAAAGCCGTCAGGCACCGCGTGCATCGCGTAGGGGACCGG
Organism: Candidatus Binatia bacterium; assembly: GCA_022823055.1. Taxonomy (GTDB): domain Bacteria; phylum Desulfobacterota; class Binatia; order UBA9968; family JAJDTQ01; genus JAJDTQ01. The sequence goes on along the minus strand of JAJDXX010000188.1, from coordinate 10,147 downwards.
CAGGTTCTCGAAACCGAAGGCATCTTCGATGCGAATCCGGTACCGCTGCGAGCGGAATAGCACGAGGCTCCCTTGGGCCAGATCGCCGGTTACTTTGAGCGGCACCTCCCGGCCGTCGTCCAGGGCCACGACGGCCCCGGCCACGGGCTTGTTGGCGCTGGCGGAAAAGCTCAGCGTCGAGCCCTTGATGCCGCGCACATTGCCGCTGGTGAAGGTCTCGTCGGGCAGGCCGGTGTAGTGGGGCGGATGGAGGGTGACCTTGAGGCCGGTGACCACTGGCCGGTCCACCGCCGTGATCCGGTACCAAGGCGAGGCAAAGGGGCCGGTCACCACTTGATAGTCCAGATCCTCCGTGACCTCCGGCAGCACCGCCGCGTAGCGGTTGGCGTCGCCGGTGTTCATGGCGACGGTCTCGACCGCGCCATCTTCGCCGCTGCCGGTGGCGCGTGGCCGCCGGAAAGCGAGTTCCACGGCTTCGGGCCGCGCGCCCGAGGTGACGGCTTCCACCGATACCGCGGTGCCGCGGATTACGCGCACGTCGCGGGTCACGACGTGGATGAAGATCTCGGCGGGCGGCAAATGCTCCAGCGGGTGCGCCACCAGCGCCAGGGAGCGCGCGGGGAACCCCGGATGCCACAGGGCCAGCGCGATCACCGGGGCCGCGGCCAGCGCCAGCACGCGCGCCTTGGTCCGGAGCGGCCGGGTGTCCACGAGATCGGCGGGTTGCAGGTCGCGGATCTGCGCGCGGGTCTGGCGGATGAGCGCGAGGATCATCGGCGCCGAGACGCCGGCGCCTTTTCCCGGGTCCGCGAGTTGCGGGTAGAGCTGCAACGAGTTGATCAGGTTGTTGCGCAACTCCGGGCGTTGGCGTTCGATGGCGCGCGCCGCCCACGTCAGGCGGCGGCGGCGCAGGAAGGAGTAAACGGTGAAACCCGCCAGCGCCAGGAGGATGAGGATGGACCCGACGCTGAAGACCAGCGGCGCGTAGAGCAGCCGCTCCTTCACCAGGTCGACGCCGACGCCCAGGGCCGCCAGCACCACCAGGGCAGTGGCGGCCAGGCAAAGCGCCTCCAGGCCCTCGACGGTTCTCCACCGGGCCACGAATTTCCTCAGGAAGTCGTCGATGGGACGGTATTCTTCTTCGTGCAATGGAAGTTCCCCTTCCCGGCGCGGAACGCTGTCGACCATCGCTGGCCTGGATTCAGGGCGCCTTCGGCACCAGCCGAAAGTATGCGATTCATTCTAGAGCTTTTTCCCGCTTTGACAAGCGCTCCCGACCGCCGGCGCCCCGCACCTCGGCGCGCGGGCCGCGCCGCCCTGCAACTGGCAAGCCGCCCAGGCTTGTGCTAGTACCCAGGTCTTGCCCGCATTCCCCGAAAGGAACCCTCTTGAATGGATCGCGATTCCGCCGAGCTGCCTCTCCTCTGTCACGAAGGACATGAAGACCACGATCACGATGACATGCCGTTGCCCGATGAAGATCACCCCATGTGGCGGTCCGAGCGCATTTCCCTGACCTCGGTCGGCATCGACATCGGCTCGTCCACCTCCCATCTCATCTTCTCCAGGCTGCTGCTGCGCCGCCAGGGCATCTCCCTGTCGAGCCGCTTCGTGGTGGTGAGCCGCGAGATCGTCTACGAATCGCCGATCCTGCTGACTCCATACGTCGACAAGCTCACCATCGATACGGCGAAGCTCAACGACTTCATCCACGACGCCTACGCGCGCGCGGGCCTCACCCGGCAGGACATCGACACCGGCGCCCTCATCGTCACCGGCGAGGCGGCCAAGAAGAAGAACGCCGAGGCCATCGCGGCCCTTTTCTCCGAGGAGGCGGGCAAGTTCGTGTGCGCCACCGCCGGGCACAACCTCGAGGCGATCCTGGCGGCCTACGGCTCCGGCGCGGTGGAGCTGTCGAACCAGGACGAGGACGTCGCGTGCATGAACGTGGACGTCGGCGGCGGCACCAGCAAGATCGCCGTCACCCGTGGGGGACAGGTGGTGGACACCGCGGCGCTCGAGGTGGGCGCGCGTCTGGTGGCGCTGGACGGTGAACAGCACATCAACCGGCTGGAGGACGCGGGCGCGCGCGTCGGCACGGCCAGCGGTTTGTCGCTGGCCGTGGGCGAGACGCTGGCGGAGGCCGACAAGGAGCGCATGGCCGACACCTTGAGCGGCTGTCTTCTCGAAGTCCTGGGCCGCGGGCCGCTGTCGCCGTTGACGCGGGAGATGATGCTCACGCCGGCGCTGTCCTACGAGGGGCCGATCCACACCCTGCAGTTTTCCGGCGGCGTGTCCGAGTACATCTATGGCTACGAGACCGCGGACAAGGGGGACTTGGGCAACCACGTGGGACGGAAGATCCGCGCGGGCGCGGTGGATCTGTCGACCCGCGAGTCGTGGCGCTTCAAGGAACCCGACGTGCGCATCCGCGCCACGGTCATCGGCGCGTCGCAGTACACGGTGCAGGTGAGCGGCAATACGATCTTCCTTTCCGACGACTCGGTGCTGCCGCTGCGGAACCTGCAGGTGATCACGCCGCATTTCCGCCAGACCGAGCCGCTTACCACGGAGGACGTGCGCAGTTCCATCGAGAGCGCGCTCCAGCGCTTCGACATGACCGACGGCGACCGCGGCGCGGCGCTGGCGCTCCACTGGGACCTGGGGCCTTCCTATCCTCTCATCAAGACCCTGGCCACCGGCGTGGTGGAAGGCATGCGCGAGCACCTGAGCCGGGGACATCACCTCGTGCTGGTGTTCGACGCCGACATCGCGAAGCTCGTGGGCAACATCATCGACAAGGAGATTCTCCCGGGCGCCGGGGTTATCTCCATTGACGGCATTGACCTCAAGGACTTCGATTTCGTCGACATCGGCGAGGAGTTGCCGGACGCCAAGGCGGTGCCGGTGGTGATCAAATCCCTCATCTTCCGGCACGAGGAGTGGGGCCGGGGACGCCTGCTGGCCAACGAATGACCGAAGGCCGGCGCTCACGCCGCCGGGGCGCGTTCCTTCCCCTTGCGTCGGAGACGGATCGGGTGCTCCGGGTCGAGGGGCCTGAAGTCGGCCATGGAGAGCCAGACCCGCAGGAGATGGCGCTCGGAGCCGTCGCCGGTGAACCGGGTGCGCGAGTGCAGCACCACGTGGTTGTTGAAGTACTCAACGTCCCCGGGCCGAAGCTCCAGCGAGACCGCCACTTGGTCCGCTACCTCGTTAAAGACCTCCAGTGCCCGGTTCTGCGCCGCGGTCAGCTCCGGGACCCCTGCCAGTTTCTGGGCCCGCTTGATGTGCACCGGGTAGGCGCAGGCGTTGAACACGCCGTCGCGGACGCTCACGAACGGCAGGCGCGTCCAGCGGTGCCCGTAGTCCGGATGGGGCTCCTGCAGCGCCACGGGGAAGGGGCGGGTGAGGACGCGCAATTGATCCGGATGGTCGGCCGCCAGGATGTTGTAGACGGTGGCGGCGCTGGCGAACCTTCGCGTGCCGCCGCCACGGGCGGCGCGCAGGCACAGGAACCCGATCACGTCTTCGAGGTCGGCATGGAAGGGGAGGGTGCCGGCGGCGCGGAAGCCCAGGCCGTGGGGATTGTTCTCCGCTTCCGCGCGCACGTGCGCGAGGGTGACTCCTCTGGACTGCTCCATGGGCTCGCCCAGGTACCGGCTCAGCGCCATGAACGTTGCGGCGGCCTCTTGCTCGGTCAGGTCCTGGACCGGGAGCCCGCGCAGGATGCGGAAGCCCAGGCCCGATCGCAGTTCCCGCTCGGTCCGCGCCATCTGCCAGGCGAGGAAGGAACCGTCCGGCACCGCCGCGTGCCAGCCTCGGAGGACGGCGCGGGACACCGCCGGCAACTCCATCAGTTCGTTCGGGGTCAGATCATGCAGCCACGCGGGCGACCGTCCGAGGTCGGTCGGTGTCCAGGCCGCGGGATCGGACGCCCGCGGGAACTCTTCCGTGCGGGACTCGCTGAACAAGGGTACCGTGTCCGTACGCATCTACTTCTCCCGGAATGCGTCCTGCCGGTATCCCCGAAGGGGCTGCAGGACGTATTCGATGAGGCGCTGCTTGCCCAGGATGACCGCGGCCTCGGATGACATGCCAGGCAACAGGCCGATCTTCCGGCCTTCCACCTCCATGTAGGTCTGGTCGAGGTCGATGAGGGCCTTGAACGCGGGACCGCCCTGCGCGGTCCCGGACTGGGCGGAGGCTGCGCCCGACGCCCCGACCGCCACGCCCGCGAAGACCGAACCTCCGCCCTGGGCTCCCGCGTCCACGGCGTCCTTGCCGATGTGGCGCACCGTACCCTCGATGGCGCCGTAGCGGCGAAAGTCGAACGTGGCTACCTTGAGCGTGACCCGCTGGCCGGGTTTGACGAAGCCGATGTCGGCGTTGGCGATGAAGGCTTCCACCTGAATGCCGGCGTTCCGGGGAACGATGACCATGAGCCGCGCCCCCGGTTCCACCATGCCGTCCTCCGTATGCACCGCGAGGTCCTGGACGACGCCGTCCACCGGCGCGCGCAGCGTGTGACGCGCGCGCAGCTCCCGTGCCTGGCGGATGTCTTCGCGCAGCACGAGCATCCTTTCGCGCAGCGTTGCCAGGGCGGCGCGGCGCTCGCGGTAGAACTCCGACACGGTCCGCTCCTTCTGCGCCCGGAGCGCCGCCAGCGCGGCCCCGGCTTCGGCCAGCTCTCGCTCACGCAACGCCATGTTGCCTTCCAGTTCCACCAGACGCTCCTGCTCGTCGATGACGGCGAGCCGCGAGCCGTGGTTGTTGCGGTACAAGGTCTCGCGCATGGCGGTTCGCTCGCGCAGGATGGGCAACAGCCTGTGATGCTTGGCCAGGGCGGCCTCCAGGGTTCGAACCTGCGCCCGCCGCTCCGCCATCCGGTTGTCGAGCTCCTGAAGATGCGCGCGGTGGGAGGCGATCTGATCCGCCAGGAGGTCTTTGTTGATGGAGACGATCTCCGGCGGAGCGCCGGCGGGCGGACGGAAGGCCCGGTTGTCGCGCCATGCCACGAGCGCCTCCAGCCGCGCCGCCTCCACTGAGCGGGTCTGAAGCTCGGCCGTGCGCTTGGAAATCTCGGCGTCCACGAGCGTCGTGTCGAACTCGATGAGGACGTCGTCGTGTCGAACCGGGCTTCCTTCCTCCACGGCGATGCGTCGGATCTTCCCGGCCTCGAAGGACCGGATCACCTTCACCTGACCGGTGGGAACGATCCGTCCCGGCGCCACCGCCGCCAGTTCCACCTCCGCCACCGAGGCCCACGTGATCGTGCCTACGAGAAAGACACACAACGCCACGAGCAGGAGTATATCGGTATGATGCTGATGCGCCTTGTTCATGGACGGGTTCCCGAGGATTCGTGCTTCCGCCACGGGACGGGGTTCGCGGCCGGTCACGGAAGGGGCGGGCAAGAAAATAAGCGCTCCCTTGCCCGCCCTTCCTCATCGCCGTCCCTGGGGTCAGCGCACAGGTTCCGGCGAGTCGTGGATCGCCCGAGGGCTGATTCGATGGCGTCCCACAACCGACCTCCCGAGTCGGTCTAATCGGTGTTCCCGGGAGAGCAACTCGAACAGGCACAGTCGCCGCATACACAGGCACATGCGCACGAGCACGAACAGGTGCACGCACACGCACTCCCACAACCGCAGCCGCAGCCACAGCCGTGGATCTCCACATCCAACTCGTCCTCCCGCGGGTCGAGCAGCCATGGGATGGCGATGGGTTTCCGTTCATCAATGGGGCTATCGACAAGTTGCATCGGTCGTGTCCTCCTTCGGTTTGTTGGGCCTTCGTGGCCCTCACAAACACAGATCGACGGTGGAGGATCGAACTTTAGCGCTCAAGGGGTGAATTTTACGGAGTCGGCACTGCACCCCACGCGCCTTCTCCGAGTTCGTGGACGAGGCGCGCAAGGTGCTCGGACTCGACGAGTCCAAGCAGGCGGTGACGGGTGGGGTCGGTTGAGTGACCGGAGAGCAGAAGGCTAGTGTGCCACCTGGGCCATGGCCATGGTGATGGACTCCTCGATGTCGGCGATGACGGCGCCGACCTCGCGGCCGATGAGGTCCATCTTGCGGAGTTGCTCGATGCGCGGGCGCACCCGCTCCATCTCTCTCTCGGAGAAGAGGTCGCCCAGGATGTCGCAGGCGTCGACGAGGCAGACCAGCGCGATGTCCCGAGGATCGGGCATGTCGTCGGAAAGCAGCACGTCCTCCATACGCAGCTTGACGCCGCGTTCCACGCGACCGTCGATGGTGGGATAGCGGCGCGACTGGAACACCCACAGGAAGCGCTCGTCCTTGACCTCGATGATGCCGCGTTCGACGAGGTTGTCCATGACCTTCTGGCGGATGGCGGCGGCCTGCTCTCGCGCCAGCAATTCCACCCAGCCCTTGGTGTCCAGGCTTTCGCCGGAGTTGGCGATGCGCTCCAGCGCGCCGTCGAGCAGGGGATTGTCCGTGGGCGTGGCGTCGATGACCACGAGTTGCTCGGGGTCGGTGTCGACGCGGTTGGCGAAGGCCAGATCCATCAACACCGCGCCGATCAGGATATGTTCCACGGCGCCGCCGCGGATGGGCAGGAACAGCCCGTCGTCATCCAGCATCAAGAGGGTGATCTCTTCGGTGAACGTGAGCATGGCGTCGCCTCGGCCTATCCTGCCGCGAGGGCGGCATCGCGGGTGTCGTGGTATTCGAGCATGTTGAGAAAACCGCTGACCTCCATGACCGATTTGCACGAGGGCTGGAGCGCGCACACCGACAGCTTTCCGCCTTGCTGCTGGCACTTCTTCGCGCTCACGAGGACCACCCGCAGTCCGGCGCTGCTGATGTAGTCCATGTTGGCGCAGTCCAGCAGCACACGATGATCGCCGCGCTCGATGATTTCCGAGATGCGTTTCTCCAGCTCGGGGCTCGTAAACCCGTCAACGCGCCCGCTCGGCGCCACGACGACTGTCGATCCGCTGGTTTCCTCTTGAATGTCCATCCGACACCTTTTCCCTGTTGCGTGAGACCTTGTCCGAAAGACGGTAGCAACGGTTACCGTCATGCCGTGGCGCTCAACTGAACACAAACCCCCTACGAAGGCCGCCAAAGAGTATCACAGTTCCGATACGTGGGCAACAAGCCGACGCGCTCGCGGAGGTGCGGAACGCCGGTCGACCCGCGAGAACATGCCGGACACGACGCTATTGGTGTGACAGGACACTAGCGCGTCAACGGGGCCATGGCCATGGTGATGGACTCTTCGATGTCGGTGACGACGCTCCCCACCTCACGGCCGATGAGATCCATCATCCGGAGTTGTTTGATGCGAGGGCGAGCCCGTTTCATCTCGGTTTCCGAGAATATGGCTTCCAGGATGCCGCAGGCGTCCAACAGGCCGATCATGGCAACGTCCCGGGGGTCCGGAGTATCGTCGGACAGCAGTACATCCTTCAACCGCAGCTTGGCCTCGCGTTCGATGCGTTCGTCGATGGTGGGATAGCGCCGGATCGAACGAAAGATCCGGAAATGCCCGTCCTTGGCCTCGACAATGCCGCGTTCGATGAGCGTGCTCATGGCCTGTTGGCGGATGTCGGCCGCCTGCTCCCGGGCCAGCACCTCCATCCACACTTTGGGGCTCATGTTCTCCCCGGCATCGGCGATGCGTTCCAGGGTCCTGTCCAGCAGCGAGTTGCCGGTGGGTGTCGGGTCGGTCACCATTAGCTGCTCGGGGTCGGTGTCGATGCGTTTGGCGAAGGCCAGGTCCATCAGCACGGCGCCAACCAGGATGTACTCCACGGCGCTGCCGCGGACCGGCCGGTACACACCGTCGTCGTCCAGCATCAACAGCATGATCTCTTCGGTGAATGTGAGCATGCGCCTTCTGACCCATCGTGCCGCGAGGGTGACCGCTACTTCTTCCCGGGCTCGAACCCGCCCTGTTCGTGGTAGACGATCTTCTTGTCTTCCTCGAAGGCCCGGACCGAAGGGATCGTTCCCCGCAGGCCGAGCTCCTTCCAGCGCTGCGCCACCTGGTCGTACATCTCGCGGCTCAGCGTGGTGCGCTTGGAGAAGACCGGCAGGTAACGGTGCTCCTTGCAGGCGTTGATCAGCGCCTTGGACCCGTACGGCCGCTCTTCCGGCGGGTTCTGGGTGGGGTCCAGCCAGGTGCTCCAGGTGTTGCGCAGCACGTCGATGTCCTCGATGGGGTTGCAGCGGCTGCTCATGGCCCAGATCACCTGGTCCATGTCGGTGGGGTCGATGTCCTCGTCCACCGCGATGATCCACTTGGTGTAATAGGCGCCGCCCGGCACCTGCGCCGCCAGGGCCAGGCACTGGGCCGCATGGCCGGCGTAGCGTTGCTCCAGGCTGATGACGGTCATGCCGAAGCCGCCGGCGCCGGCGGGGTGGGCGTAGACTCCCTGAACGCCCGGGATGCCGAGCTTGTCGAGGTCGTCCCAGATGCGCGCCGACCGGATCACCGCGAAGAAGCCGCTCTGCTCGCACGACGGGTAGTCCGCCATGATGGCGTTGGTGAGCACCGGGTGGGTGCGGTAGTGCACCCGGGTGATGTCCACCAGCGGGCAGCCGGCCTCCGGCCTGCCGTAGTATCCGGGAAACTCGCCGAAGGGTCCCTCGGTCTTCACCGAGTTGGGGTGGATGACCCCCTCGACCACCAGTTCGGCATTGGCCGGCAGCAGCAGGTCGCTGGTCTGAGCCCGCACCACGGGGATCGCCTCGCCCTTGATGCCGCCGGCGAATTCGTACTCGGACACGTTCTTGGGGAAGGTCTGGGAGCCCACCAGCATGAACAGCGGATCGATCCCCCAGGCCGCCGCGACGGGCACGGACTCACCCCTTTCCCAGTACCGGGTGATGTGGAGCCGGGCGTCCTTGCCCGGCGACAGGTAGAGTCCTGCCTGGTTCCTGCTTTGAAACATCATCCGGTACGTGCCTACGTTCAGGTATCCGGAATCCGGGTCGCGGGTGAATACCGCGTCCGCGGTGCCCGCGTAACGGCCGCCGTCCAGGGGCCAGTGCCTGGGGATGGGGAGCTGCTCGAGGTCGATGTCCTCTCCGGCCAGCGTGTTCTCGTACACCGGCGCCTCGGTTGCCTGCACCTCCCGCGGCGGTATCCGGTCCTTCATCTTCTCCTTGAGCCGGCGGATCAACTCCAGTATCGGCGTCTCGGGGGGTTCCTCGATGGTCAAGGCGATGCGCTTGGGGCTGGGCCCGAGGATGTTCCACAGCATCCGGGCGCCGATGGCGCTGTCCTCATAACCCTTGGGGTTCTCGAAGAGGATGGCGGGGGACGGGTCCTGCTTGGCGACGAGGTAGGTGATGGCGCTCATCTCCTCGTCCCGGTCCACCGGCTTGTCGATCTGAATCAGCTCGTTGATGCCTTCCGCGCGGTCCAGCCATTCGCGGAGATCCTGAATCGGCCGGCTTGTAGCCTCCGAGTCGGTCCTGTTCGCCTCTGCCATGCTTCACCTTCCTTGTGGTTTTGATTTTCCGAATCCTAATCCTTCATGTCGTCCGGCAGCAGCCCCGTGAAATAGGCGAACGCGTGATGGGCGCGCCCGCGGTTGGTGGCGCCCATGATGGCGATGTTCCGGTCCGGCATGGAGGGCGCCTCGCCGATGCTGCTGGCCACCCACTGCATGTAGGCGGTGCGTTCCAGGTAGACGGCGTGGCTCGTGGCTTCCTCCACGCAATCGCCCACCGTGGTCATGCCGTGCCCCTGCATGAGCACGGCCATGCGGTCGCCCAGCGTGGCCACCAGCTCGGCTCCGTCCTGGAGCGTGTAGATGAGCCGGGGGCTGTGGAAGATGGGCGTCTCCGGGGCGAAGGCCGAGGCCTGGTTGTAGATGGGCCGGATGGGCACGCCGGCGATGGCGAAGGCCGTGGCCAAGGGCTGGTGCGTGTGCACCACCGAATTGACGTCCGGGCGCGCTTTCAGGATGGCCGCGTGGATCATGGTTTCCCGCGGCGGGATCTTGAGATCGATCACCGCTTTCTGGTTGCCGGCCTTGGCCCAGTTGGCCTCGCAGTTCTCCATGTAGTCGTCGATGTCCACCTCCATGATGTCCTTGGCGCGGATCGACCCCAGGGGCGCGAGCACCGGTTTGATCAGCAGGCGATTGGTGCCGGGGATGCGCGCG
>JAJDXX010000193.1 GCA_022823055.1 Candidatus Binatia bacterium | reverse complement strand
TACCGATATCAAGCAGGCGCCGTGGTACGTCGTCGATGCGGACGTGAAGAAGCACGCGCGGCTGAACTGCATCAGCCATCTGCTGAGCATGATCCCCTATGAGGACCGGACGCCCGAACCGATCAAGCTGCCGAAACGCACGGATGCCGGCGCCTACGTCCGCCCGCCCATCACGGACCAGACCTTCGTCCCCGCCGTGTATCCCGAAAAGCACGAATAGTCTTGACCGGGCTTCGCCCCTCGGCGTCCGGTCCGGGGACGCCCGAGCTACACGGTCCCGGTGTCTCAGAGCGCCGGCGCCACGTGGCGGCTGAAGCGCTCCATGGAGGCGAGGACCTTGTCCTGCTTGAGGCCGCCGAAGTGGAAGCAGAGTCCGATGTGGGTGGGGCCGACCACGTCGATGATGGATCGGAGGTGCTCGATGCAGGTATCGGGGCCGCCGAAGACGCCGCGGTTGTCCTGGATCATGGCGTCATAGCCCAGCCGCGCGTAGATCTTGTCCAGCATGGGCACGCGGGCGGGGTCGAGGCGCACCTCGTCGAGGGCGAACTCGCGCCAGCGGTGCCAAGCGTCCTCCACCTCGGCGCGGGCCTGGGCGTCGTCCTCGCCGACGTAGATGGGGTACATGACGAAGACGTCGTGGTCTTCCTCCGAGTACCCGGCTTCCCGCAGGCTTTCGAGATAGACCTCGACGCGCGGGCGCTGTTCGGCGTTGCTGCCGATCCACGGCAGGGTCATCAGGTGGTAGCCGTGGCGGCCGATCATGCGGAAGTTGTCCAGGTCGCGGTTGGCGGTCACGTAGACGGGCGGGTGCGGCTGCTGGTGCGGCCTGGGCCGCACGGTCATGCCGTGGTAGCTGAAGTACTCGCCGTCCCACTCGACGGTCTCCTCGGTCCAGGCCATGCGGATGACGTCCAGGGCTTCCACCAACCGCGGTTGCGCCGTGGGCCACTCCTGTCCGTACACTTCGTACTCGTGGGGGCTCATGCCCCGGCCGGCGCCGAAGAGCAGGCGCCCGCCGGAGAGGAGGTCGAGCATGGCGTAGTCCTCGGCGATCTGCAGCGGGTGGTGCATGGGCACGAGCGACACCGCCGAGCCGAGGCGCAGGCGGCGGGTGCGCTGGGAGGCGGCGGAAAGCAGCATCTGCGGGCTGGGCATCATGCCGCCGAAGAGGCGGAAGTGGTGCTCGGTGACCCAGAGGCTGTCGAAGCCCAGGCTCTCGGCGGCGTCGATCTGCTCCAGCCAGCGGGCGTAAAGCTCGCGCGAATCGCCGTCCAACTCGGGAACGTAGGTGTTGAGAAGGTAGTATCCGAACTTCATGGCTGTCCTTCGTTGCCCGTTGCCTTAAGCCGTTCCTTCAACACGTCAAGGTCCGGCCTGATCGGCTCCACAGCGTCGGCGGACATGTCGACGCTGGCCACCTGCTTCAACCCGTGGCCGGTGACGTTGCACACCACCAGGTCGTCGGCGCCGATGACGCCCTCGCCGCGCAGGCGGATGGCGGCGGCGAGGGACGTGGCGGCCGCGGGCTCGGCGAAGATGCCGGCCATGCGCGCCAGCAGTCCCTGGGCCGCGAGGATCTCTTCGTCCGACAGCGCCACGCCGGTGCCGCCGCTGGCACGCACGGCGCGCAGCGCGCGGAGTCCCAGCGCATGCGGGTTGCCCACCTGGATGCTCTCGGCCACCGTGGCCCCGGCGGTCACGGGCTCCACGGTGGCGCTGCCGCTCTCCAGCGCGGCTGCGATGGGCGCGGCGGCCGCGCTCTGGGCCGCCACCAGCCGCGGGAAGCGGTGCGCCCAGCCGAGGCCGTGCAGTTCCTGGTAGCCTTTCCACGTGGCCACCAGCCCCGCGCCTCCGGCGGTGGGGTGAATGATCCAGTGCGGCACGTGCTCGTCCAACTGGTCGAAGAGTTCGAAGGCGTAGGACTTCTTGCCCTCGTTCCGGTACGGGTTCGTCGACAGGCAGTCGTACCAGCCGAACTCCTTGACCGCGGCGCGGTAGAACGCGCCCATGCCGTCGAGGTCCGCGTCCACCATCAACACGGTGGCACCGCAGGCGCGTGCCTGGGTCACCTTGGCCGCGTCCGTGCCCGCCGGCACCATCACCACGCTGCGCATGCCCGCCGCCGCGGCATAGGCCGCCACCGAGGCGGCGGCGTTGCCGGTGGACGGAACGGCCGCGGTGTCGAAGCCCAGCTCCACGGCGCGGGAGATGCCCACACTGTTGCTGCGGTCCTTGAGGGAGCCCGAGGGAAGCAGCGTGTCGTTCTTGACATAGAGACGCTCCATCCCCAAGTGCGCGCCCAGCCTGCGGCAACGGGTGAGCGGCGTGTAGCCCTCTCCCAGGGACACCACCGAACCGCGGTTCTTCACCGGAAAGAAGTCGAACCAGCGCCACAGGCTCTTGTCGGCGCTGGTGCGGATGACGCGCACGTCGGAGCGAGTGAGGTGCCCGAGGTCCATGTGCGCCTCGAGCACGGCACCGCAAGCGCCGCACGCGAAGGTGTCGTCGGTTACCGCCTCCCAGCCGCACTGCGGACAGCGCAACGCCGCGATCCTGCCCATGACCCCCTCAGGCCCCCGCTTCCCGGGCGTCCTCCCACAGCACCTCGACGGGATGGAGCGCCCGGCGCCCGGTGAGGTGCTCGATCTGCTGCCGGCAGGAGATGCCAGAGGCTACCACCCGCGCGTCCTCCGGGGCTGTCTCCACCGCGGGCACCAGACGGCGGTTGGCGATGGTAACGGACACGTCGTAGTGCTCCTTCTCGAAGCCGAAGGAACCGGCCATGCCACAACAGCCGGAGTCCACCTCACGCACCTCGTGTCCGGCCTCGCGCAACACCGACACCGTCGGCGCCATGCCCACCAGCGCCTTCTGGTGGCAATGGCCGTGCAGCAGCACCGGCGCCCTGGGTGAGCCGCCGTTCGTAAACGAGCCCGCGACGCCGTCGCGCGCAAGCAGCTCCTCGATGAGCAGCGTCTGGCCCGCCACCAGACGCGCCGGCTCGTTGCGCAGCAGGTCGGGGTATTCGTCCCGCAGGGTCAGGATGCACGAAGGCTCCAGGCCCACCACACGCACCCCCTGCTCCACGTGGGGCAGCAGCCGGGCGACGTTCCAGGCGGCGTTGTCCTTGGCTTCCTGCAGCATCCCCTTGGAGATCATCGGCCGCCCGCAGCAGCGCCGCGGCACGGTCATGACGCGGTAACCGCAATGCTCCAGCAGCCCCGTGGCCGCCACCGCCACGTCGGGGGTGTTATAGGTGTTGAAGGTGTCGTGGAACAGGATCACCGAGCCGCGCGACCCGTTGCCCGCGGCGGCATGCTTCTTCCACCAGTCGTCGAAGTTGTTCCGCGCGAAGCTCGGCAGCGGGCGCCGGCGATCGATGCCCAGCACCCGATCCAGGAGCCAGCGGCTCACCGGGTTGGCGTTGACGCGGTTGGCCACGGGCGCCAGCAGCGATCCCCAGCGGCTCAGGGAACCGATGCGCCCGAACAGGCGGCTGCGCAGGGACACGCCGTGGACCTGCTGGTAATGGTGCAGGAACTCGTACTTGAGCTTGGCCATGTCGACGTTGGACGGGCACTCGGCCTTGCACCCCTTGCATTCGAGGCAGAGGTCCAGCACCTCGTGCAACCCTTCCCCGGTGAACTCCGAACGCGGCACCTTGCCCGACAGCACTGCGCGGAACGCGGTGGCGCGCCCGCGGGTGGAATGCTTCTCCTCCAGGGTGGCCATGTAGGACGGGCACATGGTGCCGCCCAGCGTCTTGCGGCAGGCGCCGGTGCCGTTGCACATCTCCACCGCGGCCACGAAGCCCCCCTGGTCGCTGAAGTCGAGCATGGTCCGGGGCTGCCAGGTCTTGTAGGACGTGCCGTAGCGGAGCGAATCGGTCATGGCCGGGGCGTCCACGATCTTGCCGGGGTTCAGCAGGTTGTGCGGGTCGAACAGCCGCTTGACCTTGCGGAACTCCTGGTACAGCTCGGGACCGAAGAGCTTCTCGTTCAGGTGGCTGCGCGCCAGACCGTCGCCGTGCTCGCCGGACATGGCGCCGCCGAACTCCATCACCAGGTCGGAGATCTCGCGCGAGATCACCGTCATCTTCTCCACCTCGCCCGCCTCCTTGAGGTTGATGAACGGGCGGATGTGCATGCACCCCACCGAGCAGTGGCCGTAGTAGCCGGCGCGGACGCCGTGGCCGCCGAGGATCTCGCGGAAGCGCTTGATGAACTCCGGCAGCTTCACCGGGTCCACGGCGGTGTCCTCGACGAAGGCGATGGGTTTCTTCTCGCCCTTGACGCCCAGGAGGAGACCCAGCCCCGCCTTGCGCACGCCCCAGATCCGGTTCACCTCGCCGGGCTCGTACGCCAGCGAGGCGGCGTAGCCCATGCCCTCGCGCTGCCGCAGCGCCTCCAGCCGGTCCACCTTGTCGCGCACCTCCTCGGCGGTGTCGCCGTCGTACTCCACCATGAGGATGGCGTCGGGGTCGCCCTGCACGAACCCCAGGCGCTTGGACTGCTCGATGTTGTTCCGCGCCAGATCCAGGATGGGCTTGTCGGTAAGCTCCATGGCGTAGGGGTTGGTGGCGAGGATCGCCTCCGACACCCCGAGCGCGTCCTGGAGGTCGTGGAAATGGAGGACGTCCAGCGCCGTGAACCTGGGCTTCGGCACCAGGCGCATCTTCGCTTCCACCACGCACGCCAGGGTCCCCTCGGAGCCCACGATCAGGCGCGCGAGGTTGAACGGCTGGTCCTTGGTGAACTCGTCCAGGTTGTAGCCCGAAACCCGGCGCATGAGCTTGGGATAGCGCTCGGCGATGAGCGCGCCGGCGGATTCCACCAAGGGCGGCAGGTCGCGGTAGATGCGGTTCTCGAGTCCCTTGCCGTCCTGCCTTTGGGCGAGAGCGTCGGCCGGCAGGTCGCGCAGCACCACTTCGCTGCCGTCCGCCAGCAGCACGGTCAGCTCCAGCACGTGGTCCAGCGTCTTGCCGTAGACGATGGAATGGGCGCCGGCGGAATTGTTGCCGATCATGCCGCCGATGGTGGCCCGGTTGGAGGTGGAGGTATCCGGGCCGAACAGCATGCCCATGGGCGCCACGTGCGTGTTGAGGGCGTCCTGCACGAGGCCCGGCTGGACCCGGCACCAGAGTTCCTCCCGGTTCACCTCGAGCACTTGGTTCATGTACTTGGAGAAGTCCATGACGATGGCGTGGCCCACGGTCTGGCCCGCCAGCGAGGTGCCGCCGCCCCGTGCCAGCACCGGGACCCTATGCTTGTTGGCCACCTCGATAACCGCCTGGACGTCTCCCTTGTGGCGGGGCACGACGACGCCCACGGGCTCCACCTGGTAGATGGACGCGTCCGTGGCATAGAGCAGCCGCGAGTAGGCGTCGAACCGTACCTCCCCCTCTACGCGCTTTCGGAGCTCGGCCTCTGTGTCCCGGTAGTCTTGTGAAGCTTCATGCGCCATCGGCTATTCTCCTAGCGGCTACCATAGCACGAATCGGGTGACGATTTCCCAGCCCGGCAAACATCCCCCGAGAGCCCGGAAATATTTGCATTCCGGCAGGTTCTGGGTTATCCACGTCTGCGTGAGAACGCCTTCCCGGCCGCGGCTACCTGTTCCATAACGGCGTTCTGCGGCACGAGCCCAAGGCGGAAGGTTTCCATGACACGCTTCAGGATTTCACTGCTCGCGGCGTTCATGCTGCTCTGGACCTTGCCCGTGATCGCGGCCCAACGGGTCGCCCTGGTCATCGGCAACAGCGCGTACACGCGCATAGCCGCCCTCGACAGCCCGGTGAACGACGCGACCCTGATGGCGGCGGCGCTCCGGAGAGTCGGTTTCGACGTCATCGACGGGACCAACCTGACGAAAGAAGCGATGGAGTCGGCCATCATCGACTTCGGCCGGCGCCTGCGCGGAGCGGGACCCCACGCCCAGGGGCTGTTCTACTACTCCGGACACGGTGTCCAGTCGCGCGGGGTCAACTACCTGATCCCACTGGAGGCGCCCATCACCCAGGAAAGCCACCTGGCGATCAAGGCGGTGCCCGCGTGGTGGGTGCTGGACCAGATGGACGACGCGCAGAACCGGCTGAACCTCGTGGTGCTGGATGCCTGCCGCAACAACCCTTTCAGCGTCGGTACGGACAAGAACCCCATCGGCCGGGGCGGGTTGCAGGTGATTGACGCCCCCACCGGCACCTTGATCGCCTACGCCGCGGCCCCGGGCAAGATCGCCTATGACGGCCGCGGGGTGAACTCGATCTACTCACCGTTCACCGAGGCGCTGGTCGAGGCCATGGCGCTTCCCAACCTGCAGGTGGAGGACGTCCTCAAGCGGGTGCGAAAGACCGTGCGGGAAAGGACCGAGAACCGCCAGCAGCCGTGGTGGACGAGTTCACTGGAGGGCCGTTTCGCCTTTCGCGTCGGGTCTTCGAACGGAGTCCCGCACGATACGGAAGCCTCCGCGGCGGCACCTGTTGCATCCGACGCGGGAACGCGCAACCGGGGCTTCATCCGGCCGGTGGTCCTCGACGACGCCGACAGCCGCTTCTGGCTGAAGGTCAAGGGGAACTGCGCTCTTGTGGACGAGTACTACAAGCGGTATCCGAACGGCCGGCACATCACCGAGTACTGGGAAAGAAGACGCGAGTGCGCCGCCGCGCCGTAGCGTTCCCACCCCTCCACCCTCTCCACGTCGTTCCACTCACCGGGCGGTCAGTGCAGGATCACCGCCAGCAGGCGCCGTGGCGCGCGGTCGACCATGACGGCGGCGGCCTCTTCGGTCTCCTCCGACACGGAGACGATGGTGCACTTGCCGCTGCGGCCTCCGTTGCCGTCCTGTCCGAACCGCCCCGCGTTGCCCTCGCTGCCGCCGGCGCCGCGTTCGGGCCTGTTCGCGTAAGGGTCGCTCGCGGCGTAGTCGTCGATCTCCGGGATGTCTCCAGGCGCCCCCGGCCTTCCCGGCACCCCGTCACGGCCGCCGGCGCCACCGAAGCCGCCGGCGCAGTCGAGCACGAACGCGGTCTCGAGTTCACGGGTGGCGAGTATCACCGTGATGTCCCCGCCCTCGCCGCCGTTGCCGCCGTTGCCGCCCTCGCCACCGTCACCCCCGTCGCCGCCATCGCCCGAGAAGTAGCCGTTCCCTCCGGTTCCACCCCGACCGCCGTCGCCTCCACCGCCACCGCCGCCCCCGTCGCCGCCCCGGCTGAGGATGGTGACGGGCGGGCCGTGCAGACGGCGGATGTAGTAGGCGGGCGGCTTTCCGGGGGCGCGCACCTCGAACAGTACCAAACGTTCCAGGGCGTCGAGCGTGCGCACCTCGCGGGCCACTACCCGGAGGTCCGGGCCGTAACCGCCATGCGTCCCGTGCTGGCCGAAACCGCCGCGGCCGCCGGACCTGCCGTCGCCGGCGCGTCCGAACATGCGGCCGTTGTCGCGGCCACGCGCGCCTTCGCGACCCTTCCGTCCGGCGCTGCCGTCCCGTCCCGGCCTCCCCATGAAGGAAAGCACGTCCTGTTTCATGAGCGGGACGATGCTGAGGAAGTCGGGCGCGTACCGTTGCCGGATGGACAGGGGGGAGGCCTGGGACGCGCCGCGGTAGTTCACCGAGACGACAAGCGAGCGGCCGATCAGCGCCCTGGGCTCGGCGAAGCGCACCACATGAGTTTTGGGCTCGTAGACCCCGTTCTCCACCCGAACGGCCAACCGGGCCGGCGGCAGCGGGTACGTGTCATCGAGGTGCGATCCGCGGCCCTCGCGTCCCAGGACCCAGGTCCTTCCAGCGTCATCCTTCACACGGAGGTCAAGTCTGGCGCTTTCGCCCGGTATGATCGTTCGGACACCAGCCAGCGGTCCGGCGAACTCCATGGACGCCACCGCGTCGTGATCCGGCCCGCGCCAGATGGCCGGATCGTTGTCGAAACGGAGAACCTTCGACGGACCTTCGTCGCCGTACGCGATGGCCGCGCCGAACGGCTCTTCGCCGGCGGGAACCGCCGCGACCAGCGTCGTCCAGTCGTCGCCGGCGCTGGCGAAATGGGTAAGCCCGACCGTAAGCCTCGAGCGCGGGATGGGGAAGTCGGCGTCGCCCGGGGTGAAGCTCCGCCCTTCACGGTCGTGTGCGGCGATCTCCAGCCGGTACCGTTCGCCCGGTATGAGCGCGGTCCCCGGGCGGATCTCGTGTTCCTTGTCCCCATGCTTCCACAAAAGCCGGACGTGGAACTCCGTCACGTCGTCCGGCTCCGGGCCCTCGATGCGGGCGAAGTCGGGACGGTAACGCCGGACGGCCCGGATTTCCGGCGCGGTCGCCAGGGAGACAATGATCTCGTAGCCGGTCTCCGGAATCCGCCCACGGTCCGCGCTGAGGCGAACCTGTCCGGTGTCGCGATCGTAGTCCCCCCCGCGCACGGCGACCAGGAAATCCGCGACGTTCTCGAGACGGCGCTTCCTTCCCTCGCTGTCCGTGACGGTGACGTCACCGATGGACAGAGTGGAGCCCGGCAACACCAGCGAACCTTCGGCCGGGGCCGCGGGCGGGTGGAAACTCAACGCCGCCGGGGGAGCTTTGGTGGCGGCACAACCCGAGAGGAGCCACAATGCCCACAGGCACAGCGGCGGAAGGAGCGCTTGCAGCCGAGCCCGGCGCGGCTGGAGAGAGAAGTTCGAGGGCGCCATCACAACGGATCGATGCTGCCTTGAACTCAACGACGCCGCGGAACAATCTCGTATTCGAGCTGGCCCACCGTCCAGTTGTCCCGGAGCGCCGCGCCGGCCTCTCCGGCGGGGCCGTTGACGCCCAGCACTTCCGAGAGCTCCACCACGTAGGCCTCCGGTCTCGAAATGACCAACAGGTCCCTGTGCCGTGAAGACAACTCTTCAAGCGCGGCGCTGTCCTCCGAAACCACCGCGATCAGCATACCCCGACCGATGGGCGGCATCGCCTGGACGCGCAACCCCGATTGTCTCCCGGGCAAGGCCACGCGCTCGCCCGCGCGGATTCTTTCCGGCACGCCGGCCTGCACGCTCAGACGGTTAGGGAAGAGCTGGTACAGGCGTCCGGCCGTATCCACGTCCAGCAACACCAGGCTGCCGGCCCGCTCGCTCTCCACCACCACTTCGATCTCGTCGCCCACCAGGACCTTGGGCCCGGGCCGAATTTCGATCCGGACGCTCCCTCGCCGGAGCCCGCCGGCGGCGCCCATTTTCTCGGGCTCCGGCCGATCCGACCGGCGCTTCACCAGCAGGTCCCTGGCGAAGCTGGCCGTGGCGGACAAGCGCGCGGCGTTCACCGCCGCGAACACCGGCTCGTCGAGGCGGCCCGGGGAGGCAAAGAGCTGCGGCGTCAACCCGCGCGCACAGTCGGCGACATGCCGCTCGCAATAGGCCTTCGACGCATCCACGAGGTACTGGCGCAACTCCCGCACCGTCACCGTGCCATCCGTGTTCGCGTCGGCCTTGCCTTCCTCGACGCCCCTCAGGAACAACCGCGTAAAGACACTGCCTCGATCGACGCTGCCGCCGGGCCACACGGAAACTTCCCGCGCCACCAGCGCCGGCTGGTCCACCCGCGATGCGGCCCATACCGTCACGCCCGGATGGATGGAAGCGAGAAAGGACTCCCGCTCCCCTG
>JAJDXX010000148.1 GCA_022823055.1 Candidatus Binatia bacterium | reverse complement strand
TTGAAACGCACGCGGCCAGGGGATGGGAAGATCGCCCCGAGACGATCACTCCGCGGCGTCGGGACGGCGCGACTGCTTGAGCTCGCCGCGCTTGCGCTTGTCGTCGAGGCGGCGCCGGCGCGACGCCGCGGTGGGCTTGGTGGGACGGCGGGGCGTGGGCGCTTCCGCGGCCTTGCGAATGAGCGCGGCCAGGCGCTCCAGGGCGTCCTCCCGGTTGCGCGACTGGTCACGGTAGCGCCTGGCCTCGATGGTCAGCACCCCGCGCTTGTCCACGCGCGTCCCGGCGATCCGCCGCAGGCGTTCCCGCACGGCTTCCGGCAGCGAGGGCGAATCGACGATGCTGAACCGGAGCTGGACCGCGGTGGCGACCTTGTTGACGTTCTGACCGCCCGGCCCCGAGGCGCGGACGAACCGCTCCTCGATCTCGTCTTCGTCCAGGCTGATGCGGCTTGTGATGCGCAGCATCGGTGGTTTCGCCTCCGCCATCGGAAAATCCCGGCGCCGTTCCAGGCGCCATGTCCTTGTGTAACAGATCCGGGATAGAACATTCGAGGAGTACCCATGCGTATCATCCGAATCTTTCTCATGTTCGTCGGCGCCCTGGCCACGCTGGCCGCCGTCGGCGTGGCCGCGGCTCTGTTCTTATTCTCCACACGTACGGCACCGGTGCCGGAGAAGACGGTCCTTACCCTGGATCTGGACCGCAACGTCAGCGAGCTGGGAGGCGGCGGACTCACGCTCTGGACGCAAATCAGGAAGACACCGCCGACGCTCTGGGAGACCGTCGCCGCCATCGAGAGGGCCGCGCGGGATGAGCGCGTAGTGGGCTTGGTGGCCAGGGTCGGCGCTTCCGGCATGGGTCTGGCGCGGATCCAGGAACTGCGGGACGCGGTGCGCGCCTTCCGGCAATCGGGCAAGCCAACCTACGCCTTCGCCGAATCCTTCGGCGATTTCGGACCCGGCAACGGCGCCTACTATCTGGCCGCGGCGTTCGAGTACGTCTACCTGCAACCGTCCGGTAACGTGGGCCTCACGGGGCTCCTGGCGGAAAGCTATTTCCTGAAAGGCACGCTGGAGAAGCTCGGTGTGAGACCTCGTCTGAACCAGCGCGAGGAGTACAAGGGCATCAAGGAACTCTTCACCGAGAGCGGCTTCACGGGTCCCCAGCGGGAAGCCGTCGGCCGGATCCTGGAATCCTTGACGGAGCAGTTGACGGCCGGGGTCTCCGAGGGCCGCGGACTGTCGCGGGCAGCGGTACGGGACCTGATGCAACAGGCGCCGTTCTCCGCCCGGGAAGCACTGAAGGCGGATCTGGTGGACGGCCTGCGGTACCGCGATCAGGTGGATGAAGTGGTCCGATACGCATTGGGGAACGACATCGAGTTCCTGCCGCTGACGGACTACCGCCGCCGAGCCGAGGACACGGAAGAGGACACGGCCACGGTGGCGTTGATCCACGGTTTGGGCCAGATTCACCGGGGACGCAGCCGCCACCAAGCCTTCACCGGGGCCGATTCCATGGGCTCGGACACTGTAGCGCGCGCCTTCCGCCGGGCCGCGAGCGACAAGGACGTGGACGCCATCATATTCCGCATCGACAGCCCGGGCGGCTCCTACGTTGCCTCGGACGTGATCCGGCGCGAGGTGGTGCGCGCCCGGCGCCGCGGCAAGCCGGTGGTCGTGTCCATGGGCAACGTCGCCGGCTCCGGCGGCTATTTCGTGGCGGCTCCCGCGAACCGCATCGTGGCCCAGCCCGGTACCCTCACCGGGTCCATCGGTGTGGCCGCGGGGAAGGTGGTGACCGATGGGCTGTGGGAGAAGCTCGGCGTGTCCTGGGACCATGCGGCCGAGAACACAAACGCGACCTTCTGGAGCGCCGTACGGGATTACGACCCGGAGCAGGAGCAACGCCTGGAGCATCTCCTCGACGCGGTCTACGAGGATTTCGTGTTCAAGGTGGGACTGGGGCGGAAATTGTCCCGGGAACAGGTGCTGGCGGCCGCCAAGGGTCGTGTCTGGACCGGCGCCGACGCGAAGGATCGCGGTCTGGTGGACGAGCTTGGCGGTTACGCGGCTACGCTCCAGGCAGTGCGTGAGGAGGCCGGTATCGCGCCGGACGCCGTTATCCACCTGCGGCTTTTCCCGCGCCGGAAATCAACGCTCAGGTTGCTGGCGGAGGAGTTGACCGGGGAGGGAGACGTGGACATGGGGCTTCCGATAACCCACGCGACGGGCAAGACCGCGTCGCGTCTGCGGTTGGTGGGGGAATTGGCCCGGTTGGCGGGCTTGGAGGGGAGCCGCGGGCTCTTGGAGATGGCTTTGCCGGAACGGCTTCGTTGAGTTCGTTTTTTGCACGAATTCAGGCAACCTGTGTAGATATTCTTTATCGTATGGTGTATTATCGGGCGCGTCGCTGGCAGAGAAAGACATTGCCGCATGTTCTTGCTTTGATCGTATCGTCACATACTTCCGGGAGTTGCTTGATCAGGAGTCCAAGCGCTCGCGAGAGGCGTTTCATCATGAGGAGGAAGCCGATGCGCGTCGTTTTCAACAGGTATCTTCTTTCGGCGATTACGTTGTTATGTGTAACAACCCTTTCCGCCTGCGGTGGCGGGGGGACGTCCGTCCCCGAGCCCCCGACTCCGAGGCTCGTCGAGTTGGAAGCGCCTGAACAGCACGGTCTGTCCGCGGGTGAACTCAGGGTGGACCCCGGGGCCACCGAGGAACACGGGAATGTGGTTGTCACCTGCTCGTCCAGCGGCGGCGCCTGCGTCCTCATCGTCGCGGACGACGGTTCCGTTTCCTACGAGGATACCGGCGGTGTGCCCATCGTCGCATACCCGCCGAGGCGCCTGCCTGGAGCCCTGAATGCCTATTCACTCGTGGCTCGACGCAACGTGGCGGGGAGGGTAGCCAGGACCGCGTTCACGGACGTCGCTTCCAGCACGGCTTCCACCACGAGCGAACGTCCCCTCGCGGGGGGCACCTGGAACACGGGCGTGACGCAGGCCTCGCTCAATGCCGACCCCGACTCTCCCCGCGACAACCGGGCTATCAACGCGTGGTATATTAACGATCGTCTGGTTTTCGAACGAATCGAGTTGGAACAGGGATTCAGACCAAACACGCGAAGAACACCTCCTTCCCCGGGTTACCTGGCCGAAGTGTCCCCGCCGGCCGGGATTGGTGATTGGCAGGGCGTCGAACAGTTCTTCATTACCGACGACGGGGCCAGGTTTTACTCGGTCTTCTACTCGGACGTCCTGGACAACGCCGACTCCGATTACTTGGCCTTCGGATATTGGGCCTGGCTCCCCGGACCCGACATTGACCGCAGGCCCTTCGTCGGCGCGGCCGCCAGCGGCAACGACCCGTTTATCGCCGGTCACGTCAACGCCGTCGACGGCCAGGCTACGTATCGGGGCGCGGCGACCGGTCTGTACGTGGATGGCAGAACATCCCCCGCCTACCGGGTATTCGATGCGGACGTCCGGCTGACGGCCGACTTCGATGTGAACTCGATTTCCGGAGCGATCACCGGAGGACGGGACTCGTCCACCGGCGCGGCTCTTTTCGACGACTTGGTGCTGGCGACGGCCGGCATAAGAACGGCCGACGCCGCCTTTTTCAGGGGGCGGGTCTCGGTCATGCTTGACGGCAAACCCGCGCTGGGGCGTTGGGGCGGTCAGTTCTACGGCAACGGCGTCGCCACCACGGACATACCCGTTTCCTACGCCGAGGCTCCGGGCTCGGTTGCAGGAACCTTCGGTGCTCGCGTGCTCGACGGCGACAGCCTGCTCGGGGTGTTCGGCGCTTACAAGGAAAGCGGGCAATAACCCCCGAACTGGAGGAGGGAAATTCTCCGTTCGCAGGCCCGCCGCGCCGCGCGGCTTGACACGGGGAAGCGGGCTTCGTTAGGAACCTGTCCGAGTAGCCGGAGTGCCCTCGGACACCATGCTTGACGGTATCAGAGTCCTTGAGCTAGGCCACATCGTGGCCGGCCCCACGGCGGGCCTCGTCCTTGCGGCGCTGGGCGCCGACGTCATCAAGGTGGAGCGTCCGGGCAGCGGCGACCAGGCGCGGTTCAGCCGCGGCAATCAAGGCTACTTCCTGGCCTTCAACGGCGGCAAGCGCAGCATCACCCTCGACCTCAAGGACCCGCGCGGACGCGAAGCGTTCGAGCGCCTGCTGCGCACCGCCGACGTTCTCATCGACAATTACGGCCCGGGCGTGCTGGAGCGCATGGGGCTGGGCCACGAGGCGCTGCAGCGCATCAAGCCCGGCCTGCTGCACTGCGGCATCAAGGGTTTTCTTTCCGGACCCTACGAGAACCGCAACCTGCTGGACGAACCCGCGCAGATGATGGGCGGGCTGGCATACATGACCGGGCCGCCGGGGATGCCGCTCCGGGCGGGCGCGTCCGTGGTGGACATGACCGGGGCGCTGTTCAGCGTCATCGGCGTTCTGGCGGCGCTCCTCAAGCGCGACCGCGACGGCGCGGGCAATGACCTGCGCGTGGGGCTGTTCGAGACCGCGGTCTTCCTGGTGTCCCAACACATCGCCAAGGCCGGCATATCCGGCGAGGTGCCGGCTCCCATGACCGAGCGCGGCGTGGGCCAGGACCTAGGCTGGGGCATCTACCGCGTATTCGAGACGCGGGACCGGCGCCACGTGTTCATCGGCGTCACCAGCAACGTGCAATGGGAAGCGTATTGCCGCGAGTTCGGGCTCGACGACCTCTGGGGGGAGGAAGCGTTGCGCGACAACGCGGGCCGGCGGGCGGAGTTCAGGCGGCTGACGCGCCGCACCGAGGAGCTGGTGCGCACTCTCGATTTCCGCGACATCGTCGCCCGGCTCGAATCGGCCAACATTCCCCACGCCCCCATCAACACGCCCATGGATCTGTTCGATCATCCGCATCTCAAGGAACGCAACCACTGGACCGCCCTGACCGCGCCCGACGGGACCTCCTCCCCCTTGCCCGCGCTGCCGGTGGATTTCCAAGCAGCGGAACTGCCGCGGCGCACCGATCCGCCCCTGTTGGGGGAGCATACGGTTTCCTTGTTGCGGGAATTGGGTTATTCGGATCAGGAAATATCCGACATCACCGGCCGGCAGGTGGAGTGACGCGAAGACGAGTCGCGGGAAGCCGCTGACGCTTCGCGGGCCAGAGCCGTTCATCATCGTTTGGACAAGGGAGATTTCATGCAAGGGGACCCGCAGGTGGACATGGCACAGGTGGATGCGGCCATCGATGCGTGGAAGGCCGCTACGGAGGAGATGACCGGCAAGATCGTCGAGGAACGGCAACCTTGGGTCAGCTCCGTCACCGAGGACGCCATCAAGCACTTCGCCTACGGTACGGACGACGACAACCCGCTGTGGACCGACCCCGACTACGCCGCCAAGGTGGGGCAGGGGAGGACACAGGCTCCCCCGGCGTTCGTGATCGTCAACCGCTACCCGATCCTGCACGGCGCGCCCATGAAGGCGCCGTTGGCGTCCCTCATCGGGGGCGTGGAGGTGGAATGGTTCGGCCGTGTGCTCGCCGGCGATGCGCTGAGCTCCGAGCCGCGCCAGAAGGAGTTCTACGAGAAGCGCAACAAGGAGGGGCGGCGGCTCAACTTCGTCATCTCCGGGATCGACTACCGCAATCAGGAAAACGCCTTGGTGGCGCGGGCCACCGGCACCATGATCATGGCTACCCAGATCGGTCTCCAGACCATGATGGAGCACGAGGTGCCGCGCTACGACGAGGGCGCCCTGGAACGGCTCGAGAGCACGTGGCGGCGCGAATACCGCCGCGGCGCGGACACACTCCATTACGAGGACGTGGCGGCCGGCAGCGAGATCCCGTCGATCGTGCGCGGCCCCCTCACCATCGGGGACATGGTGGCCTGGAACGCGGCCATCGGCCCGTCCTACAAGGCCGGACGCTGGGGTTACCTGGACCTCAGCAAGGCCATGCACACCGCCATGTTCAACCCGGTGATGGGATTCCCGGTGAAGTACTCGCAGCAGCACGAGGACGCCAACATGGCGGCCGGCCGCGGCATGCCCGCGCCCTTCGACAACGGCGTGATGCGCTTCGCCTGGGTGGCGCCCTTGGTGACCAACTGGATGGGCGACGACGGTTTCCTGAAACGCCTGAAGGTCCAGGTGGCCCGCCCTGGCCTCTACGGCGACCTGACCACGTATTCGGGCCGGGTGACCGCCAAGGATGACGCAACGAAGACGGTGGCCCTGGAAATCACCGGCACCCGGCAGGACGGCCTGGTCAACACGCGCGGCGAAGCCGAGGTGGTGCTGCCCCGCCGTGCCTGACGCGCCCCGCTACCTGGAGTCCGGGTAAAGTCGAATAGGCCCGATTTGAAGTCGCGAGACCGCATTCGAAAGGAGAGCCATCTTGGACAGTTATGAGAACGGACTTCCCGCCCGCTGGGACGTCGAAACGGATGTGATCGTGGTGGGCTTCGGCTTTGCCGGAGGCGTATCCGCCGTGGCCGCGGCGGATTCCGGCGCCGAGGTGACCATCGTGGAGAAGATGCCTAACCCCGGTGGCATCTCGATCCTCGCGGGCGGCGGCATCGCCACGGCCCTGGACGAGAACGATGCCTTCGAGTACCTACGGCACACCAACGCGGGCCGGACGCCGGACGACGTGCTGCGCGCCCTCGCAAAGGGCATGACGGAGATGAAGGAGTTCGTCAAGGAGCTGGTGAAGGAGACCCCGTTCGAGCTGGAAGAGCAGCGGAACGGCGGCACCTATCCGTTCCCGGGCGGCCCGGGACTGGACGGCTTCAAGATCGCGCCCATGGAAGGCTACGACGGTTTCCGGTACGCCAAGGGCCTGCGCGGCGGCGCGCGCCTGTTCAAGGTGCTGCTGGACAACGTCGAGGCGCGCCGGAACATCTCGGTGCGGCTCGCGACCCCGGCCCAGCGCCTGATCCGCCACCCGGAGCAGGGCATCGTCGGGTTGCTGGCGGAGCACGAGGGCGAGGAGATCGCCATCAAGGCGCGCAAGGGCGTCATCCTGGCGTGCGGCGGCTTCGAGAACAACGAAGAGATGAAGCGCAACTACTTCGAGGCCATGCCCGTCTACACGCTGTTCACCGGCAACACCGGCGACGGCATCAAGATGGCCCAGGACGTGGGCGCGTCGCTGTGGCACATGTGGCACTTCCACGGCAGCTACGGCTTCAAGTACCCGGAGTTCCCGCTGGCCTTCCGCCACTGCTTCCGCGGCCCGCGCAAGGACGACTGGGTGATGCCCTGGATCGCCGTGGACAAGTACGGCCGCCGGTTCATGAACGAGTATCCGCCGGCGGTGCAGGACACCGGCCACCGGGCGCTGGAGTTCTACGACGCCGACAAGCAGGAGTTCCCGCGCATTCCCGCTTACTTGGTGTTCGACGAGAAGGGCCGTAAGCTTGGGCCGGTGGGACAGCCCACCGTGCACGACGAACACGTCTCCTACGACTGGAGCGAGGACAACCTCGCCGAGGTGGAACGGGGCTGGATCAAGAAAGCCGACGATCTGGGAACCATCGCCGGAATGATCCCGGCGGCGGACGCGGCGACGCTCAAGGCCACGGTGGAGGAATGGAACCAGGTGTGCACCAGCGGCGGCGTGGACCGCTATCATCGCGTCCCCGGAACCCGGCTGTCCATCGACACGCCGCCCTTCTACCTGATGGAGGTCTGGCCCATCGTCTCCAACACCCAGGGCGGCCCGGTGCACGACGCCGAACAGCACGTGATGGACACGCGCGACGAGCCCATTCGCCGGCTTTTTTCTGCGGGCGAGTGCGGCTCGTCCTTCGGCCACCTCTACCTGGAAGCAGGCAACATCACCGAGTGCTTCGTCACCGGCCGCATCGCTGGCCGCAACGCCGCCGCGCTGGAGGACTGGTAGAGCCTGCATTGAAAGGCGGCTGATCCATGCTTGACTACTTCGGCTCCCTGTTCGCCGGCCTCGCGGCCGTGCTGCCCTTTTCGCCGGCCGGGCAGGACCCGTTCGTCTTCATGATGGTGGGCATCGCCATCGGCTTCGCGGTGGGTATCCTTCCGGGACTCGGCGGGGCCACCACCCTGGCGCTGATGCTGCCGTTCATCTACAAGATGGACCCCACCACCGCCTTCGCGTTCCTGCTGGGGAGCCACGCGGTCACCGCCACCACCGGCGACATCACCTCGGTGCTTTTCGGAGTTCCGGGCGAAGGCATCACCGCCGCCACCATCGTCGACGGCCACGCCATGGCCAAGAACGGGGAGGCGGGGCGCGCCTTGGGCGCTGCCCTCATGAGCTCACTGGTGGGGGCCATCTTCGGCGCCTTCGCGCTGGCTTTGGCCATCCCCATCGTCCAGCCCCTGGTGCTCTCCATCGGCGCCCCGGAGTTCATGATGCTGAGCCTCCTGGGCATCACCTTCCTGGCGTCCCTGAGCGGCGGCAACATCGCCAAGGGCCTCACCGCCGGCGGCTTCGGCCTAGTGCTGGCCATGGTGGGGCTCGACGCCATCACCAGCGTGTCGCGCTACACCCTGGAGCCCATCCTGGGGAGCGAGAACGTCCTGTTCCTGTGGGACGGCCTCTCGCTGGTGGCCGTGACCGTGGGGCTCTTCGCCATACCGGAGATCATCGAGCTGGGGACCCAGGGGAGCAGCATCGCCCGGGACACGCCGGGCGCGCTGGGCGGAGTGATGCAGGGCGTCCGCGACACTTTCAGGAAGTGGAAGCTGGTGCTCCGGTGCAGCGCCATCGGCACCTACATCGGGCTGATTCCGGGTCTGGGGGGCGGACCGGCTCAGTGGGTGGCCTATGCGCACGCCGTCCAGAGCGGGTCGGACCACGCCCGCTTCGGCGAAGGGGCGGTGGAAGGGGTGCTCGGCCCCGGCGCGGCCAA
>JAJDXX010000157.1 GCA_022823055.1 Candidatus Binatia bacterium | reverse complement strand
CCAGGGCATAGACGAGGGCGATGTCCATAGTCGCTATGATGTAGCATGCCGGGCCAGATTCGTAACCAACCCCGCTTCTGCCGCGCGCCCCGCCTCCCGGCGCAGCCTCGCAGCCTGTTTCGCGGCGACGACGAGAGTGTGTTATACCGCACCCAACTTCAACAGGGCGACGGGACGGGAGCGCACATGAACTTCGAGGGCACCATTACGGTAGAGCATCCCAAGGACGCGGTGTGGGACTTCGTGCTGGACATCGACAAGTTCTCGGCCTGCATGCCGGGTCTCGATTCCATCGACAAGATCGACGACACCACCTTCGACGGCGTCATCAGCGCCAAGGTCGGCCCCATGTCCGGCAAGTTCAACTTCCGCTCCACCATCACCGACAGCAATCCCAAGGAAGCCCTCACGGTGAAGATCGAGGGGAACGACTCCGTCACCAAGAGCACGGTAGTGGCTGGCGTGGACGCGCGCATGGAGGAGCCGCGGGAGAATTGCACCGAGCTCGTGTACAAGGCGCAGGTGGATATCCAGGGGCGCCTGGCCATCGTCGGCGACATGATCCTGCGCGCCACCACCTCGCTCATCCTGGAGGAGTTCCGCAAGCGCCTCACCAAGGCGCTGGACGACGAGGCCGCCAAGGCCTGAGACGCGGAGCCACAACGAAAGGGCAAATCGCATGGCCGATCACTACGACGTCATCATCATCGGCGGAGGCTCGGCGGGCTGCGCCGCTGCCAGCCGCCTTTCCGAGGACCCCGGGCGCAAGGTGCTGCTGCTAGAGGCGGGGCCCGACCCCCAGCCCATTCCCGAGATGGTGGCCGAGGCCAAGAACCAGGTGCGGCTCTTGCTGGAAACCGACTACCTGGCCATGTACCCGAGCCCGCGGGACTTGGACGGGAGCATCTGCTACAAGCTCGCCGGCAGGATCATGGGCGGCGGCTCGTCGGTGAACGTCATGGCCGCGCCCCGGCCCATGAAGGCCGACATGGACAACTGGGTGGCCGCGGGCAACCCGGACTGGTCCTGGGAGAGCGTCCTGCCGGTGCTGAAGCGGCTGGAATCGGACCAGGACTTCCCGGACAGCCCGCTCCACGGCAACTCCGGTCCGCTGTACGTGAAGCGCCCCTTTACCTTCGACACCCCCGGCACGGCCGACCCGGTGCAGGCGTTCATCGAGGCCGGCCAGCAGAAGGGCCTGCCGCTCCTGGAGGACACGAACATCCCCGACCCCGAGGGCGTCGGGCACCCTCCCTTCAGCATCAAGGACGGCAAGCGGCAGTCCACGGTGGTGGCGTACCTGGATCCGGCGCGCGGACGCGACAACCTCACCATCGTGGCCGAGGCCCAGGTCAACAAGCTGGACATCGAGGGCAACCGGGTCACGGGCGTGCGATACGAAAAGGACGGCCGCCAGGAAACCGCCTCCGCCAACAACGTGGTGGTGAGCGCCGGGGTCTACTACTCGGCCCAGCTCCTCATGCTGTCGGGCATCGGGCGCGCCGATGACCTCAGGAAGCTCGACATCGAGGTGGTCAAGGACATGCCCGGCGTGGGCCGGAACTACCAGGACCACGCGGTGGTGTTCATGACCTTCGAGTGCAAGGAGGATTTCGACACCGACTGGATCATTCCGCGCATCCGCTACATCTACAAGAGCCACGCGGAGCGGGACTGCTCCAACTTCCACATCTCGCTCAGGCCACCCACCCAGATCGAGGGCATCAAGCCCACCATCCCGCTGTCGGCCTCGCTGCTGGAGCAGATGAGCCGTGGCCGCCTCTACCTCCAGAGCAGCGATCCCCGCGAGTTCCCGGTGATCGAGTCCGCCATGCTCGAGCACCAACAGGACATCGAGTCCATGACCAGGGCCATGGAGTTCATCAAGGAGATCACCGAGACCCCGCCCATGCGCGAGCTCTACGGCGACCTGCTCACTCCGGGTCCCGGCGAGGACTGGGTGAAGTACGCCCAGACCACCTACGACAGCTACCATCACGGCGTCGGCACCTGCCTCATGGGCCCGGCTTCCAACCCGGAGGCGGTGGTGGATCAGACGCTCCGGGTACACGGCATGGACAACCTCTGGGTCGCCGATGCGTCCATCATGCCCACGGTGGTGCACGCCAACACCAACGTCACCTGCATCATGATCGGCGAGCGCCTGTCGGATTTCGTGAAACAGGCGGGGGGCTGAGACTCAGTCCCGCGTGAGCCTGCGGTAGCGCACGCGGTGGGGCTGGTCGGCGTCCTTGCCGAGGCGCCTGCGCCGGTCCTCCTCGTAGTCGCTGTAGTTCCCCTCGAACCAGACCACCTGGCTGTCGCCCTCGAAGGCGAGGATGTGGGTGGCGATGCGGTCCAGGAACCAGCGGTCGTGGCTCACCACGACGCAGGAGCCGCCGAACTCCACGAGGCCGTCCTCCAGGGCACGCATCGTGTTGACGTCAAGGTCGTTGGTGGGCTCGTCCAGCAGGAGCAGGTTGGCCTCTTCCTTGAGCATGCGTGCCAGGTGAACGCGGTTGCGCTCGCCTCCCGACAGGTCCCTGACCTTCTTCTGCTGGTCCTGGCCCGAGAAGTTGAACCGCCCCACGTAGGCGCGGGAATTGACCTCGCGCTTTCCCAGCAGGACCTGGTCCTGTCCGTCCGATATCGCATCCCACACCGTGTGCTCGTCGTTCAGGGTTCGATTCTGGTCCACGTAACCGACCCGGACGGTCTCGCCGATGCGGAACGAGCCGGACCGGCATTCGACGCCGCCGGTGATGATGCGCAGCAGCGTGGTCTTGCCCGAGCCGTTGGGGCCGATGACGCCGACGATGGCGCCCGGCGGCATGATGAAGCTCAGGTCCTCGAACAGGAGCCGGTCGCCGAACCCGTGAGTGAGCCCTTCCGCCTGGAGCACCACGTCGCCCAGGCGCGGGCCGGGCGGAATGCAGATCTCCAGGTCTTCCTGCGCGCTCTCCTGCTCCTGCCCCAGCAACTGCTCGTAGCGCGTGAGCCGGGCCTTGCCCTTGGCCTGCCGCGCACGTGGCGACATGCGGATCCATTCCAGCTCCCGCTCCAGGGTTTTCCGGTGCCGCGACAGCGACTTCTCCGCCTGTGCGAGCCGGGTTTGCTTCTGCTCCAGCCACGACGAGTAGTTGCCCTCGAAGGGGATGCCGTGACCCCGGTCGAGTTCCAGTATCCAGCCGGCGACGTTGTCCAGGAAGTAGCGGTCATGGGTCACCGCGATGACCGTGCCCTTGTAGCGCGCCAGATGCTGCTCGAGCCACTGCACCGACTCCGCATCGAGGTGGTTGGTGGGCTCGTCCAGCAGCAGGATGTCCGGCTCCTGGATCAGCAAGCGACACAAGGCCACGCGCCGGCGCTCCCCGCCAGAGAGCACGTCCACCTTCGTCTCGGGCGGCGGGCAGCGGAGCGCGTCCATGGCCACTTCCAACTGG
This sequence comes from Candidatus Binatia bacterium, assembly GCA_022823055.1. Taxonomy (GTDB): domain Bacteria; phylum Desulfobacterota; class Binatia; order UBA9968; family JAJDTQ01; genus JAJDTQ01. Next base: position 20,841 of record JAJDXX010000157.1, on the reverse strand, counting down.
CTCTCCAGCTCCCAGCCGTTGCCCGCCTCGATCTGGTCCTGGAGCTTGGCCTGCTGCTCCAGCAAGGCATCCATTTCGTCCGCGCTCAACTCCTCGGCGAACCGGGCGCTGACGGTCTCGTATTCCGCCAGCAGCTCCAGCATCCGGGAACAGCCCTCCTCCACCACCTCCTTGACGGTCTTGTCCGAATCCATCCGCGGCTCCTGCTCCAGGAGCCCCACGGAATATCCCTTGGAGAACGTGATCTCGCCCAGGTATTCCTGCTCCACGCCGGCGATGATCCTGAGCAGTGTGCTCTTGCCCGCGCCGTTGAGGCCGAGGACCCCGATCTTGGCGCCGTAGAAGAACGACAGGTAGATGTCCTTGAGCACCTGCCGCTTCGGCGGATGTACCTTACCCACCCCGATCAGCGAGAAAATTACCTGGCGATCATCCTTGCTCATGAGCCCTCCCGTTGCCACGTTTGTAAACCGCGCCCGGCAACCCTACTATACTGGCGAGGCAGGGACGATACGAATTCGTCATTCCCGCGAAAGCTTGCCCTCGACCCCGATCGGGGGCGGGAATCCAGGCGGGGCGAGGCGGGGAATACGCCCGTTAACCCCTCTCCACCCCTGGATTCCCGCTTCCGCGGGAATGACGATTTGGGGGTTCGTGCCATTTCGTGTCGGGCAGAGTTTCGACACAGCCTGTTTCGCGGGAATGACGTGACCCGTACGTTGTTGCCTCGGGAGTTTTGGCACAGCCTGATGACGTTCAGCGCGGAGCCGCAACATGATCACTCACCCGCTACCGCCGCAAGCGTTCGCGCGCATGGACGAGTCGCCGGACGAGGAGTTCTACGAGGAGCCCCGGCTGGTGACCCACATCGACGACCGCGCCATCGCCGCGGTCACCCAGCTCTACCGGGAAACGCTGCCCGCGGGCGGCGCGATCCTCGACCTCATGAGCAGTTGGATCAGCCACCTGCCTTCGGAGTTGACCTTCGGGAAGGTCGTGGGACTGGGCATGAACGAGCGAGAACTCCAGGCCAACCCCCGCCTCACCGCCTACACCGTGCACAACCTCAACCACCAGCCCACTCTGCCCTACGCCGACGGCGAGTTCGACGCCGCGTGCATCTGCGTGTCCGTGGACTACCTGGTCAAGCCGGTCCAGGTGATCCGCGACATCGGACGCGTCGTGACTCCCGGCGGACCGCTCGTCATTACGTTCTCCAACCGCTGCTTCCCCACCAAGGCGGTAGCCATCTGGCACCACCTCACCGGGGAGGGCCAGCAACAGCTCGTGGAGTCCTACCTGACCGAGGCCGGAAACTGGCAGCATGTGCGGTCCGCTACCCCCATTCCCGAGGGCCCCGGCGGAGACCCCCTCTACGCGGTCCTGGGAAACCGCGCCAGCGAACCGGCCGGCTGAACGGAAGCGCCAAACGTTGGTTCGCAGGGTCCTTCCACCGTTCGTACTGAGCGTAGCGGAGCCAAGTCGAAGGACGCCAACCTCGCAACGCCGAATGCAGGTTCGCTCATGCCCTGCGCCGCCGCGTGACGCTCAAGTCACGCCGCGTCCAGATGGAAGAAGCGCACCGCGTTGCCGGCGAGCATCAACTCCCGCTCGTGGTCGGGGACGCCCGCGAGCTGTTGCTCCATGACCTCCAGGGAACGGGGCCAGTGGGTAACGATGTGAGGGAAGTCCGTGGACCACATGATCTTGTCCACGCCCACGTGGTGGCGGAGATCCACGCCGATGGGGTCGTCGAAGAAGCCCCAGAGAGCATGCTCCTTGAGGTACTCGCTGGGGAGCCGGTCCAGGCGCTTGAGCCCCAGCAGCCGTTCGGCCCACGAGGCGCTCACTTTATACGCCTGGTCCATCTGCTGGTAGAAGTACGGAATCCAGCCGATGTTGTTCTCCGCCCAGTAGATACGCAGCTTCGGGAAACGGTCGAAGACGCCGGCCAGAACGAGCTGCGCCGCCTCCACGGCGCCGCAGTGATAGATGCCGTGACGGGCAATGCGCTGGAGGAAGTCGGGCGGACGCTCCTCCCCTTGCGGCTCCCTCGGGTATTGCAAGTGATAGACGTCGCGTCCGCGCGTCCGTTGCGGGAACGAGGTGTGGATGGTGAGCGGCATGTCCAGGTCCAGCGCCGCCGCCCAGAAGCGGTCGTCCTCGGGCGTGGGATGACCCTTGCCGCTGGGATAGGTGTGCAGCCGCGCCGTCTTGAAGCCCTTTTCGGCGCAGCGTGTCATTTCGGCGATGTCCTCGTCGACGCCGATGTTGGGCAGCACGGCCACGCCGAGCAGCCGGTCCGGCGCCGCCGCGCAGAAGTCCTCGATGAAGTAGTCGTTGAAGGCGCGCACGATGGCCAGGAACGCGTCCTTGTCGCGGATGGCGGTGTTGCGCGCCTCCGTGGCGTAGAGCACCTCGGCGTCGATGCCGTCGGCGTCCTGCTCCTTGAGCCGCTCCTCGCCCGTGCCCGCGCCGCGGGCGTGGTCGAAGTCGAGCCCCACGGGACTGAACTCCTCGGGGGACTTGCCGGCGAACTGGTTGGTGCCGCTGTACTCGATGGGCTTGCCTTCCTCGACGATGGCATCCATGCCGTTGGACAGCTTGATGCGACGGGGCGCCCGATCCCGATACTTGGCCGGAACCCGGTGCGTCCACATGTCCGGGGGCGATTCGAAGTGGCTGTCCGCCGAGATGTAACGATACTGCCGCGCCATGAACGATCCTCCGCGTCAGGTTCCAAAGTGTTGTTGCCGCAAAGGCGCCACGTCCCGATTGGTCATTCCCGCGAGACCCCTCGAATCGTCATTCCCGCGCAAGCGGGAATCCAGGCGGGGTGGGGCCGGGCAATGAGGCCGCCACATCCCCCACCCCTGGATTCCCGCTTGCGCGGGAATGACCCATTGGGGTGTAGCGGGATCCCGTAACTACCAGAAATCATTGAATAAGATTTTATTTTCATATCAATGACACCCGGAGGGAGACACGCCACGCAGCGAACGCCCTCACCGTGGCGTCTGCAGCCACCTCTCCGGTTCCAGGCCCGGCCGGTCGGGGTACTTCGCGGCGATCTCCCGCACCTTGGGGTGGTCGGCGGCGGTCAGGCACCCGTCCTTGTAGACGTAGTTGTCCCCGACCCTGAGGCTGCCGCCGCGCATCTCGCCGGAGATGTGCATGAGGTACGGGAAGCTCTTGGTGGTGCGGCTGTTGCCCATGTGGAAGTGGAAGCTGCTCCAGTGGTGGTGCTCGACGAAGTGCCGATAGGGCGTATTCGGGCACTGGTGCGGCTCCAGGATGGCGGACGGGTGCACGCCGCCGTGGAAGCCGCGCACCTCGTAGGCGGCCTCGCCCAGGTACTGGGACATGAACTTGTAGAAGCGGGTGAAGGTCTCGGCCTCTTCGCCGCCTTCGAACTTTTGCATGTAGCCGTCCTTGATGTGCACGCGCACCGGCTCCTTGAAGGGACAGGGCACGCCGATATGCCGGCCCCAGATGACGCCGATCTCGTTGATGATGCCGAGGCCCTCCGCCGCGCTCGAGCGGATGGAGGGAAATACCCCCTCGGGGAACGGACGGTAAAGGCCCACGGTGCGGTAGTCAGCGTAGTGTTCCGCGCCCAAGGGCTTCTCGACGATGCCCTCGATGTAGGAGCCGTTGGGATGCTCCATGACCCACTTGGCGCCGGGGGTCACCAAGGCCGCGGTCTGGATGCGGATCTCGGCGACCAGCTCGTAGGGGGTGAGCCCCCAGTTGCTGGCGAGCAGCGGGCCCGTGGTGGCCATGTTGCGCGCCAGGGGGATGTTGCGCTCCTCCAGGATCTCCGGGATCTCCCGCAGCTCTTCCTCGTAGGTGAAGTCGACGCCGTAGCTGATGAGCACGTCGGCGCCCTGGATGGCGTTGCGCACCACCTTGGGCACGCGCCAGGCCTTGCCCGGGTCGGCGCCGTCGCCCCAGAGCACGGTGGGGCGCACGGGCGTGTCGGTCCACAGCACGTAGGGGTCGGCGCCACGCTGCTGCACCGCCGCCTGCACCCATGCCACCGCGTCCTCGTCCACGAGGTTGAGGCCGCCGTAGTTGCCGTCGTGCACGGCGAGGATGAGCACCTGCATGCCGGGCTGGACGTCGGCGCAGTTGTCTACGAGGTCATTGACCGCGATGGCGGCCTGCCTGGGAATCATCGAAGCCATGAGAAAAACCTCCCGGCGAGAGTGAATCGGTCCCGCGTGCGAGAACCTGAATCCATATACATCGGCGCGAAAAACCCTGTCAACGCGGCCTCGCGCGGCCGCCGGGCTCATGTTGACAGCCATATGGGGACTTGATAGTGTCGCGACCAAGCGGGACGGGTTGCTTAGCAATCCTTGCCCGCATTTCCCACCCGCCCCGAGAAGGGAGAAAACCATGATCCAAGCCAGCGACATCCGCGGCGTAATGGCCATGATGCCGGCCTTCACCACCGACGACGCCAACTCGCCGCGCGCGAAGAACACGGTCAACGTGCCGGAGCTGGAACGAAGCGTCGACCGGGCGGTGCGCGACGGCATCGGCGTGCTCACCACCACCGGGACCTTCGGCGAGTGCCACACCCTTCTGTGGGACGAGTTCACGACCCTCGCCGACGCCACCGTCGCCACGGTGAACAAGCGCATTCCCGTGGTCATCGGCTGCACCAGCCTGAACACGCGCGAAGTGCTGCTCAAGATGGACTATGCCGCCAAGGCCGGCGCCGACGCCGTGCTGGTGGGCGTGCCCTTCTACTTCAAGTCCAGCGTGCCCAACGCCGTGCAGTTCTACTTCGACCTGGCGGACGAGCACCCCGAGCTGGGCATCTTCATCTACCACAACCCGCGCAACCACCACATCCACATTCCGGTGGCGGCGTTCAAGGAGCTGGTCAGCCGGCCCAACATCGTCGGCATGAAGGACAGCCACCGCACCCCCATGCAGTTCATGCAGCTCATGGACATCGTGCGCGGCAAGATCAGCGTCATGACCAACCAGAACCAGATGTTTCCCTACATGATGATGGGGGCCGCCGGATGCTGGTCCATCAACGCGTGGATGGGCCCCTCGCCGGTGATCCGCGCCTACCAGGCCGGCCGCGAGGGCCGCTGGGACGAGGTCAAGGAGATCTGCATGGCCATGGCGCGGGTGGGCGGAAAGGACCCGAGCCTCACCGATCCGGTGGAGAGCAAGATCTCCATCAACGAGGCCGGCTACTGCTACGCCGGTCCGGGCAGGCCGCCGTTCCGGGTCACCACGGACGAGACCCGGGCCGAGGCGAAGGCCATCGCGCAGCGCTGGCGCAAGCTGTGCGAGACCTACCCGCTGCAAGCGGAGGCCGCCGCCTGAGACACGCGGGAGAGGGACGGGCGTTCCACTGGGCACGGGAGCCGGCAAACCGGACCGAAAAGGAAACAGGAATGGCCAAGGTCGCATCCGACAACCAGAAGAGGCGTGACGAGTTGCACGCAAGGTTCGCCGATCTCGGCTTGGTGGGCTACTGGCAGCGCCAGCGCGAGCAGCACAACGTCGAGCCACGGCTGTGGCGCTGGGACGACGTCCACCCCGCACTGATGCAGGCCGCCGACGTGATCAGCATCGGCGCGGAGGCTTTCCGGCGCAACGTCGGCCTGATAACCGAGAGCCGCACCATCGTCATGGGCTACCAGATCGTCATGCCCGGCGAGGCGGCCCCGGCCCACCGGCACACCAACACGGCGCTCCGGTTCGTGGTGCAGGGCGGCGGCGCCTACACCACCTCCAACGGCGAACCCATGACCATGCAGCCCGGCGACCTGCTGATCCAGCCCAACTGGGTGTGGCACGACCACGTGAACGACTCCAAGGAGCCCATCATCTGGATCGACGCCCTCGACGTCGGCATCGTCAACTTCCTGGGCGCCTACCGCTTCCGCGAGGAGTGGTCGGAAGGGGTCCAGCAGCCCTTGACCCGCAAGGAGGGCGCATCGCGCCGGCTCTTCGGACCCATCCGGGAGCCGGAGATACGCTACGAGGGCGCCGCGGGGGTGCCCTACCACTACAAGTGGGACGAAACCCTGGAGGCCCTGAATACGGTGGCCGACGCCGGCGGCGGCGACCCCCACGACGGCGTCCTCCTCGAATACAAGAACCCCGTCACCGGCGGGCACACGTTCCTGACCATGACCTGCCACATCCAGATGCTGCTGCCCGGCCAGACAACGCGCGCGCACCGCCACACGGGCACCACCCACTACCACGCCGTCCAGGGCCAGGGCGTCACCGTCGTCGACCGCGACGAGCCCACCGAACTCGAATGGGAGATCAACGACGCCTTCACCCTGCCCCCGTGGCGCTGGCACCACTTCCGCAACGCGTCGGAGACCGAGCCGGCGATCCTGTTCTCGGTGACGGACCGGCCGATGCTGGAGATGACCGGGCTGGATCGGGAAGAGAGAGAATAACCTCCGACCGCTGCGGCTATCCGCGCACGGCGCTTCGCTGAAGCTCCGCGTCGGCACCCATCATACCGGCCACCAGTTCGAAGGACCGGAGCCGCTTGGTGTGATCATGGATGTTCGCGGTGATCATGACCTCGTCGGCACCGGTTCGCTCAACGAAGGCGGCGATCTCGCGTTCGACCGTATCGGGCGCGCCAACGGCGGAGCAGGACAGAGCCTCCTTGATCATCGCACGCTCGTGCGGAGCCACTCGATCTTCAAAATCGGCTACCGGCGGCGGCAGCTTACCCGGCATGCCGCCGCGGCGCCGGTTGACGAAGGACTGCAGGATCGAGGTTCTGAGGAAACGGGCTTCCTCGTCGGTATCGGCGGCGACGACGGTCATGCCTGCCATGACATAGGGCTTGTCGAGTTGTGCCGACGGCTCGAAACGTTGGCGGTAGACGGCGATGGCCTGCATCAGGGCCGCGGGCGCAAAGTGCGATGCAAAGGCATAGGGAAGCCCAAGGGCGGCGGCGAGCTGGGCGCCGTAAAGGCTGGAGCCCAGGATCCAGATCGGTACGTTCAGGCCGGCACCCGGCACGGCGCGCACGAACTGGTCCGGTGCCGGTTCCTTGAAATAGTGTTGCAGCTCCAGCACGTCTTGCGGGAAGTCATCAATGTTGCCTTCCAGGGTGCGGCGCAGGGCACGCTCGGTGAACCGGTCGGTGCCGGGTGCGCGCCCCACGCCCAGATCGATCCGGCCTGAGAAAAGGGCCGCCAGGGTCCCGAACTGTTCGGCGATGACGAGCGGGGCATGGTTGGCCAGCATGACGCCGCCCGCGCCCACCCGCATGGTTGCCGTGGCCTGGGCGACCTGCCCGACCACCACGGCCGTCGCCGCACTGGCGATACCCGCCATGTTGTGATGCTCGGCCAGCCAGTAGCGCGTGTAGCCCCATGCGTCGGCATGACGCGCCAGGTCGATGGTGTTGAGCAACGCCTGGCGCGCGTCGCCGCCCTCGACGATGGGCGACAGGTCAAGGATAGAGAGCGGTGTGCCTATCATCGGAACACTATAGGCCATCGTCGCGGAAGGACCAACATGGCGTTCGCGGCGGCCGCAGCCCCATGTACGGGCCAGGCACCCGATTACTGGGCGATGGACTGCCCGATCACCTTCCTTCCGGCGACGACGAAGATCAGGTTGAAGGTGATCAGCACTACCAGCATGGCCGCGGACTCGTTGAAATGCCCGCCGATGAAGGCTTCGTAGACGATGTTGGCCACGAGCACGCTACCGGCCGAGGCCAGCAGCAGCGCCACGGAGAAGTCCTTGGCCGCGTGCACCAGCACCCAGAGCCAGCCGCTGAGGAACGCGGGGATCAGGAGCCGCAGCGTGATGCGGATGAAGGTCTGCAGGTTGTTGGCCCCGCTCGCCTGCGACGCTTCCTCCAGCTCCTGGTGGAGCTGGAGCATGGCGGAGTGCATGAGCCGGGTGCCGAAGGCGAGATAGCGGGCCACGAACGCCAGGGTCAGGAGGATCAGCGTGCCGTAGAGCGGCGTGCCCACGAACATGAGGAAGAGTGCCAGCGTGGAGATGACGCCCGGGATGGCCAGGGGCATGAACGCCACGACGTTGATGAGGTCCGTGAGTTTGGAAGGACGCCGCACCACCAGCCAGCCGATGAAGCTCACCAGCAGCATGGTCAGGGTCGCGGCCTCCACCGCGACGATCAGGGTGTTGACGAAGTAGCTGCCGAAGAAGCGGTAGTCCAGGAGCCGCGTGTAGTGGAGCAGCGTCCAGCGCATGTCCGCCGCGAACTCCAGCACCGGCGGCACGTAGAAGCGCAGGAAGCTCGCGTACAAGAGTATGGCGAACGGCAGCACCACCTTCATCAGGATGAAGAGCGCCACGGCGCCCAGGGCGACGTACTTCCACCGCCCCAGCGCGATGAGCCGGGGGCGATAGCCCTTGCCCGTGATCACCGCGAACTGGGAGGTCTGGCGCACCAGGCGGATGTAGATGAGGCTTCCCAGGACCCCCATGGCCAGCCCGAGCATGCCGAAGGCCGCGGGGATGCCGTAGTTGACGCCCAGGTCCGCGGACGGCAGCAGGCTGAAGAAGATCTTGGTGGACAACAGCTCGATCCCCGCGGTGGGCCCCAAGGCCAGTGGCAGCTCCAGGGACTCGAGGCCGGTGACGAAGAAATAGATCCCCACCGCGGCCACCCCCGGGCGCATGAGCGGCGCGGTCACGGTGCGCAGCACCTGCCAGCGCGAGGCGCCGGATGCCAGCGCGGCCTCCTCCAGCGCCGGGTCCATCTGCCGCAGCACCGCGGTGAGGAAGAGCCACATGGTCGGTATGATGCCGAGCACGTGGACGAAGACCAGCCCGGTCATGCTGAAGATGTTGAACGGCCCCTCGCCCGAGTCGATGCCGAAGAGCGCGCGCAGGTACACGTTGACGGTGCCGCCCCGGGGTCCCAGCAGCAGCACCCAGCCCAGCGCGGTGGCGAACACCGGCGTGCTCATGGGAACGAACATGAGCACGTACATGGAGTTGCGCAGCGGCATGTCCGTGCGCTCGGTGAGGAAAGCGAATACGAACGCGATGGGCAGCGCGAACAGCACTCCCAGGCCGGCGTACAGGAGCGTGTCGCGGATGATGGGCCTGAAGTCGGCGCCGGTGAAAGCCTCGAGATAGGGAGAGACGGTGAACGGGCCGGGGTCCAGGGGCAGCAACCCCTCGGGGCGGAAGCTCGCCAGCACCATGAAGAACAGCGGCACGATAACCAGCACCACCAGCACCGCGAGCACGGAAAGGGCGCCGGGCTGCCGGAACTGGCGCAACCGGAACAGCGCTGGCTGCGAATGCGCGCCTGGGGTGCTTCCCATGGCTGCTACACGGGGCGGCGTCGGCCTCCGAAACGGGGCGGCTCGGCTCGGGATGGGCGCGACACCCGTCCGAGCCGCAGCCGCCGGTCTCTTGAGAACTCGACCGTCCTATTCCGTGATCTTCTTCTTGCTGGCGATCCCGGCCTTCAGGGCGTTGATGGCGGTCTTGCGGTACTTGCCGGCAAGCTTCGCCTGCTCTTCGGTCTTGGGTCCGGCCACCTGTTCCACCGACTTGATGCCGTGCTGGCGCGCCAGCTTCACCAGCGGCAGGCGGTCGGCCTCCTCGTCGTACATGCGGAACACCCCGCCGCCCGTGATGGCGGCCTCCGTGTAGTTGCCGTCGAAGTGGTTCCAGCCCCAGTAGAGCGCCGCCATGTTGGGATCGTTGACGCCGGGCTGGATCAGGCAGGACACCGTGAGGTTTCCCAGCACCATGCCGGCGAAGGTCATGTCCAGGGGCGCGCCCAGCGTCTTCTGCTGCACGATCTGGACCATGGACGCGACGCCGATGTCGCCCTCGCCCTGAATGAGCGCCTGCAACACCCCGGAGGTGCCGCCGGAGACCAGCCTGACGCCGTTGGCGCCAAGGTTGTGCGCATACACCCGCAGCCGGTCCTCGTTCCAGCCGGGGGCGAACGGCAACACGTAAAGACCGAGCGCGCGCACGTCCCAGACCACCCGGTTGCGCCACTTCTCGTCCGTCAGGTCCTCGAACCGGATCCCCTTCAACTCTTCGGGCTTCACTCTCCGGGTGTTGTACACGATGGTCCAGGTTCCCATCTGATGGTGCAGGCAGTGGTCGCGCAGCGACGCGCCGCCGGCGCTCTTGATGGCGGGAACCGTGGCTTGCAGCTTGCGCGCCAGGGGCCAGCCCTCGTAGACGGCCTCCCATGGCGGCTGCCGGGTGTGGCCCGCCTTGAACATGCGCAGCACCAGCGGCAGGCCGCCGTCCCACATGTCCACCACGCCACGGCCGGTCTTGGCCGCCTGCATGATCTTTACCGGCGCCTTGCGGTGGTGTCCGGGCTCCGACTCAAGCCGCAGGTTGAAGCCGAAGCGCTTCTCGAAGGCCGCCTCCTTGGCCCGGATGATCTCCGGCGGCACCCCCTCCAGGGTCATGGTGATGACGTGGTTGGATGCCTTGGCCTTGGCCACCAGATCATCGAGGGCGGACGCGCCGGCCATGCCGGACAACGCCCCGAAGAACAGAAAGACGGTCGCTGAGATCGCGAGAAATGGATGCATGGGAAGGCCCTCCTGTTGCCGAGGCATGATGCTCGGGGTTTGAGGCGGCTACCGCCTAGCCAGGAAAAGTCGCATCGATTCGCAACGGCACCAACTACTCTATGCTCCCGTCCCCGTACCCGCCATGGTCGCACCGGGCTCCCGCTCCAGGTCGATCGACGCATCGAGCCGGAAAAACTCGATGGCGTTGCCCGCCAGCATGGCGTAGCGCTCCCCTTCGGCCACGTCCAAGAAGGTCTCGTCGATGACGTCCTGGGAGTGGGGCCAGTTGCCGGTGGCGTGGGCGAAGTCGCTGCCCCACAACAGGATGTTCACGCCGATCTCCCCGCGGCACTTGACGCCCCAGGGGTCGCGCATGAAACCCCACAGGCAGTTTTCGCGCAGGTACTCGCTGGGGCGCCGGGCGGTGGCCTTGATGCCGTACTCGCGCTCGCCCCAGTAGCGGTTGCGTTCGTAGTTGTCGTCGATCTGGTCGAAGCTGTAGGGGAGCCAGCCGCACTGGCTCTCGGCCCAGTAGACCCGCAGGTCCGGCAGCCGGTCGAATATCCCGGCCATGGCCATCTGCAAGGGCGCGACGGGCTGCTCACCGGCGAAGCGGAACAGCAGCGTCACCGGGTCGCGCTCGGACTTGGGGCCGCCGCCGTCGGGGTAGATGAAGATCGGCCCCTTGTTGCCCAGGCGAGTGGTGCCGCCGAAGGTGTGCGAGGCGACGGGCATCCCGAGGTCCACGGCCGCCTCCCAGAAGCGGTCGTCCTCGGGAGTGACGTAGGAGTGGCCGGCGGGGAAGCGGTGAAGGTTCACGCCCTTGAGGCCGGCCTTGGCGCAGTACTCCATCTCCGCCACGGCGTCGTCCACGCCCGTGTCCGGAAGCACCCCCATGGCGATGAGCCGGTTGGGGCTGTAGGCGCAGTACTCCTCGGACAACCACTCGTTGTAGGCGCGGATCACCGCCTTGTAGGCCACGTCGTCGGCAATGCCGCGCCAGAACATGGGATAGGAACCGTGGGTGAACAGCACCTCCGCGTCGACCCCGTCCTGATCCTGCTCCCAAAGGCGCTGCTCCGGTGCGCCTGTGCCCGGTCCCTCGAACCAGTACTTCTGGAGACCGTGCTGCTCGTACGGGATGCCGGTGATGGTGGTGGCGCCGGGGCTTCGCGGCGGCCGGTTCTCGACGATGATCCCCTCGTCGCCGTTGGCCAGTGTCACCGTCCTGGGCGCGCGCTCGCGCCAGCGTTCCGGCACCCTGTCGGTCCATCGGTCCGGCCGGATGTCCAGATGGGAATCGGCCGAGATGCAACGGTAGTGTCGCGCCATGGTCAGGTCCCTCCGACAGTCTGGTGTGGGCTTGCGCCAGCCATCCCATCTATCGTCGCGGCTGTCAAGAACCGGCGGCGGACGGGATCTCGTTGCGTGAACCCGCTCGGAACACGCACACCCTTTCCCGCGGAATGCGCACACTGATGTCGCCACCCACAAGCACGGACGCCAGGGTGCGCGCCAGCAAGGGAAACCCACCCACCTCGATGGTGTAGACCCGGTGGTCGCCCAAAAAGACGTTGGACACCACCCGGCCGCGGAAATAATTCTCCTCCGGCACCGCCCCCGGCGCGTCCGGTATCAACTCCACGTCCTCCGGGCGCACGGCGACGACCACCGCGTCCCCGATCGCCCGTGTGTCCGAGTCGGGCACGGCAAGGCAGCCCACCGCCGTCTCCACCGCGTCCTTGTCGCGCATGCGGCCGTCGATCCAGTTGGTGGATCCAAAAAACTGCGCCACCCGCGGGTCCTCCGGCCGGCAGTAGAGTTCCTCGGGCGATCCCTGCTGCAGAATGTCACCCTCGTGCATGACCGCGATGCGGTCCGCAAGCTCCATGGCTTCCACTTGATCGTGGGTCACGTACAGAGTCGTGATGTCGAGCCGGGCGGCGAGGCTGCGGATCTCCTTCCGCACCTCCTCCCGCAGCCGGGCATCGAGGTTGCTTAGGGGTTCGTCCATCAGGAGCACCACCGGCTCGGTGGCGAGGGAACGCGCCAGCGCCACCCGCTGCTGCTGCCCGCCGCTGAGCAGCGGCGTCGGACGGCCTTCCATCCCTTCGAGCCCCACCAGTGCTAGTGCCCGTGCCACGCGCTCACGGATCTCGGCCTTGCCGAGCCTGGGCCGTTTCTGGGTCAGCGGCAATGCGACGTTCTCGAGAATGGTCATGTGCGGCCAGATGGCATAGGACTGGAACACCATGCCCAGACCACGCCGCTCCGGCGGCACCAGGATGCGCTTGTCCCCTGAGTAGACGGTCACGCCGTCCAGCACGATCTCCCCGCGATCCGGGACCGCCAGACCCGCCACGCAGCGCAGCAGCGTGGTCTTCCCGGAGCCGCTGGGTCCCAGCAGCACGAAGAACTCGCCCCTCTCCACCGTGACGTCCACCGTCCGAAGCGCATGCACGACGGACTCGCCGGCGCGTTGAAAGTCCTTTCCCAGACCACGGATCTCGATCATCGGTTGTCCGTTCCCGCGCGGCGTCTACTGTGCCACGCCGATGTGCCTCCTGCCGAACACGTAGTAAAGCACGATCAACGGAGTCATCAATGCCACGAACACCAGCGCCGTGGCCGCCGCCTGATTGAGCCGCCCCGCGGTCCACATGGACCAGATGATCACCGGGAGGGTGAGGTTGTCCCGGCTGGCGAGGAAGGCCGCCATGGTCAACTCCCGGAACGCCAGCAGCGCCATCCACAGCCACGAATAGAGCAAGGTGGGAGACAGCAAGGGAATGAGGATCTTGCGGATGACGCCCAGGGGCCCGAGCCCGGCCACGTAGCCCGCCTCGTCCAGCTCCTCGTGGATCTGCACTAGACCGCTGTTGAGCATGCGGGTGGCGAAGCTGATGCGCGTCACCACGTACACCAGGATGATGATGCCGATGCCGCGCTCGAACAGACCCCACTGGGCCGGGAACCAGACGATGGCCAGCAGGAACGCGCCCACGGCGAAGATCAGGTTGGGGATCACGTGGGGCAGGAAAGCGAGGACGTCCAGGGTGCGGGCGATGCGCCAATTGGAGCGGATCACCAGCCAGGAGATGGCCATGCCCGCCACCAGGCTCAGGGTCGGCACCGTCAGCAGCAGGATCACGCTGTTGCGCAGCCCGACGGTGAGGTTGGCCCACGGAACCGCGCGGAAGTTATCGAGTGTCAGTGTCTGGAACGCCGCCGCCGAGGGGACCTGCAGGAACGGAATGAGCGAGACCCATGTGAGCGCCAGTAGCGGCAGCACGACGTTGAACACGATCACCGCGCCGACGATGGCCCAGCCCAAAACAGCCCAACCGCCCAAATCCACGAGATTGGCGCGGTAGTCCTTTCCCCGCACCACGGCGTACCGGTGCGATTCGCCGATGACGATCATGTACCGCCAAGTGAGCAGCAGGCCGATAAGCAGCATCACGGCGCTGGAGGCGCCGATGAGGCCATAGTTGGGCACTTCCTCCAGGGGCAGGGCCGTGGTGTAGACGAAGGTGCTGAAGGTGTGGATCCGGTTGGACAGGCCGATGATCGCGGGAATGTCGAAGGCAGCGATGGTGATGGCAGCCACGTAGAGCACCGCCCCCAGGATCCCGGGGGTCAGGAGCGGCAGGGTGATGCGCCGCAAACGCGTAAAAAAGGCGATGCCGTGGACCCGAGCGCTCTCTTCCAGCGCTGGATCCATGGCTCGAAACGAGGCCGCGATCATGATGAAGGCCAGCGGCACCAATGCGATTCCCTCCACCCAGCCCATGCCCACCAAGCTTATGACATTGAAGGGCGAGTGTTCGATGGGGAGGAGCTGCACCAGCGCCTTGTTGGCGATGCCGATGCGCGGATGGAACAGGATCACCCAACCCATGGCCGTGAAGAAGCTGGGCACCAGCAGGGTCACGGTCAGGAGCGGGAAGACCAGCCCCCTGCCCGGCAGCGTGGTCCGTTCCGCCAACCAGGCGATGGGGATCGCGAACGCGAACGACACCACCAGCGCCACTCCCGCGAACACCGCGGTGTTGAGAAACGCCTTGGCAGTGAAGGGATCGGTGTAGAGCTGCCGGAAGTTCTCGATGCCGTACACCGTGCCGGTGTCGTTCTGGACCTGGAACGATACCTGCACGATCACGACGAGAAAAACCACCACCAGCCCCAGGGTGACAAACGCGACGAGCGGGAGCGGCAGGCGCTCAACCGCACGGACTAGCCGTGAGCGCAGGGCGGCAAGGGCCTCACCGGCACTGTGGCCGAAGCCCTCGCCGCCCCGTTCCTCCGCGTGATACACCACCAGACCTCGCGTGTGTTGCGCCCGGGAACCTGCGCCACGGGAAGGCAGGTGTAGGCGCGGGTCTCAAGACCCGCCCGGCGCTGCCTCTACCGATTCAGCAGCTTCCGGTACTTGCGGTTCTGTTTACCATACACTTCCGGGTTGCCCTTGATGATGTCCGCGGTCTCCAACATCAGCGGCTTGCCGGTGGCCTTGCGCTTGGCCAAGTACTCCTTCATGCCCTTGCCCCGGTAGTGGGAGTCCCGCTCGGTGTGCTTGAAGAAGATCGCCTGACCTTCGGGCGTCATGAAGAACACGCTCGCCAGCATCGCCAGGTTTGGACTCCGGCTGGCCTTGGGCACACTCGCGTAGGCCAGGAAGGCGGCGTTGATCTCGCCCCCCAGGTCGGTCCAGTCGATGGGCGCCCCTTTCGCCTTGTATATCTCTACCTCCACCAGGTTCCCCTGGAACAGGTACAGGCCGAACTCCCCGGAGATGATGCGCTGCAGGTCACCGTTGATGTTGCCGGCGAGATTTCCGTTGGCGGCGATCGTGGACAGCACCTTCTCCACCTTCTCGGCCCCGAGGTTGAGGGTAATCTGGGGCCAGCCGGAACCGTAGGTGGTCGCCGCGATAAGCCCCTTGAACTTCGGGTCGGTGACATCCTCCAGGGACTGGGGCACATCCTCGGGCTTGATGACGTTGGGGTTGTAGGCCGCCACGATCACGCCGATGCCCACGAGCACGCCGGTGCCGTTGGTGGCAATCTCATCATCCCTGATGTCCGGGACGTACTTGCGCCAGTCCAACTCCATGAGAGCGCCCGCGGAAGCCAGCTTCAGTTGGTTCCGGCCCGACGCGATCATAATGTCGGTGGAGGCGGGGGATCGGCCCTGCTTGTGCTCCTGCAGGAGTCTGGACGTCACCTGGGACATGTTGGGGCCTCCCGCCGTGCCCTGGAGATCCACCTTGATCCCATACTTGGCGTTCATGGCCGCTTCCACCTCGTCCCAGAACTCGGTGTCACCGTATCGGCCGCCTTGAAGCATCGTGAGCTCCTTCTCGGCTTCGGCCGCCTTGATGAGCTCGGCAAGCGCCGCGTTGGCAGTCTGGGCGAGCGCCGGCGAAGCCGGCGCCAGCAGGACCGCCAGCGCCCCCAAGAGGGCGCCGACGACGAAGCTTCCGCGACGCAACCCGCGCCGTTCAACGCTGGCGTCTCCGGCGCTCGCGGCGCCTCCGTTACACGGTCGATTGGTATCGTATCCCATGACTCGCTCCTTTCCTGTGTCCCGCGCGACACAGCGCGTCCGTAAGCACGTTTACTCGAACCTGATCCGAGACAACTCCGTGAAGTGGATGCGGCCCGCCGCACCGGCGGGCAGGATGGTCATCTGGTGAAAGCTGTACTCCTGTTCGTAGCGGGTGCGCGCCAGCACGCCGTCCATGGGCACCACCACCTCGTAACCGTGCACCCGGGCCGCGCTGGTCACGGTGTAAAGGACAGCGAACGTGGTCGCCGCCCCCACCACGATGAGGCGTTCGACCCCGTTGGACCGGAGGTAGCCGTCAAGCTCGCCGCCGATGAACTTGTCGAAGCTGTCCGGGTAGATGACCGGCTCCGCCTCCGCGCGCTTCAGCGGTCCGGCAACGCGGTCGTGAGGTCCGCCCTTGGCTATCAGGGAGATCGTGTAGATGATCGGGACGCGGCTCCGCCGCGCCCGTTCCAGGAACGGCGCGACCCCCGGCAACAGCTTGTTGGCGATGGCGCCGGGCTCCTCGGCACGGGCGTTCATGTCCAGCACCGCGATACCCGTGGTCGCCGCCTCCAGGGCCATGTCCCGGGGCTCGGGGCGGTTGGGCGTACCCGCATCAAGGGTGTCCAGCAGGCTCACGGCTCAACCTCCACGATCTGCGAGTCGAGCAGGGTCTTGCATTGCGGGCAAAAGAGCTGCTCCAGCAGGAACTGCCCCTCGAGGTCCTTCATCAGGGGGCCGCCGGCCGTGGGGGACTGCCGCTTCAGGTAGCTCCGTTCCCGCCACTCCTCCTCGTCGCCGAAGTCGAAGCCGCAGCGGGTGCACAGTACCCGGGGCCTGCCGGACTCGTCGTCCAGCTCCAGGTTCTCTCTCAACGGTCGTCTCATTCGCCGCGGCTCCTCCGTCAACGCTGCGCCCGGATGGCGGCGCGAAGCTCCTCGGTGGCAGCCGCGTCCACCGCCGTTTCCGAGGACGTGAGGGCCACCCCGTAGATGTCATGCGCCACCTCCGGCGAAACGAGGCCGTTGGCCACGTCCCGCAGCACCGCATCGGGCTCCCGGTCCAGCGGGTCGCCGTAGCCGCCGCCGTTGGCCAGCCGCATGTACAGGACGCTCCCTTCCTTCACGTCGAAGTCGCAGTAGGGCAGCATCTCCGACGTGCCCCCCATCGCTTCCACGTCCACCGGGTGCTGCTTCTCCCCTATCGTGTCCCAGATGTTGGTCTTCTCCTTCAAGACCAGCAGGCTGGGGGCGCCGAACAGGCCGCCGAACATTCCCTGGCCCGAGTTCCGCAACCCGGCCACCCCCAACGCCACGCCGCGGATCTGCCCCTCGGGAGCGTCGTGGACGGTCAGGGCGGTCTCCGAGCCGGTGCCGCCCCGGAACCGCCCGGCGCCCGATCCATCCTTCAGGTGGCGCCGGAAGAGATACAGGATGGGAAAATTCTGCTCGACCCACTCGACGTTCTGACACGACGACCAGCCCCTGCCCCCCGAGTCCACGCCGTCCTTGTCCGCGCGGGCACCGCGTCCGTCGATGGCTCCTTCCGAAAGACTGGACACGTAGTACCGGCCGTACTGGTTCACCCCGGCGTGGCGGGCGAAACGGTGCCCGGCGTCGTGGGCCATCACCTCGTTGCGCCAGTGCTCGTTGGTGGCGAGCATTTGCATCATCACCGCCGGCGCCAGGTAGCGGGCCGTTGCGCCGCCGGAGGTGGTATTCAGCGATACCGGGCCGGGATACTGCACATTGGCCACGGTGCCCGGCGGGGCGATCACCTCGATGGGCGCGAATGCTCCGTGGTTTTTCGGGATATCGAAACCGATGGTGGAGAGGACGGCGGCAAAGCAGGTGCCGTACGTCGCATGGTACGGGAGGTTGATCCCGGTCCTGGCCTGTTTATCGCTTCCGGTGAAATCGAAGATCAGGCGGTCGTCCCGCTTGGTCAGGGTCACGTGCATCTTCCAGGTCTCGTCGCCCTGAATGAGTCCCGTCTCGCTCCAGGAGCCGTCGGCGAACTCCCGGATGCGTTCCCGCAGCACGGTCTCGGTAAAGCGGATGATCTCCCGGGACACGGCCTCCAGCATCTCGGGGCCGTACTGGTCCACGAGCTCCTGCACCCTGGCCTTGGCAATGTTGTTGGCGGCGATCTCGCACTTCAGGTCCAATCCCACCATGATCGGCTGCCGCGTCATGGTCACGAAGGCATCGAACACGTCGCTGCGGAGCTTCCCCCGGTCCACCAGCTTGATTCCCGGAATGCGCACGCCCTCGTGACAAATGTCCGTCGCGGCAGGAGAATTACCGCCCGGAGACAGCGCGCCGATGTCCATCACGTGAACGAAGGTGGCGCTCCAGGCAATGCGGCGGCCCTCGTGATGGATAGGGGAAAGCACGTAGACGTCGGACTGGTGGATTGCCGCCTGGTAGGGATCGTTCAGCAGAAAGATGTCGTCGGGATAGATGCCGTCCCCGTGCTCGAACCGCTCGATGATCTTCTTCACCGCGAAGCCCGCGCAGGCCACGTGCTGACCCAGGGACTCGCCCGCCGACAGCACGTCGCCGTCGGCGGTGTAAAGGGCCGCCATGTAGTCGTGCTGCTGCGTGGTGTTCACCGTGCCGCCCACCCGTTCGAGGGTGATCCCCATCTCCCGGGCAATCTGATGCAGCCGGTGCGACAGGATCTCCATGGTGATGGGATCGACGCCGCCGTTTCGGGTTGTGCTCATGGTTGCCTCCCGACACTAGCCGATATGGATCACGACGTTGCGGAACGCGTCCATCTCCGCCCGGTCCTTGGGGTTCACGATGATGGTGGTCACCGGGGTCTCGATGACCGCCGGTCCGGCGATGCTCATGCCCGGCGACAGGTGTCCGAAATCGTAGATGTCCGTGGCCGTGAAGTCTTCGTATTCCTCGAAGTACACGTCCCGCTGCTCCTTCCGGGCCACCAGGGCATCGCCCGGCTCGACGGGGTTTTCGTGGACGGCCGGCTTCGCCAGCTTTCCGATGGCGGTGACCCTGAGCGACAGCATCTCCCTGCCCGCTTCCGGATACCCGGACCCCTTGCCGTACGACTGCTCGTACAAGTCGTCGAACCGGCTGTAGAGCTGCTCCAGGTCGGCTTCCTGCAACGGACCCGTGCCGGAGACCGGGACATTGAGCTCGTTGACCTGGTAACGGTAGCGCATGTCGACGCTCCGGAGTACCACCGTGTCATCCTTCTGGAAGCCGGCATTGACCAGATCTTCGGCGGCGCGGGCGCACAGCTTGTCGAAGCCCCCGTTGAGACGGACCGGGTCCAGTGGAACGACCGCGTGGTCGGACATGCCGTACTCGTAGGTCACGTCCGCCGAGATCAGCCCGGTGGCCGCGTGGACCGATGCCGTCAGCGGAATCACCACCTTGCGGACCCCGAGCTGCACGGCGCAGCGCGCGACATGAACCGGAGCCGATCCGCCGATAGCCACCATGGCGAATTCCCGCGGGTCGTATCCACGCTCCACCGTGCAGCGGCGAATGAGGTCGCTCATGTGGGCATTGATGATGCGGAAGATCCCGCCGGCGGCCTGGACCGTGGTCATGTCTAGCGGCTTGGCGATGCGCTCCTCGATGGCGGCCGTGGCCGCATCCTTGTCCAGCGTCATACGCCCCCCGAGAAAGTACCCGGGGTTCAGGTAACCCAGGACCACGTCGGCATCGCACACGGTGGGCTCCGCTCCGCCGACACCGTAAGCCACGGGGCCGGGAGAGGCCCCCGCTCCCTGGGGGCCCACCTTCAGCAGGCCCGACTTGTCGTCGATCCAGGCGATGCTGCCGCCGCCCGCGCCGATGGAAGCCACCCAGATCTTCGGCGCCAGAATGCTGTAGCGCTCGAACACGGGCTGGTAGTCGCGCTCGATCAGGCCTCCCCGGACCAGGCTGACCTTGAAGGTGGTGCCGCCCATGTCGGTGGCCAGAACGTTCGGCTCGCCGATCAGATCCGCGATGAACTTGCTGCCCACCACTCCGGCCGCGGGTCCGGATTCCAGGGTTCCGATGGCCTTCTGCGACGTGGCCTCGATGCTCAGCATGCCGCCGTAGGCTTGCATGACGAGGGGAGCGCTCCGGAGCCCGTTGCCGGCGAGTTTTTCCTGAAGATTCCGCATGTAGGCGACGATCTTGGGGCCGATATACGCGCTGAAAATGGTCGTCGCCGTGCGCTCGTATTCGCCCAGGAAAGGCGCGATGTCGCTGGAGCAGCTTACGTGGACCTCGGGGTGCTTCCGCCGGACCACATCCGCCACGGCCTTCTCGTGAGCGTTGTTGGCGATGGACCAGAGCAGACAGACGGCAACGGACTCCACACCCTTGCCGACCAGCCGGTCGACGACCTCCTCTATCCGCCGGACGTCGGTGTCAATGAGCACCGACCCCTTGTAGTCGATCCGGCCGGGCACTTCGTCCGTAAGCCCCCGCGGAACCATCGGCTCGGGCTTCTCCAGCGCCGCCAAGTGTGAGGACTCGGATTCCGTCAGTCCAAGGTGCACGTTGCCCCGCATCATCAGGAACGTGTCCGGAAAGCCTTCGGTGACCACCAGTCCGGTGACGGCCCCGGCCCGGGTGATGAGCGTGTTGTCGGCCACCGTGCAGGCGTGGAAGAAGAGACGTGTCGAGCGAAGGAGATCGCCGATGCCCGACAGTCCCAAGTTCTCGGTGGCATTGTGAAGAGCGTCGACCACACCCACGGAAAAGTCGTGGGG
>JAJDXX010000137.1 GCA_022823055.1 Candidatus Binatia bacterium | reverse complement strand
CTCATGCTCCGCAAACGTCCCTTGTCCCATGCCTCGTTCACCCCCCGGTCCGTGATCGTTCATCCCATCATAGCATGCCGGGCTTGTTCAGAGATTCCCTTACATTATTGCGCCGACTGTGATCGGCACATGAATCCAGAGGTAGGAGCTATCCTGTGGTTCCAACGGTGCACTGAACCGTTCGGTATTGCTGTGCGTGGCGTACAGCCGTCCCCCTTGCTAAAGGGCTCAAAAAAGTATATTTTCTATACTGTGCCGTCATTCGAGTTCGATCAGCAAAAGAGCGCACAGAATCTGGAGAAGCACGGCATCGATTTCGTCGCGGCACAGGCACTATGGCAGGATTTGGGGCGTGTCGAAATTCTCGCCAGGATCACCGACGAGAATCGGTTTATCGTGATCGGTTGCATAGGCACGAAGCACTGGTCTGCGGTAGTCACACCGAGAGGGGATAACATCCGCATCATTTCGGTACGCCGCTCCCGATCAGAGGAGGTGGCCATATATGAGAGCCAAGAAATTTGATGCCGACTTTGACGCCGGCAAGGACATAACCGCTGCTCTCGACTTATCTACCGCCCGTCGCCCTGCCCGGGAACAACGACGGGTCAACGTGGATTTCCCGGTGTGGATGGTCGAGTCCCTGGACCGGGAGGCCCGTAGGCTCGGAGTCACTCGCCAATCGATCATCAAGCTCTGGTTGGCGGAGCGCCTGGAGCGGTAGGCGGCGAATGACTGAAGTGTTTACGCCGCAGCCCCGCCCCTGGATTCCCGCCTTCCAGGTTGTGTCAAAACCCCAGCTTCAAGGAACGAAAGGCGAATCCGTCATTCCCGCGGAAGCGGGAATCCAGGGGTGGTGGTCTGTACCGTGGCGGCTCCATTGCCCCGGCCCCACCCTGCCTGGATTCCCGCTTCCGCGGGAATGACGGATTCGTAACCTTCCTGCCTCCGAGTCTTGACACGACCTGTTTCGCGGGAATAACGGATTAGCCGCCTGCAGACTGGCGCCGCTCCCTACTTCGCCGCGCAGACCATGATCTCTACGCAGGTGCCCGGCGTGAGGTCCACGCCGATGGCGGCGCGGGCCGGGAGGTTGTCCTTGTCGATCCAGGCCATCCAGGCTTCGTTCATCTCGTCCTTGGTGTCGATGTCGGCGAGATAGACGGTGGAGGTGAGGATGCGGGACTTGTTGGTGCCGGCGGCGGCGAGGACGTCGTCGATTTTGGCCAGCACCTGTTCCGTCTGGCCTTTCGTGGACAGGGACTTGTCGTCGGCCACCAGGCCGGACAGGTAGACCAGATCGCCGTGCACGACGGCGCGGCTGTTCCAAACCTGCGGTCTGATTCGTTCAATGCTCATTGGGCTGTGACCTCCGTGGGAGTGAATTTGGGGATGATTCCCCGGATCGCGAAACGCTATCAGATTTTGTCGTGGACGCCTACGCACCCGACGATTCCGCGTCCGCCTTGTCCTGCCGAGTGCGGTCTTGTCTCTTCCCCCCGCTCCGGAACAGCGACGCGGCGGCGGCCAGGCCGCACAGCACCGCGGCTGTCAGGAACACGAGCTGGAAGGCGGTCACGAACGCGCCCACCTCCCCCAGTTCCACGTGGGAGACGCGCCAGCGCTCGAACAGCAGGCTGGCTCCGGTGACGCCGAAGACGATGCCGCCGGTGCGCATCATCTGGTTGACGCTGCCGGCGACGCCTTGATGCTCGCGCGGAATGGCGCCCATGACGAAGCTCATGTTGGGCACCTGGAAGGTGCCGAGGCCGAGCCCCACCAGTGCCAGGGAAAGGGCCGCGGTGGGGTAGTCGGAGCCGGCGTCGAGGCCGCTGGCCAGCCACAGGCCCACGGACTGGACGGCCAGCCCCGCCGAGCTCAGCCAGGCGGTGCCGATGCGGTCGGACAACCGGCCGGCGAACGCGGCGGCAAAGATGGTCATCACCGCGGGCGCGAAGATGAGGAGGCCGACCACGACCCCCCGGTAGCCCAGGATGTCCGCCGCATAGTAGGGGACCAGCAGGCCGATGGGGAACCGGGTGGCGTTGGCCGCCAGGGTGAGCAGGTTGGCGAGGGTGAAGGCCGGCCAGCGGAACAGGTCGAGGTTGATGACGGGCGCGGCCACCCGCTTCTCGGTGACGAGGAAGACCACCAGGCTGACCGCCCCGGTCAGCGCCAGCGCGAGCACCTCCGGGTCGGTCCAGCCGAGGTCGCGGCTCCGGGTCATGGCCAGCAGCAGCGCCCCGGCCGCCAGGGTGAGGGTTACGGCGCCCAAAAGGTCGAACCGCTCGCGGGAAGCCGTTCGTTCCCCGGAGCGGACGCGGCCGGAGGTGAACCATGCGATGAGCAGGGCGGGAAGCGCCCGGTACAGGTAGACGCCGCGCCAGCCGAATGCGTCCACCAGCACGCCGCCCAACAGCGGGCCCATGGCGTACCCCGTGGCCAGGTTCATCTGGTAGAACCCCAGCGCCCGTCCGCGCTCGTCGCCGCTGACGGCAAGCGTCACCAGCGCCGGGGCTGAGCCGAACACCAGCGCGACTCCCACCCCCTGGAGCATCCGTCCGATGAGCAGCCACGCGAACGTCTGGGCCAAACCGCAGGCGACGAACGCCGCGGCGCTGATCAGGAGACCGATGGTAAGGGTGCGCCAGTGGCCGAAGAGGTCCGCCAGCCGGCCGCAGCCCAGCAGCAGGCTGGCGTGGGTCAGCACGTAGCTCACCACCACCCACTGGATGGACAGCAGGTTGATGCCGAACGCCTCGGTGATGGCCGGGAACGCGATGTTCACCGACGTGTCGAGGGACGCCAGCAAGCCGCTCAGCCCGGCGATGAGCAGGGTCGGGTGCGACCAGATGCGGGTCGGTGGTGGTGTGGTGTCCGGCAAGGAGCCCCGCCAATCACGCTGAAACAGCAACGACACCCGCATCGTCATTCCCGCGGAACATGCTGTGTCAAACCCTAGCTTCAAGGAACGAAAGGCCAAGCCGTCATTCCCGCGAAAGCGGGAATCCAGGAGCGGTGGAGTGGGGAAACGCCGCGTAAAGACCCCTCCAAGACCCCTGGGTTCCCGCTTTCGCGGGAATGACGATTTCGGGAGCTGTTGCCTCTCTCGGACGGGGTTTTGACACAACCTGGGAAGCGAGAATCCAGGAGGGGTGAGGCGAGGAAACAGGTCTTTTCAGCCTCGCCCCACCCCTGGATTCCCGCCCCCGATCGGTGTCGAGGGTAAACTTTCGCGGGAATCCCCCATGTCGGCTTGCAGCCGACACAAAGGGGGATGAAAATGGGGCGCCCTCCCCCCAATGAGTCATTCCCGCGGAAGCGGGAATCCAGGGGTGGGGGGTGTGGCGGCCTCATTGCCCGGCCCCACCCCGCCTGGATTCCCGCTTCCGCGGGAATGAC
>JAJDXX010000057.1 GCA_022823055.1 Candidatus Binatia bacterium | reverse complement strand
CCGCGGTGGCCCGCCCCCTAAACTTCTTTCCCGCGTACGGGGTAATCCGGGGGGTGGGGGGGGGTTCCGCCACCCGTGGCACCCCCCCCACCCTGCCTGTTTGCCCGCTTCCGGGGTATTGACTTTTCGGAGCGACTAGTGTTTTTACAACCCGTTGAATTGATTGGGTAATGGTTCATTTGCATCAATGACGGACAAGTGAACCGGCGCCTTCGCGGAGGATGCGCTGGATCTGCTGCAGCCGGCCTCCATCCTCGGTTTCCAGGCGGACCCCCCGGGGCATCCGTTCGATCAGCTTCCGCGCGTTGACGATACGCACCGATGTCGCCGGGTGGCTCGACAGAAAGCTCGGCGCGGAGCCGCCTTTCTCCCTTTGCAGCGTTTCAAAGAAGCTGACGAGCCCGCGCGGATCGTAGCCCGCCCGGTACATGAGACCTAGGGCAAAGACGTCGGCTTCGTGCTCGGCCTCGCGGCTGAAGGTGTTGAGATACCCCATGGCCGCCAGTCCGCCGAGGGCCGCGGTGGCCCGCCCTGCGTCGGCTCCCGCGGCGATCTGGGCGGCGGCCGCACCCGCCTGCCGCAGAATGTGGGTGGCGATGGCGCGGTTGAAGTTGCGGGCGACGTGGCGCTTGGCCACGTGCCCGATCTCGTGGGCGATGACCCCGGCCAACTCGCTCACGTTGCGCGCCGCGAGAATGGTACCGGTGTAAAGGTAGATATGGCCGGCGGGCGCGGCGAACGCATTGACGTCGTTCTTTGGGACGACCTTGAAACGGTAGCTGAACGGCTGGGGTCCCGCCTGTTCAAGAAGCCTCGTACCGATGGCGGAGATGTACCGGGTAACGGTGGGGTCGCGCACCAGTTCGGTGCGGTGCTCGAAATTGCGTGAGAAGTCGGCTCCCAGGCTGCGCTCGTCCTCTACGCTCAAGGGAGCACAAGCCCCCGACACCGCCACCAGCAGCGCGCCCGCCACCGACCGGACAAATCCCGGGAAACGCATCGCCTAAGATTAACCGCCGCAACCTTCCCTTTCAAGCGTTGCGGGCGCCGTTGCACTGGGCACGGTGGCCACTTCCGGGCGGTTTCTCAAGACCCTCCGGTGCGTTACAATCCAGCGTCATGGCACCCAATCCAAAGAAGATCGCCGGTGAGCGCGCCACGGATTATGTCGCGCACGACATGATCGTAGGTCTGGGAACGGGCTCGACGGCCTATTTCGCCATCGTCCGGCTGGCCGAGAGGATCCGCGAAGAGTCGCTGCGTATCCGCTGCGTCCCCACGTCCGAGCGTTCGGCCACCCTGGCGCGGGAACTGGGCATTCCCCTCACCAGCTTCGCGGAGGTGCTTCACGTCGATGTGACCATCGACGGCGCCGACGAGGTGGATCCCGCATTCAACCTCATCAAAGGCGGCGGCGGGGCGCTGCTGCGCGAGAAGTTCGTCGCCTCCGCGAGCGACACCGAGTTGATCATCGTCGATGAGAGCAAGCTGAAGCAGCGCCTCGGCGCCTTTCCCCTGCCCGTGGAGGTGGTGCCGTTCGGCTGGCAGATGACACGCGAGCGCCTGCGGGACCTCGGCTGCGACGCGCGCTTCCGCTCGTCGGACAGCGCCCCCTTCGTGACCGACAACGGCAACTACATCCTGGACTGCTCGTTCGGTGTCATCGAGGATCCGCCCGCGCTGGAACGCGAAATCGTCGGAACCTGCGGTGTCGTGGATTGCGGGATCTTCAGCGGGCTCGCCACCCGGATCATCATCGGCAGGTCCGACGGGAGCCTGGAGGAGCGGGCGGAGCCGGAGAAGCTCGCCTGACGGGACCGGCTACCAGCGGTTCCGGTTTCCGCCGCCGCGGTTGTCTCCGAATCCCCCGCGGCGTTCCTGAGGTCGCGCCTCGCTGACCGTGAGCTTGCGTCCGCCCAGTTCCGATTCGTGCAGAGCGTCGATGGCCCGTTGCGCCTCATCCGCCGACCCCATCTCCACGAAACCGAATCCCCGCGAGCGGCCCGTGAACTTGTCGGTGATGATCCTGGCGGACACGACGGTGCCGTGCTCCGCAAACACGTCCTGTAATTGATCTTCCGTTGTCGCATAGGGCAGACCGCCCACATACAGCTTTTCGTTCATGCTTTCCTCCGTCCTTCTTCTTTTCAACCCCGCGACAGTACACGGTGAAAGCCGAACGCATGCGGGACGATCGAGGCTCTCGAACCGGCTTGGGTCTTACGCGGTCTCTCACAAGGCAAAAAAGATATCGTTCAATTGTAGACCCGGACTTCCTTATATTGACCCGCTGGCCGCTTTGTCAACTGGCTTACGAATATTCGCGAATCGATAACCGCTGATGTCATTAACGCAACAAGCGGTACCAAAGGGGCGTCCCCAAAGCGACTAGCAGGAAGAAGACCCCGGCGCCGGCGAACATCAGCGCGAAACCCCACGTGTCCGCCGCCCAGCCCAGGACCAGCGGAAGGGCCATGGGCGACATGTTCCAGCCGAGTCCGGTGGCGGCCATCACCGCCGACCGATCGCTGGCGCGGCTGAGGTCCACCGCCTGGACTTGATTGAGCAGGTCCGCCACCGCCCCGGCCATGCCCAGGCCCGCGATGCAGAGACCCAGAAGCAGCCACCCCTGGGTCCAGGTGGTGGCCAGGATGAACAGGCCCAACCCGGCCATGCTGAGCGCGTAGAACCCCTTCTCGCGTTCAATGGTGATCTCCGAGCCCAGGGCCAATCCGATGACCACCGGACCGATGGAGCGCACCGCGATGATCACACTGATCCAGCCCTCGGGAAAAGCAAGGTCGCTCATGTAGACCGGGTAGATGGACTGGGTGATGCCGAAGGGCACGGCCGCCGCGCACGAAGTCGAGATGAGCAGCCAGGTCCGTCCCTGGAGCAGGCGGCGGCTCATCCCCACGGTAGTTTCCCACACGGTGCGTCCGCCGTGCACGCGGATGGGCGGGAGCACGAAGCCCAGAAGCATGCCGACGACCGACGCCAGGGTCACCAGGACGAAAGTGTAGCCGTATCCCAGCCAGCCCGCGAGAACGCCGCCCAGGGCCAAGCCCAACAATTGGCCGATGTAGTTGGCCGCCGACAACTGCCCGAGCATCCTGCCGGGATAGCGGCTGGAGAGCTGGCTCGCCATGGACTGGGCCGGCACCCAGAACATGCTGCGCGACAGGTTCGCCAAGGTGCTGGACAGCATCAGCGAGAGGAACCCGCTGGCCAGGGCCAGCGTGACGGCCGCGAGCACGTTCAGGGAATAGCACGCCTGGAGCATGCGGTGCTCGCCGTAGCGGTCGGCCAGGGCGCCGCCGACGAAGCGCATGACGATGGTCAGCAGGTACGGAAGCCCCACCAGGGAGCCGATGTCGAGCACGGAGAGCCCCAGTGTCACGCCGAAGAGCGGCGTGAGCACGAACAACATGCCGTTGCACATGTTCCACAGCAGCGCGCCCGCGAAGAGGATCCCGCGCGCCGGTCGGATGCGGCCCGTATCGTTCATCGAGAGGGGGAGCGTGCGGGTATCCGCCGCGCCCTCATGCGTCCCGGTCCAGGGCGTAATAGGCCGCGCAGTTGTCCCACAGGATCTTGTGCTTGTCTTCCGCGCTGATGGTTGGGAGTTCGAGGAAGCTCTCCACCGCGTGGGGAAACTTGGAGTCGCCGTGGGGATAGTCGGTGGAGAACACGATGCGCTCGTTCCCAAGGTAGTCGATGACGTACTTCACCGGCTCCTCATCCGGTTCCACGGACACGAAACACTGGCGCTTGAAATATTCGCTCGGGGGCATGGCCAGGTCCGGCGACCAGACGTCGGCCTCCCTCTCGCATGCCTCGTCCATGCGCCAGAGGAGCCACGGCAGCCAGCCGCAGTTGGCCTCCAGAAAGGCCACCCTCAGGTTCGGATGCCGCGCCAGCACGCCGCCCGCGCACATGCTGCCCATGGCGAGCATCTGCTCCACCGGCTGGGCGTACACCCGCCGCAGCATGAAGTTGGGCTCGAACTGATCGCCCACCTGACGTACGCCGGAAGACGAGGATTCGTGCAGCCCCAGGGGCATGTGAAGTTCCTCCAGGGCGCTCCACAGGGGCTCGTAGCAGGGGTCGTGAAAGTTGCGGTCGTTGACGGGATTCGAGCGCATGAAGATGCCCCGGAACCCGAGTTCGCGGGCGCAACGGCTGGCCTCTTCGACCGCCGCGTCGACGTCGAAGGGAGACAGCATGCCCGCGCCCAGCAGACGGGCGGGGTCGGCGGCGCAGAAATCGTGAAGCCAGTTGTTGTAGGCCCGCGCCACGGCGGCGGCGAAACGCGGCTCCATGTTCGCCTCGCTCAGGGCCTGGAGCCCGCGCGTGGGATAGAGCACCGCCACGTCGATGCCCTCGATGTCCATGGCTTCCAGTTGCACCTCCGGGGTCCAGCCCCGCTCGGCGTGGGTGCCGTAGATGCCCTGGTTCTTCTTGAAGTTGTGCCCTTGCGTGACGTTGCCGGCATGGACCTCGGGAAGACCCCAGAGCCTCCCGTCCGGATGGACCATGCGCAGGTCGCGCACGTTCTCGCTGGTGACCCCGCGCGGGGCCTGCGGCCTGAACTCGGGCTCCAGGTACGTCTCCCACAAGTCCGGCGGCTCCATGATGTGCATGTCGCTGTCGAGAATTCGGTATCCGTTCTTGGCCATGTGATCCTCCTGCCGAACCCGCCCTACCCTTTCCAGGCGCCCCACGCCAGGCTGAGCCACCCGACCAGGAACGCAAGCCCGCCGATGGGGGTGACGGCGCCCAGCCAACGGATGCCCGAAAGGCTCAGGACGTAAAGGGTGCCCGAGAACACCAGCGTGCCGACGACGAACGACCAGCCCGCCGCCAGCAACTCGGGGCGGGGCCAGCGCCCGAACGCCAATGCCACCGCCAGCAGCCCCAAGGCGTGGTACATCTGATAGCGCACGCCCACCTCGAAGATGTCGAGCATCTCCGGCGACAATCTGCCGCGCAGACCGTGAGCGGCAAACGCACCCAGCGCGACCCCGGCAAACCCGGACAACGAACCCAGCAACAGGAACAGACGATCGGCGCCCACGAGAACTCCGGCGCACCGCTCCGGTATCCGGAACGCGATGCGAAAAAGACAGGGGTGTCCGCCGGACCGCCCCTCCGCAAGCCTTCGGAGGCGGCGCCCGAGCGACCCGCGTAGTCTTTCACACGGACTCCGCGATTGCAACGTGTGGCCGAAGGGTGGCGCCCGCGCGGCGGGGATGGACAATTCATCCCCCTTGGGCTACTCTATCGCAACATGAAACCGAGCCGCTCGGGCTCCGGGAAAGGGGGTTTGGTGCGACCAGCACGCGTTCCATGAGCAAGCAGGACAATATCGAGGTTACGGGCACGGTGATGGAGAGCCTTCCCAACGCCATGTTCAAGGTCGAACTGGACAACAAGCACAACGTCCTTGCGTACACCGCGGGCAAGATGCGCAAGTTCTACATCAAGATCCTGCCCGGAGACCGGGTGACGCTTGAGCTGTCGCCCTATGACCTGACCCGCGGCCGGATTACCTACCGGCACCGCAACTGACCCATCGGCGCACACGAACGCCCGCGCCGGCGTCTCGCGTGCGCGACCGGAATAAGAACAGCCTCAAGCGGCGGACATGCGCTCCATGAGGTCGCGGCGCGCGGCCTGCGCGCGCCGCACGACGGCCTCCTCGTCGAGCAGGGTGCAGCGGCGCTCGCGCATGAGCACCTTGCCGTCGGCCACCACCGTGTCCACGTCGGTGGCCTTGGCGCAATGCACCAACTGGCTCACCAGGTCGTTGACGGGCTGGAAATGCGGCTTGTCCACGTCCACCAGGATCAGGTCCGCGCGCTTGCCAACCTCCACCGTACCGCAGACCGACCCGAGGCCCAGCGCGTGGGCGCCGTCGACCGTGCCCATGCACAGAACGCTGTAAGGATCAATGACGCCGGCGTCCTGGTGCTTGACCTTCTGCAACAGCGACGCGGCCTTCATGGTCTCGAACAAGTCCTGGCCGTGGTTGCTCGCCGCGCCGTCCGTGCCCAGGCCGACCCGGACGCCGGCCTCCAGCATCTCCACCACGGGCGCGATGCCGTCCCCAAGCATCATGTTGCTCACGGGGTTGTGCGACACCGCCGTGCGGGTTCCCGCCAGATGGCGGATCTCGTCGGCGGACAGGTGGACGCTGTGGGCGAAGATCGCGTCCTCGCCGGGAATGCCGAAGTCCTTCAGGTGCTCGACCACGCCGGCGCGGTCCAGCGTCCGGCGCGTCACCTCCACCACGGAGGCCGATTCCGCCACGTGGGCGCTGATGCCGATGGAAAGGGCGTCCGCGAACCGGCGGATCTCCCGCAGGAGGTCGGGCGAGGCGTTGATGGGCGGGGTGTTGGGTCCGGTGCGGAAGGTCAACCGCGGGTCGCCGCCGCCCTGACGCGCCATTAAATCCTCGATGCGCCCGAAGGCGGTCTCGGGGGTCTCCTTGGTGCAGTCCGGTACGATCTCCCCCGTGTCCATGACCGTGCGCGCAAACACGCCACGCAGACCCGAGCCGGTGATGGCGTCTACCGTGGCCACGGCGCACTCCGGGCCGGGGTTCAGGAAATTGTGCTCGCAGACGGTGGTGACGCCGCCCTTGAGATTCTCGAGACAGCCCAGCAAGGCGCCCGCCGCCGCGTGCTCCGGGTTCAGCACACGCGCCACGCCGTAGATGCGCTCAAGCCAGTCGAGAAACGGCATGTCCTCCCACACCGCCCGCAGGAGCACCTGGTAGAGATGCGTGTGGGCATTGACCAGCCCGGGCAGGAGCACCTTGCCGCGGGCGTCGATGCGCGTCTCCCCTTCCCTTGCCGGCGCTTCGCCCTTGTCCACCGCGGTGATGTTGCCGTCCACGGCGGTCACGTAACCTGATTCGATGACCGCGCCGCGACCGGTCATGGGCAGGATCGTACAGTCCGTGATCGTTGTTGTTTCCATGGCTCTCCAAAAACGAAAGGGCGGCGCATCCGCCGCCCCTTCGTGGTTGCAGTCTTGCCGGCAAGGGCCGTTCAGGAGTCTCGTGTCCGCCGTTCGTGCGCCTCGTTCACCTTGAGCACGCGCCCCTGAAGCTCCGTTCCGTTCAAGGCTTCCATGGCTGCCTGGGCCTCGGCGTCCGAGCCCATCTCGACGAACCCGAAACCGCGCGACCGGCCGGTAAAGCGATCGGTTACGATCCTTGCCGAAGCCACCGTGCCGTGTGCTGCGAAAAGCTCCTGCAACTGGGCTTCGGTCACGGCGTAGGGCAGTCCACTCACGTAAAGTCTGTCACCCATGGCACACCCCCTCTTCGAGGTCCGAACACGGCGTTCGAACGTGACATCAGCACGGCAACCGGCCCGATCTTATCTTCATGCACCCTGCAATGCAAACGTGGTACGCACGGTCAGTCATGCGCCGCCGGACGCACCGCCTCGACGACGTAATCCAGCAATTCTTCCGGCCGGTCCACAACCATTTCGATTCTCAGGGCCAGCAAACGTCCGGTGGAAAAGGGGAACCGCGCCAACTTGACGTAGTCCTTCTCGGTCGTGACGATCTTCTCCGCCGGGCGGCGGTTGATCTCGCGCCAGTCTCCTTCCGTGTACGTGTGGTGATCGGGATACTCCAGCGTGTCCACCACGACCGCCTCGCACTCGCGAAGCATGGCGTAGAAAGGCGCCGGGTCGCCGATCGCCGCCACCGCCAGGACCCGGGCGCCGGCGAGAGCGGCCAGCGTCAGCTCCCGGTGGCCGCTCTCGGTGCGTATGAGCACGGCGCGCGGCCGCCGGTTTCCGAAGAAGATCCTGGACGAGTCGAAACGGGGTTCGAGCCGTTTCCGCCAGCGGTCGTGCGCCCCGGTCACCACGACGACACGGGCGCGGCGCAACGCCCGGACCGGCTCTCGAAACGGCCCCGCCGGCAGGAGCGACCCCTCGCAGTCGGACCCCACGAGGACGATGTCGAGGTCCCGCTCGAGCCGCCGGTGCTGGAATCCGTCGTCAAGCACGAAGAGGTCCGCTTTCAGCGGGTCCCGGCTCAACTCCAGGCCGACACGGTAGCGATCCGCGCCCACACCCACCCTCTGACCATACAGGGCGCTCATCATGGCCGGTTCGTCGCCGTAAACCAGTAGCCTGCCGGCGGCCTCGTCAAGCCATCTCCCGGCATCTTCGGGCTCGATCACGGCGGCCGTGCCGGCGCCGCCGTAGCCGCGTGTCAGGATCGTCGTCCCGAGGCCGCGCCGCCGCAGGGCCTGGGACAGCCACAGGACCGTGGGGGTCTTGCCGGTGCCGCCCACCGTGAGGTTGCCGACGCTCACCACCGGAACCGGGAGTCTCCGGGAACGCAGCACCCCGACGTTGTACAGAAGGTTTCGCAGCCCGATCACGGCCCGGTAGACCAAGCTCCACGGCCACAGCAGCAGCCACAGGATGCGGGCCGCCGCGCCGCGCCCTTGCCAGACGTCGCGGACCCATCGTACCGGCACACTAGCCAAGGGGACCCCGGGAGGCGGCGTGCGGAATTTGGCGGCACACCAGTTTGAGGCTCCGCGGCAGGACGTCCGCGTCCACCGCCGCCGCCCGCGCGGCGGCGCGGCCCACCGCCGCCGCCCGGCCGGGCTCTTCCAACAGGCCGCTGATCTCCGCCTGGAGGTCCTCGGGGCCGCGCACCTCGACGCCGCCGCCTCTTTCCAGGAGAGCGCGCGCGATGCCGGCGACGTTGGCGTGATGGGGACCGAACAGCACCGGTTTGGCGCAACGCGCCGGTTCCAGGAGATTGTGTCCTCCCGCCGGGACCAGCGTCCCGCCCACGAACGCGACGTCCGCGCGGCCGTACACGCGCGGCAACTCGCCCAGCGTATCCAGCAGCAGCACGCCGACCTCCCCGGACCGGACGCCGGTGGGTTCAGTCCGCTTGTGGTAACGCAGCTCGCGTTGCCGCAGCAGGCGTTCCACCTCGGCGAACCGCTCGGGATGCCTCGGAGCGAGGACCATCAACAGGCCCGGGAAACGGCGGCGCAAGCCGGGAAGGACATCCAGCAGCACCTCTTCCTCTCCCCGGTGCGTGCTGCCCGCCACCACCACGGGGCCCGGGCCGAAGCCCGACAGGTCCGCGGGCGGCTCCGCCGCCGCGTCCGGTGCGTGCTTCAGGGAGCCGGTGACCGTCACCCTGGCAGGGTCCACTCCCAGATCCAGCAGGCGCGCGGCGTTCTCGTCGTCCTGCATGCCGAAGGCGGACACCCGCTCCAGCGCGGGGCGGAAGAGTCCTTGGAACCGTTTGAAGAGGGCCGCGCCACGCGGCGACAGACGGCCGCTGAGCACCACCAGCGGTATGCGCAGCCGGTGCGCCGCGTGGATGAAATTGGGCCAGATCTCGGTTTCCAGCACGATGATCACCTCCGGACGGAGGCGCCGAAGGCTGCGCGAGACCAGCCACGGCAGGTCCAGCGGCAGGTAGGTGACAGCGTCCACGTGAGGAAGGTTTTCCCAGCCGGTCTGCCGGCCCGTGGCGGTGACCGTGGACAGCAGCAGCTTGCGTTCCGGCCAGCGCGCCTTGATGCACCGAAGCAGCGCGGCGGCTGAACGTACTTCGCCCACGGAAGCGGCATGAACCCAGATGGGGCGGGAACCGGCGAGCGAGTCGCGCAGCGCGCCCGGATAGGCGGCGAACCGCTCGCGCAGCCCCCGGTACGGACGCCGCGGGAGGAGGAACAGCAAGGGCCACGCCAAGAGCGCGAGCATAAGGCCCGCGTGCCACACCGTATTGTAGAGGCTCAACACCCGTTCCGGCTCCGTCGATCGCCGCCGGTCCGCGTGGGAGGGCGGCCGGCGTCAGTGCAGGTACTTCCTTTCCGTCGCACTGCCTTCCATGGCCTGCAAATGATAGAGGCGGCTGTATTCCTTCCGTCGGGCCAGCAGGTCCTTGTGGGTGCCCTCCTCCACGACGGCGCCCTTGGCGAGGACCACGATGCGAGTGGCGTTGCGAATGGTCGACAGGCGGTGGGCGATCACAAGGCTGGTGCGGTTCTCCATGAGCGCGTCGAGGGCATCCTGCACGAGCCGCTCCGACTCGGAGTCCAAGGCGGAGGTAGCTTCGTCGAGGATCAGGATCGGCGCGTTCTTGAGCACCGCGCGGGCGATGGCGATGCGCTGCCGCTGTCCTCCGGACAGCTTCATTCCCAACTCTCCGATCACGGTATCGTACCCCATGGGCAACTCCGTGATGAAGTCGTGGGCATGAGCCGCCTTGGCGGCGCGGACCACCTCTTCCACGCCCTTGGAGGGGTCGCCGTAGGAGATGTTGTTGCGCACGCTGTCATTGAACAGGAAGGTATGCTGGGTGACGATGGCGATCTGGCGCCGGAGCGACGCGAGGGTGAGCTTGCGCACGTCCATTCCGTCGAGGGCGATGCTGCCCGAGGTGACGTCGTAGAACCGCGGCAGCAGGGCCGAGAGCGTCGTCTTGCCGGCGCCGCTCGTGCCCACCAGAGCCACCGTCTCGCCGCGCCGTATCTCCAGGTCGATGCCCTTGAGGACGGGCTCCTCGCGATACCCGAAGCTCACTTGCCGGAACGAGATGCGATCGGAAAACCGTTCGGCGGGAACGGCGTCCGGATCGTCGGCGATGTCCAGCGGCGCGTCCAGCACGTCGAAGATTCGCTCGCCCCCGGCAATGCCCTGATGGATCTCCGGCAGCGTGCGGCTCAGGTGCTTGAAGGGTTCGTAGACCAGCAGCATGGCGGTGATGAAGGCGAAGAATTCGCCGGCGGTGCGCCCGCCGGCCATGACCGAGGCGCCCCCGTACCACAGCACGCCGGCGATGCCGATGGCCGCCAGCACTTCCATGACCGAGGGAATGATGGCACGGGCGCGGCTCGCCTTCATGCTGTGACGCAGGACCTCCCGGTTCTCGCGGTTGAAGCGCTCCAGCTCGTATCGCTCCATGCCGAAGGCCTTGACGATGGGGCTTCCCTGGAGACTTTCCTGGAGGATCGCGGCAAGGGTGCCGGTGCTCGCCTGGCTTCGCCGGGTGGCCGTGCGGACGCGCCCCGTGAGCCGCCGCACCGGAAGCACGGCGGCGGGGAAGGCCACGAAAGCGATGGCCGCCAGCACCCAGTCCATGTAGAAAGCCACCAGCGTCAACGCCGTCACCGAGGTCGCGTTGCGGGCCAGCGAGGCGACGGCGCTGGTGAGCGCGACCCGGACCAGGCTCACGTCGCTGGTGACACGGGAGAGCAGTGTGCCGGAGGGATTGCGATGGATATAGGCCAGCGAGAGCCATTGGAGCTTCTCGCACAGCGCGGAGCGCAGGTCGCGAATGATCCGATGGCCGACGTAGTCCATCAGGTAGATCTGGCCGAAGTTGGACCCCGCGCGAACAGCGAAGACCAGCACCACCATGAGCGGGATGTAGACCAGCATCCCGGGGTCCTTGTCCACGAACATGCGGTCCACCATGTCCCGCACGACGAACGGGAGCGCGGCGGTGGATGCGCTGAACAGCAGCATGCACGCGATCGCGGCGCAGAAGCGCGGCCACACGTAAGGCCGCAGGTACCCGAGCAAACGCCGGTAGGGTGTCATGACGGCGCTCCCGTGCCTTCGCGTGCCAGCAACCGCATGGCCATGTCCGCGACCCGTCCGGGAGCACCCGGAGGACCCAGGCGCCGGCGCACCGCCTCGAGCTTCGCCACCACCGCCCGGTAAACCTCGGGCCGGAGCAGACGCCGGGTTTCGGCCAGAATCCTCTCGGCCGTGACCTCGCTCTGGATCAACTCGGGCACCACCCGTTCGCCCGCGATGATGTTCACCATGCCGATATGCTCCACCCGAATGAGCAGACGCCCGAGCCAATAGCTCAGCGGCGACAGACGGTAGGTGATGACCATGGGCTTCCTGAGCAGGCCCGCCTCCAGGGTCGCGGTCCCGGAAGCCACCCACACGAGATCCGCCGCCGCCAGCATGTTGTAGGCGTCGCCGTCGGCGATGCGCACGGTGAAGGGAGCTTCCGCCACGGCCTGCTCCAACTCGCCGGGTTCGATGGTGCTGGCCCGTATCAGAACGAACTGGACCTCTCGCTCACGTGCCAGACCCCGCGCCGCCTCCAGCATGGGACCGATGAGCGAGGCCACTTCCTTGTGCCGGCTGCCGGGCATGATCGCCACGGTCAGCTTCGCGCCTTCCAGTCCCAACCCGTGAAGGCTGGTCTCGCGATCCCGGCTGGGCTGGACGGCGTCCACCAGGGGGTGTCCGACGAAGTGCACCGTTCGCACCCCCGAGGACTTGTACAGGTCCTCCTCGAACGGGAACACCACGGCCATGGCGTCCACGCAGGCGGCGAGTTGGCGGATGCGGTAGCGGCGCCAGGCCCACACCTGTGGACTGATGTAGTAGAGCACGGTGATGCCGTGGCGCCGGGCGAGGCGCGCCAGGCGCATGTTGAACTCGGGAAAGTCGATGAGGATGAGCAGGGCCGGGCGCGTGCGCAGCAGCAGGCGCCGCAAGAGCCGGTAAGCCAGCCAGACATGGCGCAGGCTGCCCAGCACTTCCGACAGCCCGACGCCCGATACCTTGGCGAAGTCGTGGACCACCTTCATCCCCGCCTGGCGCAGGCCGGCGCCGCCCATGCCGAAAAGCTCCACCGTCGGGTTGCGCTGCCTCAGGCTCCTTACCAACTCGGCCCCGCGGGCGTCGCCCGAGGCTTCCCCGCACACCAGCATCACCTCTGCCGGCCGCTCCTCCGGGCTCGCTTGGTCCGTCATCACAAGCGCTCGCTGATCGCGGAGGCGATCCGCAGGGCGTGCAACCCGTCCTCCCCGCTCACCACCGGATCCCTGCGGGTCGCCACCGATTCCAGAAACGATTCGATCTGGTCCCGAAGGGCGTCGCCGTTCTCGGTCACGATGGTCTGTCCCGAGATGCCGTCCCAGCCGCGGCTCCGGTCCTCCATGCGGTACACGTGCGCCTTTTTGGCGTCGTAGTCCAGCGATATGTACGCGTCGTGCTGAAAGAAGCGGATCTTGCGCTCGCGCTTCATCGACACCCGGCTCGCGGTTACGTTGGCGACGCATCCGTCCTCGAATCGAATGCGCGCGTTGGCGATATCGGGCCTTTCCGTGAGCACGGTGACGCCGGTGGCGTCGATCTGGGCCACGGGCGCGTGCACCAGGCTGGAGATCACGTCGATGTCGTGAATCATCAGGTCCAGCACCACGTCGACGTCCGTGCCCCGGGCAATGAACGGCGCCAGCCGGTGACACTCCACGAACCGCGGCGCCGAGATCACCGAGGAAAGTGCGCGCACCACCGGATTGAAGCGTTCCAGGTGCCCCACCTGAAGGACGCGGCCGTGGCGCCGCGCGGCCTTCACCAGCTCGCAGCCGTCGGACACCGTCGCAGTGATGGGCTTCTCCACGAGCACGTCGACTCCGGCCTCCAGGCAAGCGCGGGCGACCCGGTAGTGCTGCTGCGTCGGCACGGCAACGCTCACGCAGCGCACGCGTTCGAGCATCCGCCGGAAATCGGTGACCGCGTGCACCTGGTAACGTGCCCCGGCCTCCTGCGCGCGCCGTTCGTCGATGTCGGCCACGGCCACAAGCTCGGCCGCGGGCAAGGCCGCGTACTTGGCCGCATGGAGGCTGCCGGCGTAGCCCACGCCGATCACGCCCACCGCGATGGGGTCCCGCTCGCTCATTCCGGCTCCGAAGCCGCCGCGACCACCGCGATGCCCGCATCGTCGGCGGCCGCCAGCAACTCCTCCTTGTCCAGCAGAATCGACCGCCCACACTCCACCGCGAGCACGCCGCCCCCGGCTTCCCGCAGGACATCGATGGTCCCCGGACCGATGGCGGGCACGTCGAAGCGCAGGTCCTGGTCCGGCTTGCTCATCTTGACCACCACGATGGAGCCTTCCACGACCTCGCCCCCGCGGCGGATGGCGGCATCCGTGCCCTCGATGGCCTCGACGGCCAGCACGACCCCCTCCTTCAGCACCAGGGTTTGACCGATGCCCATGCGTCCGAGCGTCTTCGCCATGGGGATTCCCTGACGCACGTCCCGCCATTGCTGCTCGCTCGGCTCGGTGCGGGTCAACACCCCCGGCGTTCCGGGAATGATGCGTTCGAGGAAAATCGTTGAAGGCACCACCCGGATGCCCTCGCCCTCGAGCTCCCCGGCGACCCCGCGCAACAGGTGGTCGTCGTCGCGGCGCCGCATCCGCGCCAGCAATGCCAAGCCTCTGGGATCGGGCCTGAAGTTCGAGAACATGCGCACCTTGCGGATGCCGCCCGCCATAACGGCGTGACGGACCTCCGCCTTGTGGAAGGTCCGGATGATCCGCCCCAACTGCCCCACCCGGATCCAGGTGACCTCCGCGGCGAACTGCTCGATCTCCGGGTCCGTTTCCCCGTGGTGGGCCACCGCGATGACGCGTACCCCGGCCTGTCGCGCGTTGCGGGCGAATATCAGTGGGAAGCGGCCGCTGCCGGCGATCAGGCCGACCCGGTCCGCGGGCACGTCCGGCGTCACGCAGGCATCTCCATGGCGGACAATTCCGCCTCCGCCACGCGCCGTCCGTCCACCGTCGCATGCCCGGCGAGGCGCCAATAGTTCTTGCGCCGCCGTGTGATTTCCAACTCGATGCGCAACTGATCGCCCGGCACCACCAGGTGCTTGAACTTCACCCGGTCGAGACCCGTGAGGACGAAAACCTTGTCCCACGGGTCGTTGTCCGACGATGGGTCGCTGCGGCGCGCGAAGATGGCGCCTACCTGCGCCATGGCTTCGCAGATCAGCACGCCCGGCATGATGGGCTTGTCCGGGAAGTGGCCCTGGAAGAAGCTCTCGTTGATGCTGACGTTCTTGATGCCCACGATACGCTTGTTCGGCTCGAGCTCCACGATTCGATCCACCAGAAGGAACGGATAGCGATGCGGGATCAGCTTGCGTATCTCGATTACGTCCATCATTTCGCTACGGGACCTCCTTGTCCTCCGTAGAGGCCGTCCGGCGCAAGGCCCGCTCGATCTCGGCCACCCGCCGCCAAAGCGCGGGCAGCTTCGGCAGGAGCCGTATCACCCTGAGCCACTCCTTGTGCGGCGCGGCCGAGGTCAGCCCGGAGAGCACGGAGCCGGGCGGCACCGATTGCACGATGGCGCTCTTGGGTCCGATCACCGACCGGGAGCCGATCTCCACGTGGTCCTTGACGCCCACCTGTCCGGCCAGCACCACGTCGTCGCCCACCACCACGCTGCCGGATATGCCCGTCTGGGCAATGATCAGGCACCGTTCGCCAACCACCACATTGTGCCCTATCTGTACGAGATT
The DNA here is from genome assembly GCA_022823055.1 of Candidatus Binatia bacterium. Classification (GTDB taxonomy): domain Bacteria; phylum Desulfobacterota; class Binatia; order UBA9968; family JAJDTQ01; genus JAJDTQ01. The sequence continues at coordinate 18,332 of JAJDXX010000057.1, read as the reverse complement.
ATCGATCTTCGTGCCCGCGCCTATGCGGGTGCTGCCGATGGTGGCCCGATCGATGGTGGTGTTGGCGCCGATCTCCACGTTCTCGCCGATCTCTACGATCCCGGCCTGCGGCACCTTGAGACGCCCTGGACCGTGGCCCGCGTAGCCGAAGCCGTCGCTGCCGATAACCACGCCCGCGTGAAGAACGACGCCGTCGCCGACCCGGCAGCCCTCCGCCACCGTCACGTTGGGATGCAGCACGCAATCACGACCGAGCCGCGCTCCGGCGCCGACGGACACGCCAGACATGAGCACCGTCCTTTGGCCGACCCGGGCGTCTTTTCCCACGTAGCAGTGAGGATAGAGGCTGGCGCTCGGTTCCACGACGGCGGATGGATCGACGGCGGCCAAGGGGCTGACGCCCGGCGCGTGCACGGCCGCGGGACTGAACAACGCGTGTATTTGCGCGAACGCCCGGTGGGGATCGTCGACGTGAAGAAAGTTGAGCGCGACGTCCGCGCGCAGGTCGTGGGCCACGATGACCGCGCCGGCGTTGCACGAGGCCAGATGGTCCCGGTAGCGCGGATGGGCCAGAAAAGTGATGTCGTCCGGGCCGGCGTCCTCTATGGAAGACACCCTCTGGATGGTCACGTCCGCGTCACCGGCCACCCGTCCGCCGACGAACTCGGCGAGTTCCGCGAGCGATTTGCCTGAGGTGGTCACCTGTCCTTGTCGGCCGTCTTCTTGAAGCGCTCGTTGTAAAGCTTGATCACGTCATCGGTGACGTCGGTTCCCTTGTCCGTGTAGAGAAGCTGGCTTCGTTCAAGGATCATGGTGAACTTCCCGGTCTTGCCCAGCTCCGCGATGATCTTTTGCAGATCCTTCAGGATTCCGTCGGTGATCTCGCGTTCCCTGAGAGCCAATTCCTCCTGCATGTCGCGCTTGTCACGCTCGTAATCGCGCACGCGCCGCTGGAAGCGGAGCTGCGCCTTGGCCCGTTCGCTCTCCTTCATCAAGACGCCTTGCTTCTGCAGGTCCCGCTGCTCCTTCTCGATGGCCTGCTGCTCCTTCCGCAATGCGTCCTGCTTGTCCTTGACCGACGCCTGGAACTGGACACGCGCGCTCTTGCCGCGCTCGGACAAGCTGATGGCCCTCTGTAGATTGACGAACCCGACCTTGAGCTCCTGGCCCCACGCGGGGGTCAGCAGCAGCGTCAACAAGAGAACCGCACAGACTCGGGTCACCATAACCTCCAGCAAGAATATAGCTCAATTATACGGCTCGGCAACCAGCGCCGTCAAAAACCGCCCACCGTCCCGAACGCGAACCCGAGAAGCTCCTTGCGATCGGTGGGTTCCGCGTTCACCGGGAACGCCCAACTCAGTCTGACCGGTCCGATGGGCGACTGCCACTGCATCGCCAGCCCCACCGAACGCTTCAAGTCCTCGATGCTGATGTTCTCGGTGGCCCTGAAGGCCTGTCCCTGGTCGAAGAAGAGAGAGCCCCGAAAGCCCCATTGATTCGCGATCGGAAAGTGCAGCTCGGTCTTGAGGATGAGCTGCTTGGTGCCGCCCACGGTCTCGGGGTCGTCACAATCGTCCTCGGGCTCGCCCCTGGGGCATTCCCGCGGTCCCAGGGTACGATACTCGTACCCGCGCACGGAATTGATGCCGCCGGCGAAGTAGCGCTCGAACAGCGGCAGTTCCCGTTCGGTCCAGGAGTCCGCGTAGCCGATCCGGCCTCCCAGCATCAGGGCGAAGCTCTTGCCCCAGTCGAAATTCGCGAGAATCGGATAGTACCAGGCTATGGAGAAGTCACTCCGGATGAAGCGGTTGTCTCCCCCAAGTCCGGCGAGCTTGACGGACAGCGCGGAGCGTGTCCCCGCGGTAGGGGAAAAGAAGTGGTTGCGCGTGTCGTAGGAAAGCCTCGGCGTGACCGCGCTCGTGGTGGATGCTCCCGGCTCGATACTCAGCGGTGCGTCGTTTTCCACGTCCGTTACCTTGGAACGAAAAAAGGTGTAGCCGATGCCGCCGTTAAGGTGATCCAGGATGGAGAACCCGGGCTCCAGGTCCGGATCATCGCTGCGCCAGACGTCGGCGCGGCGTCCCAGGTACGGCAGGCGAAGGTATCGCAACGGAGCGCTGATCCGGGTGGAGAAACCGCTGCGCCGGTTCGTCCACGTGGCGTACTCCGCGGTAGTGTGGAAAACGTCGAAACCGAGATCCGCGCGGGTATCGAAAATGCGTGGTTCCACGAAGCCCAGGACGATGTCCTGGTCGGTTTTGCTCAGCGTGAGGTCCGCGGACACCCGCCGTCCGGTACCGAAGAGGTTGCGTTCTTCCAGGGAGGTTCGGAAGGAGAACCCGCTGGCGGTGCTGTAGCCCGCGCCGACGCTGAAGGCACCGGTGGGCGCTTCCTCCACGTTCACCACCAGGTTGATCCGGTCATCCCGGTCGGCCTTCTCCGTGGACACGGTCACGTCCTTGAAGAAGCCCGTGCGCAACAAGGCGTTGCGGCTCTCCCGGACCCTCGCCGAGGAGAACCGTGCCTCCTCCGCCACTTCGAGCTCCCGCCGGATCACCTTGTCCCGGGTCTTGACGTTGCCGGCGATCCTCACCTCGTCGAAGTAGACCAGCGGCCCCTGCTTGACCACGTAGCTGACGTTCACCAGCCGCTCTTCGACGTTGAAGCGTGTCCGAGGGGTCACCTCGACGAAGGCGTAGCCGCGGTCCGCGTAGCGTTCCTGCAGCGCGGTCACGTCGTTGAGCAGACGGCTCCGGCGAAAAACCTGCCCCGAGGTGAGGCTGACCCGTTCCAGCAGCCGCTCCGGCGTCCGGCCGATATCTCCGCCGACCTTCACCTCTCCGACGCGGTAGCGTTCGCCTTCCTGGATGCGGATCACGACCTCCAGGCCTTCGCCCCGCGGCAGGACGATGGGCTCGTCGATCTTGTGGTCCACGAACCCGTTGTCGTAGTACAACGACGACAACTGCGCGGTGTCGTTGGTAAGGACGTCCGGATCCAGGCGGCCGCGGCTGGTGAAGGGAATGAACCACCGCTCCTTCGTATCCATGACATCCTTCAACTCGTCGTCGGAGAAGGCGCGGTTGCCTTCGAAGGTAATCTTGTGGATCAGCAGCGTCTCGCCCTCGAAGACGCTCAGGGTCACGATGGTCTGGTTGTTCTCGGCCGGGGTCAGCGTGTAGTCGACCCGGGTATTGACGTGGCCGGCCTCGCTGTACAGGCGCAGCACCCGCTGCAGTCCTTCCTGCAAACGCGCGGTGTCCAGAGCCGTGCGCAACTGGACTCCCAGGGCCGCTTCGATGTCCTCCGTGGACACCTTGTCGTTGCCTGCGATTCGGACCTCCCTCACGTACGGGCGTTCCTTGACCGTGTAGGTCAGAACGCCGGCGGCGGAGAAGTCCGCGCTGACGTCATCGAAGAGACCCATGCGGTAGATGGCCTTGACGTCACGGTTCACCAGCTCGGCGTCGAACGGGTCCCCCGGCTGGGCCTGGATGCTCAACCGGATGGCGTCCTCCTCCACCCTCAGGTTGCCCGCGACGCGAACCTCGCTGACCAGAGACTGGGCCACGGCTGGACCATGCCAACCGACAATACAGCACATCCCGGTCAGAACCGCGGCGATTCTTCGGCAAATTGTAGCTCGCATGAGTCAATACGCTGAAAAGGAAGGTATTGCTACCAAGTTCACACGCGGTTGTAAAGCGTATCGAAACAGCCGAAACCCGTTCCGCGCACACGGAAGTACCCCCGCGTACGGTCCGTTGCCGGTTACTCCGCGAGCACGAACAGGCGCCCCTCGCGCAGTTCGAGCCGGCGATTCATGCGGCCCGCGAGGTGCCGGTTGTGGGTCGTGACGATCAGACCCAAGCCGCGCTCTTCGTTGAGGCCGCAGAGCAGGTCCTCGATCTCGCCCGCGGTCCCCGGATCCAGGTTGCCGGTGGGCTCGTCGGCCAGCATGAGCCGCGGGCCGAGGATCAGCGCGCGCGCGATCGCCACCCGCTGCTGCTCCCCGCCGGACAACTCCCCGGGCCGGTGCGTCAGCCGGTGCGCCAGACCCACGGTGTCCAGCAACTCCAAGGCGGACTCCCGCGCGCGGGGCCGGTCCCAGCGCGCGATCAGGGCCGGCATCATGACGTTCTCCAGGGCGTTGAAGTCGGGGAGCAGGTGGTGGAACTGAAAGACGAAGCCGATGGTGCGGTTGCGCAACGCGGAGATCTCGTCGTCGCTCCAGCCGGTGACGTCCCGTCCCTCGTAACGCAGCGTACCGCCGTCGGCCCGGTCGAGAGTGCCGATGATGTACATCAGTGTGCTCTTGCCCACCCCGGACTCGCCGATGATGGCGAGCCGCTCGCCTTGCTCCAGCGCGAGGTCCAGGTCCGCGAGCACGTCCACGCGCCGGTCGCCGCTGGTGTAGGACTTGACGAGCCCGCGTATTTCGATGAGCGGCGCCATGTCCACCTACTCGTAACGGATGACGTCCACCGGATGAAGCCGCGCCGCCTGCCGCGCCGGGTAGATGCTGGCGAGACAGCAGATGACCAGGGAGGCCAGGGCCACCAGGGCGAAGTAGAGCGGCGAGATGCTCACCGGCACGGTGGAGACCACGAAGACGTCCTCGGGCAGATCGATGAACTGGTACCGCTCGATGAGCCGTGCGAGCACGTAGCCGATCACCACGCCCAGCACGGTGCCGGCGGCGCCGATGATCCACCCCTTCAGCAGGAAGATCCAGCGGATGCTGCCGCCGGATGCCCCCAAGGAGCGCAGCACCGCGATGTCCTTGCGCTTCTCCATCACCACCATGATCAGGGTCGAGACGATGTTGAAAGCCGCGATGAGCACCATGAGCAGGAGCACCAGGAAATACACCGTCTTCTCCAGGCGCAGCGCTGCGAACAGGTTGGGCCATAGCCGCGTCCAGTCCTCCACCCGGTAGCGGTCGCCGACATCCTCCTGGATGCCCGCGGCGATGGCCTGGGCGTTGCCCACGTCGGTGACGGTGATCTCGATGCTGGTGGCGACCTTGCCCACGCCGAAGAAGTCCTGGGCCGCCGGGAGACTGAGGAACGCCAACCCGCTGTCGTACTCGCGCATGCCCGAATCGAAGATGCCGACCACGGCGAAACGCCGGATGCGCGGGATGATGCCGACGGCGGTGGGGCTGCCGATGGGCGACACCGCCTGCAGCGCGTCGCCCGGACCCACCCGTAGCTGCTCCGCGAGCCTGTCGCCGATGATGATGCCCGGGAGCTGCAGTTCCCGGCCGTCCACGGTCACCGGGGTGCGCGTCTTGAGACCGTCCAGGCGTCCCTCCTGAAGATGTTCCTGGAGTTCCACGCTGGAACGGTCCGGATCGATGCCGCGTACGATCACGCCCGAAACCCGGTTTCTGGAGGTGAGGATGATATGCCCGGTAAGCATGGGCGCGGCCGAGATCACCTCGTCGCGCTCGCCGACGCGCCGGGCGAGGTCGTCATAACCCCGCAGGTAGCTGGCCGGCCGGACCAGGAGCACGTGGGCGTTGAGGCCCAGGAGGCGGTCACGCAGCACCTCCTCGAAGCCGGTCATCACCGCGATCACCACGTTGAGGGTGACCACGGCGATCATCACTCCGAGCACGGAGATGACGGTGAGCAGAGAGATGAACCGCTCGCTGCGCCGGGCACGCAGATAGCGCAGCCCTACGAACAACTCGTACGGCATGGTCAGGAACGCAGCAACGGGAAGAGGATGACGTCGCGGATCGAGGGGGAATCGGTCAGAAGCATCACCAGGCGGTCGATGCCGATGCCCTCCCCCGCCGCCGGCGGCATGGCGTACTCCAGGGCGCGCACGTAGTCCTCGTCCACCTCGCAGGCGGTATCGTCGCCGGCCCGCCGGGCCGCCGCCTGCTCCTCGAAGCGGCGCCGCTGGTCGTCCGGGTCGTTGAGCTCGGAGAAGGCGTTGGCCAACTCCCGCCCGCCGATGAACAGCTCGAAGCGATCGACAAACGCGGGGGCCATGTCGTTCCGGCGCGCCAGAGGCGATACTTCCAGAGGGTACCCCGTCACGAAGGTAGGTTGGATCAAGTGCGGCTCCACCAAGTGCTCAAAGAGTTCCACCAGAAGCCCGCTGCGGTCCAGTTTGGGATCGAGCTTGAGGTTCAGTTTATCCCTGACCTTCCACAAATCCTGCAACGTTTTCAGTTCTGACTCTTCCACTCCCGCGTACTGGGCCACGCCTTCGGTCACGGAGAGCCGTTTCCAACGCGGTTCCAGGTCAATTTCGTGTTCGCCGCAGGGAATGCGTAGACTTCCGCAGATCTTCTCCGCGAGTCTCCTGAACAGCTCTTCGGTAAGCTCCATCATGTACTCGTGGTCGGCGTAGGCCTGATAGAACTCGACCATGGTGAACTCGGGATTGTGGCGCGTCGAAAGTCCCTCGTTGCGGAAGTTGCGATTCAACTCGAACACGCGGTCGAAGCCGCCTACGAGCAGTCGTTTGAGAAACAGCTCCGGCGCTACTCTCAGGTAGAGGTCTAGGTCCAGCGAGTTGTGGTGGGTCACAAACGGCTTGGCTGCCGCGCCGCCCGCCACAGGCTGCATCATCGGGGTCTCGACCTCAAGGAATCCCTTTTCCTGCAGAAACTCGCGTACCAGCCCAATGATCCGCGAGCGGTTCCGGAACACTTCGCGAACGTCGGGGTTGACCATCAGATCCACGTAGCGTTGCCGGTAGCGTGTTTCCACATCCTTCAGGCCGTGCCACTTCTCGGGCAGCGGCCGAAGGCATTTGCTCAACATCCGGACTTCCCGGGCTTCGATGGTAAGCTCGTTCGTGCGGGTCCGGAACAGCCGGCCACGTACACCAACGATATCACCCACGTCCAGCAAGCGGACCTCTTCGTAAGCGTCCGTCCCCAGCCTGTCCATGCGCGCGTAGATTTGCAGTCTCCCCGTGCTGTCCTCGACTTCGAAGAACGCTGCCTTGCCGTGTGGCCGGAGCGCCCGTATGCGGCCACCCAACGAGAACTCCTCCGACAATTCTTCCAGTTCCGGTTGGGCCAAATTTCCGTAGCGGTCACGAAGGTCCCGGGCTTTATGGACAGGACGAAAGTCGTTGGGATACGCGGAACGGTGTTTCGCCAACTGTCGCGCCCTGAATTGCGTCAGCTTGTGGCGGCGCGCCTTCATCTCCTCGTTGATTTCGTCCATGATCTATGGAAATTTTTCTCGGAGCCGGCAAGACCTTACGAAACGTCATTCCCGCTTCCCAGGCTGTGTCAAAACTCGCCACGCAGAGACGTTACGAACACGTCATTCCCGCGGAAGCGGGAATCCAGGCGGGGGTGTGGCGGGGAATACGCCCGTTTGGCCCCTCTCCACCCCTGGATTCCCGCTTCCGCAGGAATGACGGTTCGGGGCGGGGTGCCACTTTTGTGTCCGAGTCGTGTCTTGACACAAACTGTTCCGCGGGAATGACGTTTCGTAAGGTTCCCGTCGCACGAGTTTGACGCAAGAGCTTGACGGGGCCTGCTGGCACTCCTCCTGGAACGCAGGGCACAAAGGTTACAGCATCCCGAGCTGCAGCTTGGCCGCGTCCGACATGCGGCTAGGGTCCCAAGGCGGCTCCCAGACGATGTCCACGTGCACGTCCGTGACGCCGTCCACCGACCGGACCTTCTCCTCCACCTCCGCGGGAAGGGACTGGGCCGCCGGGCAGTTGGGTGCGGTGAGGGTCATGGTAACGGTCACCTCACCGAGGGGGTCCACCTCCACGCCGTAGATCAGGCCCATTTCGTGGATGTTCACCGGCACCTCGGGGTCGTAGCAAGTCTGTATCGCCTCGATGGCGCGCCGTTCGATGTCCTTCTGCTCCGCAACGCTTTCCACGGAATATCTCCCGGTCCGGCTCCCGCCGCCCTACTCGGTGCTCACGGCCTTGTCCTCGCCGTCCAGGGCCGCGCGCAACGTGTGCCATGCCAACGTAGCGCACTTCACGCGCGCCGGATAGTCGCGCACGCCCGCGAAGGCCGCCAGCTTGCCCATGCCGGCGCCGTCGTTGCCGCCGTCGTCGTTGGCCACCATCTGGTGAAACCGCTCGAACAGCTCTCTGGCGTGGTCACAGCTTTGCTCCTTCAGGCTCTCGGTCATGACCGAGGCGGAGGCGATGGAGATGGCGCAGCCCGTGCCCTCGAAGCTCACGCCCGTCACGCGGTCGTCCTCCACGTGCAGGTGGACCGCGACCTTGTCGCCGCACAGCGGGTTGACGCCGCGGGCGCTGCGGTTGGCGCCGGCCAGCGGCCCGAAGTTCCGCGGCTTGCGGTTATGGTCCAGGATCAGCTCCTGGTAGAGGTCCCTCAGGTCAGACACCGTCGAACAGCCTCCTTACCCTTTCGAGTCCCTCCGCCAGCACGTCCACCTCGGCCTCGGTGTTGTAGCATGCGAACGAGGCGCGCACGGTGGCCGGTACGCCGAACCGGTCCATCACGGGCATGGCGCAGTGGTGTCCGGTGCGCACGGCGATGCCCTCCTGGTCCAGGATGGTGCCGATGTCATGGGCGTGCACGTCGCCGAAGATAAACGACACCAGCGACGCCCGGCGAGCGGGGGTGCCGATGAGCCGCAGGCCGGGAACGCACGTGAGCCGTTCCACCGCATAGGCGAGCACCCGGTCCTCGTGGGCCGCCACCGCCTCGATGCCCAGGCCGGTAAGGTACTCGACGGCCGCGCCCAGGCCGATGACCCCGGCGATGTTGGGCGTGCCGGCCTCGAACTTGTACGGCAGCGCGTTGTACTCGGTGGCCTCGAAGCTCACCGTCAGGATCATGTCACCGCCCCCTTGGTAGGGCGGCATGGCCTCCAGCAGTCCGGCCTTTCCGTAGAGCACGCCGACGCCGGTAGGGCCGTAGAGCTTGTGGCTGGAGAAGGCGTAGAAGTCGCAGTCCAGGTCCTGCACGTCCACGGCGGCGTGGGGCGCCCCCTGGGCGCCGTCGATGAGCACCGGGATGCCTGCCCGGTGCGCGTCCGCGATCATCTCCTTGATGGGGTTCACCGTGCCCAGGGCGTTGGACACGTGCGGCAACGCCACGATGCGGGTGCGCGGTCCCAGCAGCCGGTGATAGGCCTCCATGACGACGTCGCCGCGGTCGTCCACCGGAATGACCCGGAGCACCGCGCCCTTCTCCTGGCAGATGAGCTGCCACGGCACGATGTTGGAGTGATGCTCCATGGCGGAGATCACCACCTCGTCCCCGGCCTCGAGGTTGACACCGCCGTAGCACCGGGCCACGAGGTTGATGGCCTCGGTGGCGCCGCGCACGAACACGATCTCCCGGTCCTGCGCCGCGTTGAGGAACCGCCGCACCGCGCCGCGAGCGTCCTCGTAGGCCCGGGTGGCCAGCTCGCTCAGGCGGTGCACGCCCCGATGGATGTTGGAGTTCTCGGTCTCGTAGTAGCCCGCCACACGCTCGATGACGGAGCGCGGCTTCTGCGCCGTGGCCGCGTTGTCGAGGTACACCAGGGGCTTGCCGTGGACGCTCTCGCCGAGAATCGGAAAATCCTCGCGCACCCGCGCCACGTCGAAGGCCTCGGCCGGCCCGTTACACTCCGCTGTCTTGACCTGTCTCATGCTCTATCCTGAAGAAGACCCCGTTCGATCGCGCTGGCCGTTGACGGGCCTACGTTCCCGTCTCACGCCCGCAACTCGGACAACACCCGGTTCGTGAGACCGTCCCGCAACGGCTCGATGGCGACGCCGTCAAGAATCTCGCTGGCGAAGCCATGCACCAGCAGCTTCCGGGCCACCGCGGCGTCGAGCCCGCGCGAGCGCAGGTAGAACATCTCGTCCTCTTCCAGTTGGCCGATGGTGGTGCCGTGGGCGCAACGCACGTCGTCAGCCAGGATCTCCAACTGCGGCTTGCTGTCGATCTCCGCGTCCCTGGACAGCATCAGGTTCCGGTTGGACTGCCGCGCGTCGGTCTTCTGCGCTTCCTTGCGCACCACGATCTTGCCGTTGAACACCGCCCGCGCACGGTCGTTGAGCACGCCCTTGTACAGCTCGCTGCTGGTGCCGTGGGGCTTGGCGTGCTCGATGGCCGTGCGGCTGTCCACGTGCTGCGAGCCGCCGGCCACGTAGAGTCCCTGGAGCAGGCAGTCGGCGCCCTCGCCGTCGAGCAGCGCGTTCAGTTCCACGCGCGTCATGGCACCGCCCGTGATCACCGAATGCGAACGGTAGCGGCTGTTGCGCGACTGGTGCACCTGCACCGAGCCCAGGTGGAACGTCCCGCCGCCCTCGCGCACCAGGCGGTAGTGGTCCAGCTCGGCGTCGTCCTCCAGCACGATCTCAGTGACGGCGTTGGTGCAGCCGACCGCGCCGCCAGAGCCCGCGTAGGCCTCCACCAGCGTCAACCGGCTGCCCGCGCCCACCACCACCAGGGTGCGCGGATGCACGATGCGGTTGGACTCCTGCCCGGCGTCGGCGAGGAAGACCATGTGGACGGGCCGGTCGAGGTCGACTCCGCGCCCTAGCCGGACCGCGGCGCCATCCTCCACGAAGGCCGTGTTGAGCGCACGGAGCGCGTGTCCATCATAGTCGGCGTGACGCCCGAGGTGCGCTTCCACCCAGGGCAAACGCAGTTCCACGGCGTCCGCCAGACGGCCGATGAAGACGTCCCCATCGCGCGCACCCGCGGCGACCCGGTTCGACCCCTTCTCAGCCACGTTCGCGTTCCCCGCGTCGCTGCCTCGACCACGCCCCTCACGCACTCCCGGGCCGGTTTTCCCTTCGCCGGTCCACGGGAACATCAACTCGTAGCGCTCCCAGTCGCCCGAATCGAACGGATCGTGCCTCCGCGCCCCGCCCGTCACCGTGTCGATGGTACGCAGACGCGCCCGCCGCAGCCCCTCCAGGCTCGTGTACTTCCACTCCTCGTCGCGCGTCGTGGGAAACCCCAGGGAGCGGAAGCGGTCCATGGCCCTGCGGCGCAGGTCGCCGACCCAGGCGCCGCCGTTGCGCGAGGCCCGCGCCGCGAGCTTCTCGAAGTCCTCGAGGTAGCCCTGCTGCTCGGCGGACGCCTCCGTCATGCGCCGCCCTCCCGGTCGGCCGCGTATCCAGTCCGTTGCCCCATGGTGTCGTCCGTCCCCTTCCCTGCCGCGTCCTCCACCCAAGAGTAGCCGGTGTCCTCCAGCTCCCGGGCGAGTTCCTTGCCGCCGGACTTCACCAGCCGCCCGTTGTGGATGACGTGGACCACGTCGGGCACGACGTAGTTGAGCAGCCGCTGGTAATGCGTCACCAGGATGATGGCCCGATCGGGACCGCGGAACAGGTTGATGCCGTGGGACACGACCTTCAGGGCGTCGATGTCGAGGCCGGAGTCGGTCTCGTCCAGGATCGCCAGGGTGGGCTCCAGCATGGTCATCTGGAAGATCTCGGCGCGCTTCTTCTCGCCGCCGGAGAAGCCGGCATTCACCGGGCGCCGCAGCAGGTCCTCGCCCATCTCCACCGCCTTCATCCTCTCCTTGGCCAGGGCCATGAAGTCCACCGCGTCCAGCTCCTCCTCGCCGCGGTGGGCGCGCGCCGCGTTGACCGCCGCGCGCAGGAAGTAGAGGCTGTTGAGCCCCGGTATCTCCACCGGGTACTGGAAGCCCAGGAAGACCCCCTCGACGGCCCGCAGCTCCGGCGCCATCTCCAGCAGGTCTTCGCCCTTGTAGAGGACTTCCCCGTCGGTGACTTCGTAGGTATCCCGTCCCGCCAGCACCTGGGCCAGCGTGCTCTTGCCCGAGCCGTTGGGGCCCATAATGGCGTGGACTTCTCCCGCCTTCACGATCAGGTCGATGCCGCGGAGGATCTCTTTCCCCTCCACGCGCGCGTGCAGATTGCGAACTTCAAGCATTCTCTACATCCGAATGGTCTGCGACGGCTTCAGCCGACGCTGCCCTCGAGGCTCACGTCCAGCAGTCGCTGGGCCTCGACTGCGAACTCCATGGGCAGCTCGCGGAAGACCTCGCGGCAGAAGCCGTTGACGATCATGGAGACCGCGTCCTCTTCCTTGATGCCGCGCTGGCGGCAGTAGAAGATCTGGTCCTCGCCGATCTTGGAGGTGGAGGCCTCGTGCTCGATGTGCGCCGAGTTGTTCTTGACCTCCAGGTACGGGAACGTGTGCGCGCCGCACTCGCTGCCCATGAGCAGGGAGTCGCACTGGGAGTAGTTGCGCGCGTTGTCCGCGCCCTTGAGCACCTTCACCAAGCCGCGGTAGCTGTTCTGGCCGTGACCGGCCGAGATGCCCTTGGAGATGATGGTGCTGCGGGTGTTCCGGCCGACGTGGAGCATCTTGGTGCCGGTGTCAGCCTGCTGGCGGTTGTTGGTCACGGCCACCGAGTAGAACTCGCCCACCGAGTCGTCCCCTTGCAGGATGCAGCTCGGGTACTTCCAGGTGATGGCCGAGCCCGTCTCCACCTGGGTCCAGGAGATCTTGGAGTTGCGCCCGGCGCACTTGCCGCGCTTGGTGACGAAGTTGTAGATGCCGCCCTTGCCGTCCTTGTCGCCGGGATACCAGTTCTGCACCGTCGAGTACTTGATCTGGGCGTCCTCCAGCGCCACCAACTCCACGACCGCGGCATGAAGCTGGTTCTCGTCGCGCATGGGCGCGGTGCACCCCTCCAGGTAGCTCACGTAGCTGCCCGCGTCGGCGACGATCAGGGTACGCTCGAACTGGCCCGTCTGCGCCGCGTTGATGCGGAAGTAGGTGGACAGCTCCATGGGGCAGCGCACGCCCTTGGGCACGTAGCAGAACGACCCGTCGCTGAAGACCGCGGAGTTGAGCGACGCGAAGAAGTTGTCGCTGTAGGGCACCACCGAGCCCAGGTATTGCCGCACCAGCTCGGGATGCTCCCGCACCGCCTCGGAGAACGAGCAGAAGATGATCCCCATCTCCGCCAGCTTGTCCTTGAAGGTGGTGGCCACCGACACGCTGTCGAACACCGAGTCCACCGCCACCCCGGCCAAGGCCTCGCGCTCGTGCAGCGGCACCCCCAGCTTGTCGTAGGTGGCCAGCAGCTCCGGATCCACCTCGTCCAGGCTCTTGGGGCCGTCCTTCCTGCTCTTGGGCGCCGAGTAGTAGATGATGTCCTGGTAGTCGATGGGCGGATAGTGCACGTTGGCCCACTTGGGCTCCGCCTCCGACTTCTCGAGCTTCGTCCAGTAGCGGTAGGCCCTGAGCCGCCAGTCCAGCAGCCACTCCGGCTCGTCCTTCTTCGCCGAGATCAGCCGCACCACGTCCTCGCTCAATCCCGGCGGGACGTGCTCCGCCTCGATGTCGGTAACGAAGCCGTACTTGTACTCGCTGCCGACCAGTTCGCTGTCCAGTTCCGTTTTTGCCATTTCTTTCATCCGTCCGAAGATGGACCCGAAGGGGTCCCCTTCGGCCTACAAAAATTCAACTGTGCAGCCCGTTCAGGCGCCCCTTGAGCCCCTCGCGGTCGGCAAGGCTCCCGATGGAGACCCCTGCCAAGTACTCCACCAGCAGCATCTGCGCCCGTTCCCACACGGAAATCTGCGTGCACACCGTGTCATAGGGACAGCAGTGATGATCCAGACATTCCATCAGGCTCAGCGGCTTCTCGACGGCCTCGTAGACTTCCTTGACGCTGATGGACTCCGCCGGACGCGCCAAGCTGAAGCCGCCCTTGCGGCCCACGTGAGACTGCACCAACCCCGCCGCCGCGAGATCCTTCATGATCTTCGACATGTAATGCGTCGGAATGTCCTGCCGCGCGGCGATCTCCTTGCTGCCCACCACCCAAAGGTGCGGCTGGGCCGCCAGATACGAAAGCGCGCGTACCGCGTAGTCGACCTTCCTGCCGATGTTCATCAGCGAGCTTCGGTCGGCCGTGGTTCTGGCGGAATTCACAGTCGATGCGTGCATGCTGGATCCCCTGGCGAGAACGCTTCACAACTCCGAAAGGTTCTCCCTTGCGTGGCACATTGTCCGTCTGATCAAAGAAAATATAGACCTAAAGCGTCTATGTTGTCAAACACGCCTCCGCCTCCACGCCCGATCCGCTGGGACTGACTTCCGGCCGAACCCAACGGCGGCTTGAAGGCCCCGAAACCGCTGTGCTACCAACGTCGGATGGCCATCCTCAAGGTCGCCCGCTTGGGCAATCCAGTGCTGCGCACACCTGCCGGCGAAGTTCCTGCCGAAGCGGTTGACCAACCGGATTTCCAGCGCTTCATCGACGACATGGTGGTCACCATGCACGAGTACCAGGGGGTGGGCTTGGCCGCGGTGCAGGTTCACGAATCCATACAGGTGGCGGTGCTGGAAGTAGCCGACAACGCTCGTTACCCCGGCAAGGAGGCCGTGCCCCTTTCCGTTCTCATCAATCCCGAAATCGTCCCGCTGGACGACGAAATCGAGGAAGACTGGGAGGGATGCCTGAGCATCCCCGAGATTCGGGGCCGCGTCCCCCGCTACAAACGACTGAGGGTCACGGCGTTGGACCGCGACGGCAAACCGCTGGACTTCGTTGCCGAGGATTTCCACGCGCGTGTCATCCAGCACGAAGTGGACCATCTGCGCGGCCGCGTGTACATGGACCGAATGCCCGATCTTGCGACGCTGACTTACCTCACCGAGTTGGCGCGCTACTGGACGGAAAGATGAGGCTCTCTTCGGCCTCTTGACATTTCGGCACAGACGGATGAATTAGGACCGTCGGGTGTCCTTGATGGGCTCGATATGGTCCGCCCAGCCTGACATCACCTTTCTCTGTACTGAGGGCGCGGAAGACTTCCGCAAGCCAGCGTTAGGCACGGCGGGAGATCCGGCCTTGTGGCTAATCCCCCGCCAACGTCCTGATCTGCAGCTCCGCAAGCTGCCTCACATCCACCGCCGTGGGCGCCTCCGTCAGCATGCAAACCGCGCGCTGGCTCTTCGGAAACGCGATGACGTCGCGGATGGCCGGCGAGTCGCTCAACAACATGGCCAGGCGGTCGACGCCGAAGGCGATGCCGCCGTGGGGCGGGGCGCCGAGGTCCAGGGCTTCCAGGAGGAAGCCGAACTGGTCGTCCACCGTGTCGGGGTTGACGTCGAGCAGCGACAACACTTGCCGCTGCAGCTCGGGGGAATGTATCCGGATGCTGCCGCCGCCCAGCTCCATGCCGTTGAGCACCAAGTCGTAGGCGCGGGACTTCACCCGGGCGGGGTCGGATTCCAGGAGCGGCAGGTCTTCCTCTCGCGGCGCGGTGAAGGGGTGGTGCACGGCGGTGAAACGGCCTTCGGCCTTCCTCCATTCCACCAGCGGAAAGTCGAGGACCCAGGTAAACGCCTGGACGCCTTCCTGCACGAGTCCGAGCCGCCGGCCCATCTCCAGCCGCAGGTTGGCGAGACCCTCGTTGACGATGTCGAAGTCGTCGGCGAGCATGAAGATCACGTCGCCGGACTGCACTCCGGTGAGGTCCCGGAGCGCATCCTTCTCGGCCTCGCTCAGGAACTTCGTCAGCGGCGACTGCCAGTCGCTGTCGGTGACCTTGATCCAGGCGAGCCCCTTGGCGCCGTAACGGCCCACCAGTTCGGTGAGGTCGTCCAGTTCCTTGCGCGACAGGTCACCGGCGCCGGGCGCCCGCAGGCCCTTGACGATGCCGCCGGCGGCCAGCGCCCGCGTGAAGATGGCGACCTTGGAGTCACGGAACGTGTCCGAAAGCTCCACCAGCTCCAGGCCGAAGCGCAGGTCCGGCTTGTCCGTGCCGTACCGTCCCATGGCCTCCTCCCAGCTCAGGCGGCAAAACGGCGTCTCCAGCTCCACACCCCGGACCTCCCGGAACACCCGCTGCATCATCCCCTCGACCATGGCGAAGATGTCCTCGGGCTGCACGAAGGACATCTCGATGTCGAGCTGAGTGAACTCGGGCTGCCGGTCCATGCGCAGGTCCTCGTCACGGAAGCAGCGCACGATCTGGAAGTAGCGGTCCACCCCGCCCACCATGAGGATCTGCTTGAAGAGCTGGGGCGACTGGGGCAGCGCGTAGAACTTGCCCGGGTGCATGCGGCTGGGAACGAGATAGTCACGCGCGCCTTCGGGCGTGCTCTTGGTGAGCACGGGGGTCTCCACTTCCATGAACGACAGGTCGTTCAGATGGTTGCGGATGGTGGACAGCATGCGGTGGCGGATCTCCAGGGGGCGCAGGCCGCGCGGTCGCCGCAGGTCGAGATAGCGGTAGCGGAAACGACTGGTCTCGGTGGGCTCGACCTCGTCGTCGACGGGAAACGGCGGCACCCGCGAAGGGTTGAGCACCCGCAACTCCCGCGCCATCAGTTCCACCGCGCCGGTGGGGATGTTGGGGTTCACGGTCTCGTCGGACCGGTGCACCAGGGTTCCGCGCACCGCCAGCACGTCCTCGGAGCGTACCCGCTTGGCCTTGTCGTGGGCCTCGGGCGTCACCTCGGGGTTCAGCACGACCTGGACCATGCCGGAGCGGTCCCGCAGGTCGATGAAGAGAAGACCGCCGTGGTCCCGCACGGACTGGGTCCAGCCCATCAGGGTCAGTTCCCCGCCCACGTCACCCTCGCCCGGCTCGCCACAGCGGCAACTTCGCTGCCAGTCGCCCATCAAGTCCACGTTCCGCTTGTTCACGTGTTCACCCGAGACTTTCCTCAACGTCCGCGAAATCCACCTCGGTCTGTTCCTTGGTCGCCATGTGGCGCACCAGCGCCCTGCCTCTCTCCATTTCGTCTGGGCCGACGATGAGCACCACGCTCGCCCCTTGCTTGTCGGCACGCCGCATCTGGCTCTTGAGGCTCCGGGCCTCGCCCTCCAGGTCCACCCGGCGCCCGCGCCGGCGCAGCCGGTGTGCCAGGGCGAACGTCCAGCGCTGGGCCGCCTCGCCCATCCAGGCGAGATAGAGCAGCGGCGCGCCGCTTTCGTTCGTGTCCCCTTCCGACAGGAGCAGCGCCAGGCGCTCCACCCCCAGGGCGAAGCCCACGCCCGCCACCGGCGGCCCCCCCAGGGACTGCACCAGCCCGTCGTAGCGGCCGCCCGCGGCCACGGTGTTCTGGCTCCCCAGGCCCGCGCCGGCCTTCCATTCGAAGGTAGTCCGGCAATAGTAGTCCAGGCCGCGCACCAGGCGCGGGTTCACCACCGGCTCCGGCCGGAGGTCCCGGAGCAGTTCCAGCACCGTGTCGAAGTGACTCCGGCAATCGTCACAAAGGTGGGAAAGGATCGACGGCGCCGCGCTCACGATGCCGCCGCAGGACGGCCGCTTGCAGTCCAGCACCCGCAGGGGATTGTTCTCCAGCCGGCGGTCGCAATCGGCGCACAGCTCGGCCCGGCGCTCCTCCAGGAACGCCACCAGCGCCGCGCGGTAGCCCGGACGGCACTCGGCGCAGCCGATGGAATTCACCTCCAGGACCGTATCGGTCACTTCGAGATCCTCCCACAGGTCCCGCAGCAACAGCAGCAACTCGGCGTCGACGTAGGGATCGGTGCGGCCGAACACCTCGGCGCCGATCTGGTGGAACTGCCGCAGCCGGCCCTTCTGAGGCCGCTCCCGGCGGAACATGGGGCCGAGGTAGTAGAGCTTGCGCACGGGCTCCACTTGGTGGAGCTTTCCTTCACCGTACGCCCGCACGACGCCGGCGGTGCCCTCCGGCCGCAGGCTCAGCAGCGTCGCCTTGGAGTCCCGGTCGGCGAAGGTGTACATCTCCTTCTCGATGACGTCCGTGGACTCGCCCAGGGAACGGGAAAAGAGCTCCGACTTCTCCAGCACGGGTATGCGAATCTCCTTGAAGTTGTAGCTCGCAAATACCCGTTCTGCCGCCCTTTCGATCCGCTGCCACGCTTCCACGTCTCCGGGCAGAACGTCGGCGAAGCCCTTGATACGCGTGAGGTTCATATGCACCACCAAACGGGCGCGCAAGCCGCAATCATCATTGTCCTGAGGGGAGTCGGTGTTCGATGGCAGGAGGATTCAAGCACGTGCTGCCAGGATGGTTAGGAGCTAACAGAGGCTTGGTGGAAAGTCAAACAAAGGTCCCCTCTCCGCCCCTGGATTACCGCTTCCCAAGCTGTGTCAAACACGACTCGGATTGGATATGACACCGACATCCCATACCGTCATTCCCGCGGAAGCGGGAATCCAGGCGGGGTGTGGCGGGGAATATGCCCGTTTGGCCCCTCTCCACCCCTGGATTCCCGCTTTCGCGGGAATTGTAGCGGGCAACTGTAAATCTCCCATTTGTGGCAACCGAAAACTGCACACATTGATTGCTGGCAGGAGTGCTCCGGATCAGGCTGTTGGGAAGACCAACAGGAACGGAGTGGAGCACGGATGCACGGATGGGAGACAAG
>JAJDXX010000219.1 GCA_022823055.1 Candidatus Binatia bacterium | reverse complement strand
ACGACGAAGAGGTAGCGGAGGCGGTCCTGCACCCTGTTGGATGGAGGGCGTATGATCAGGAGGCGTTTGCGAAGGCTGCCGAAGGGTCTCGCGTAGAACCCTTCTGCTTGTACGTGGTTCTCAAGCGTGACAAGGACCATGACGACGCTCACGGCCCTGAGCGTCTTGCGATGCTGTTCGTCGGTGGCGACGGTTTTGCCATGTATGACGCCCTGTACTGTCAGGGAGACGGAACGCCGCCGCCATTCCTCGTGCTCGTTCACGACTATAGTTGGGGTGAGAACCATGACCAGTTCCGTGCGGGGGGACTCCTTGAGCAAATCGCCATTGATCGTGGTGTGTACCCTGAGTGGCTGATGGTCGGTGAGTACAACGGCCAGTTCGAACCTTGGGAGGGTTACCTGGACACGGGGGCTGAACCCGAACCAGGAGGCATACACGGCAAGCCACGTCGGCTATTTCGCCGCGACCACTGGCCCGCCGTTGGCCCTCGGTTTCGTTGAGACGATGTAGGCAGATCATCGAGACTAAAGACGTTGACAGATGCGTTACGAACACGTCACGGAAATCGTACGCTTAGCCATCGACCTTCAAGGAAGACCGGGCGGACTGACCATCGCGGAGATTGAGGAGAGGTTCTCCGTCAGCCGGCGCACCGCCGAGCGGATGCGCGACGCCGTTGAGGCGGCCTTCGGACCGCTGGAGACCGTCGACACAGACATCGGCGACCGCCGCATTCATTGGCGGCTCCAGTCCCGCGCCCTACACCCACTGATCCAAGTGTCACCCGAGGAGTTGGCCGACCTTGAAGCGGCGGCGAACGGTCTGGGTCGTGGCGACCTCGCGAAACGCGTTGGCGGTCTTGTGGTCAAGCTGCGAGCCGCATCGCGCCGCCACTCTCCCGAAGAGTTCGACACCGCCCTGGAGGCCCTCATGGAGGTGGAAGGCTTGGCGATGCGGGCCGGTCCGAGGGAGAGCCTCGAAGAGGGCCTTCTTTCGCTCGTGCGGGAGGCCGTCACGACGCACCACAAGCTCGATTTCAAGTATCTCTCCCGTGGAACGGGGCGGCGGAACCGCCAGCGGGTTTGGCCTTACGGGGTTCTTTACGGCAACCGCGCATTCCTGGTGGGACGAACCGACCGGGGAAACGAACCGAGACTCTGGCGACTCGGCAACATCAGCGAGGCACGGATCACCGATGAGGCATTCGAGCGCGACCCGGCGTTCGATTTGAGGCGGTACGCCGAGCGTTCATTCGGCACTTTCCAGGAGGAGCCCTTCGACGTGGTGCTCCACTTCGATGCCGACGCCGCGCGGGACGCCAAGGCATTTCAATTCCATCCAAGTCAGACCATCACAGAGAACAGCGACGGTTCACTGAGGGTGCTTTTCAGGGCAGGAGGTGCCGATGAAATCTGTTGGCATCTCGTGACTTGGGGTAGGAGCGTAACAATCCTGGAGCCGTTCAGCCTTCGCCAGCGTCTTGCGGAAATCTGCGCTTCGCTCGCTACGCACCATCGTCACCGGCTATCTCGCAGGTGAGTACATGCAGGGGAGGAGTCTACCGGTGAAGCCTCAGATCATCATCAACCGTGACCGGGAGCCCGCTTTCGCGGTGATTCCCTACGACGAGTACCGGGCGCTGATGGAGCGGCTGGAGTGGTTTGAGGACCTGCGCGACAGCAAGGCATTCGAGGAGAAACTCGCGCGCGGGGAGGAGGAGGAGGTTCCGGCCGAGGTGGTGGAACGCCTAGTTGGTGGGGAGAGCCCCGTCAGGGTGTGGCGGGAACACCGCGGCCTGACTCAGGAGGACCTGGGGGAGCAGGTGGGGCTCAGCGGCTCATACCTTTCCCAGATCGAATCCGGCAAGCGCGAGGGCACGGTGAGGGTCTACGCGGCTTTGGCGCGAGCCCTGGGTGTCGACATGGATGACCTCGTGGCCGCCGGGGATGACGAGTGGGACACCTGACCGGGATGCGGCGATGGACGGTGCCTCGAAGAATAGTTCTCTGCATCATAGAATCCTGGATACGCTTATACGCCGTTACGATACGCCGGTCATGAGCAACGTCTATCGGGCCGACTATGTCGAGTGCCTGGTTGTGCTTGCACTGGGAACGGACTGGTGGCTGACTTGGGAACGCGGTTGGGACTGGGCCGCATGGGATATTCAGCATACCTCCGGAGCCCGGCTTGAGGTCAAGCAGGCCACGGCGAGGCAGTCATGGGATCGTGAGAAACGGGCGCCGTATCGCTCCCCCCGTTTCAACGTCGCGCCTCGCACCGGCTACTCGACAGAGGACGGGAGTCGATGGGTGGACTCTCCGGGACGTCCAGCGGATATCTATGTTTTCGCATGGCATGACGAGAGGCGCGAGGGATATGCTGATCACAGCGACCCGCGCCAATGGCTTTTCTTCGCGGTGGCGGAGCAACATCTCTCCAGGAACAGGAAGTCCATCGGTTTGACGGGACTCAGGGCCATCGTCTCTCCGTGCCGAATCGCGGACCTCAAACACGTGGTCGAGAATGCATGCCCCGCACGAGCGCACCTCAAGGCCGCCCTCTGACATTTCAACTCGGACCCCTCGCCGAATTGAACCCCTGATCGAACGCACTGGTCGATAAGGGGAAAGACAATCCAGCCTGGGCCTGTTTCCAGGCGGCGGGGTGAATTATATTCGTCTATTCATGGTGTACGTGATGGCGACACAGGATGAAGCGGGAGCGCTGGCTTTCAACGAAGCGTTGCGGCGCCGTGGCCGCGAGCAGGGAGGCGAGATCATGTCATATGCTCAACAACTCCTGGAAGAGGGTAGAGCGGAAGGCCGGAGCCAGGGCCGTGAGGAAGGCCGTGGCCAAGGGCTGGCGGAAGGCGCGCAACGCGGCAAGGTGGAGGTGGTTGAAGGCTTGTTGAGGGTCGGGGTGACCTGGGATGTGATCGAGGCCGCGACGGGGCTGAACGAAGCCGGGTTCCGCACTCTCAAGGAGCACTTGTCGGCCTTCGACGGGCCGAGGGGCGAACAGGAACCATAGGGCTCCGCGTTTGTGCGGGACGATTGGCGCACTTGTTTCAGGGCTTCAGATCCTCCTCCTCGAACGGAATTGGCTTCACCACAGGCTTCACCCGGTCCCCGTCCTTCTCCACCGCGATCCAGTTGAGGCAGTTCTTGTCGTCCCGTTCGGGGTAGTCGTCGCGGGTGTGCTGGCCGCGGGATTCCTTGCGTTCCAGGGCGCAGGCGGCAACCATCTCGCCTACCCATGAGAGGTTTGCGCATTCGAGGGACTTGATGAGGCCGCGGAGGTCGTCGGCTTTGAGGCGGGGGACCTTGTCGTTGCGGATTTCCCGGAAGCGTTCCACGCCGGCGGTCAGGCCGCGCTCGTTCCGTACGACCCCGGTGCTCTCCCAGGCGATGTCCTTGATCTCTTCGTGCAATTCGGCGGGGTCCAGTCCGTCGTCGCGCTTGAAGGATTCGATCCGTGCGACTTCGGCGGACAACTCGCCAGGGTCCACCTCGCCCATCTCGGCGTCCGCCCCGTAGATGGCCGCGTACTTGCCCGACCGGGCGCCCAGCGCGAAGGCGCTGGCGATGGCGTTGCCGCTGAGCCGGTTGGAGCCGTGGGTGCCGGTGGCGGACTCGCCCGAGGCGTACAGTCCCTCCACTCCGGCCACCTCGCACCGCTCGTTGATGTCGAGACCCCCCAGGAAGGTGTGCAGCGCCGGCACCCATTCGAAGCGGTCGGAGCGGGCGTTAACGCCGGCCTTGCCGAGCTTGGGGGTGTACTCGAACTGGATCTCGTCATCCCATTTCTCGTCCGGGATGTAGGACGGGTCCAGGTAGACGGGGCCGCGGCCTTCGAGCATTTCCTTGTAGGTGGCGCCCACCAGGATGGCTCGCGTGGTGCCCTCCAGGCGCTCGGGGTCGTACCGCTCCAGGAAGCGTTCGTTCAGGGAGTTGAAGAAGCGGCCGCCCTTGCTGGTGAAGGGGGACAGGCCGGCCATGGAGATGGCCTCGCCGCCGGGGGCCGGGATCAGCGTGAACTCCAGGAACTCGAGGTTGGCCAAGGGGGCGCCGATGTCGAAGGCGGCGACGTAGGCGTCGCCCGTGGTGAGGAAGTTGGCGCTGGTGTACTTCTGGATCGCGATGGCGCTGCCCGCGGCCAGCACGACGGCGCGGGCGCGGAACGCTTCGTAGGTACCCTTCTGGACGTTGATGCCGAAGGCTCCGGTGACGCGGCCGTTCCGGCGCAGGAGCTTCGTGATCATGGTCCACTGGCGCACCTGGACTTCCCGGTTGAAGACCTCCTTGCGGAGGTAGCCCAGCATACCCACGCTGCCGCCCACCGGCGGGCAACTGCGCGCGTAGGAGCTGCCCAGGCGCTTCTCCTGGTAGAACTGCTTGCCGTCCGGGGTCTTCTTGAAGTGCAGCCCCATCTCCTCCAGCTCGATGACGCGGTCGGTGACCTCGTCGACGATGGCCCGCACGATCTTCTGGTTGGGGATGTAGTCGCCGCCCACGATGGTGTCGCGGAAGTGCATGTCCTTGCTGTCGCGGGGGTCGGCGTGGGCGAAGGCCGCCTGGGGGACGCCACCGGAAGTGGGGCTGGAGCCGCTGCGTCCGAGCCGGCCCTTGTCCACCAGCACCACGTCCATGTTGCGCTTGGAGGCTTCCAGCGCCGCCATGCACGCGGCCAGCCCGCCGCCGATGATGAGGACGTCGCAGTCGGTGGTGGGGATGGCGTCGCTCATGTGCCTGCCGAGGGGGTGGGCTCGGCGGCCGCCGCGGCCTTTTTCTTCTTGGGCCGCAACACCACCTCAATGGCGTCTTCGGGACAGACCAGCTCGCACAGGAAACAGTTGACGCAGTACTTGTTGCCGAAGGGGAAGACCTTGTCCTTCTTGTTGGTGAAGCGGAACACGTCGGCGCCGCAGTCGTACACGCAGATGCCGCAACCGTCGCACTTGTGGGGGTCGACTCGAATCACGCCTGCTCCCTTCCGAGGCAATGTCGCATCGCGAGCGGCGTCAAGGCCCCACCTCGCCCCGACCTGGATTCCCGTGTCCAAGCTGTGTCAGAACTCCACTCGGATGAGAATGGGCACCAACGCCCCATACCGTCATTCCCGCGAAAGCGGGAATCCAGGGGTGGGGCGGCGGGGAATACGCCGTTTGACCCCTCCCCACCCCTGGATTCCCGCTTTCGCGGGAATGAC